>NZ_BHGL01000003.1 GCF_003864975.1 Sulfuriferula thiophila
ACGTGGCCAATCGTACCTACGTTAACGTGCGGCTTGGTCCGTTCAAACTTGCCTTTTGCCATGATGTATATCCTCTCAGCCTAACGATGACTACAAAATATCAATAATTGGTGCCCATGACGTGGATTGAACACGTGGCCTCTCCCTTACCAAGGGAGTGCTCTACCACTGAGCTACATGGGCGTACGACTTACTTAAACTACTAAACTAACAAAGCCCATATAGAGCAAAGTAACTGGAGCGGGTGAAGGGGATCGAACCCTCGTCGTAAGTTTGGAAAACTTCTGCTCTACCATTGAGCTACACCCGCAGATATTGCCGACGATGCATTCAGGATTCAAGCTGACGCTATCCGTAACATCACACTCATCTATACATCACGCACTACTAATTCTGGTGGAGGGGGAAGGATTCGAACCTTCGAAGGCTGAGCCGTCAGATTTACAGTCTGATCCCTTTGACCGCTCGGGAACCCCTCCTAAACAAGCCAAGCATTATCTTACACGACTTGAATTTTGTCAAACATTAAATCGAAAATGCATTACATCGCCATCTTTAACGATGTATTCTTTACCTTCCAATCGCATTTTCCCAGCTTCTTTTGCACCTTGCTCACCCTTGCAGGCAACAAAATCCTCATAGCCAATCACTTCGGCACGAATGAAACCACGCTCAAAATCAGTATGAATCACACCCGCCGCCTGAGGAGCCGTGCTGCCTTTATGAACCGTCCAGGCCCTTACCTCTTTTACGCCGGCGGTAAAATAGGTTTCCAGGCCAAGCAGGCTGTATGCAGCCTGAATCAAACGATTCAGGCCCGGCTCTGACTGACCCAGGTCAGCCAGAAATATGGCTTTATCCTCTTCATCCATATCCACCATCTCGGCTTCCAGAGCCGCACATACGACAACGACTGGCGCTCCTTCCGCTTCTGCAAATGCACGAACACGATCCAGCAAAGGATTATTTTCAAACCCTGAATCATCGACGTTTGCAGCATACAACACCGGTTTTGCGGTAAGCAAACACAACGGTTTTAGCAATTCCATTTGCTCAGTATCCAGATCCATCGCGTACACCGGCTTGCCAGTGTCCAGATGAGCGCGCACCAACTCTATCAAGGCCACAATCTTCACTGCCTCTTTATCACCGGATCGCGCTGTTTTCTGGAACCGGACTACCGCTTTTTCCAATGTCGACAAATCCGCCAATGCCAGTTCCGTCTGTATCGTTTCGATATCCGATATAGGATCCACCTTGCCGGCAACGTGCACTACGTTATCATCCTGGAAACAGCGCACCACATGCGTAATCGCATCCGTTTCACGGATATTTGCCAGGAATTGATTTCCCAATCCCTCGCCTTTTGATGCCCCAGCCACTAACCCTGCTATATCAACAAACTCCACTATGGCTGGCAAGGTGCGTTCAGGGTTGACTATCTTCGCCAGCGCATCCATACGAGGATCTGGAACTTCCACCACACCCGTATTTGGCTCTATGGTACAAAAAGGATAGTTTTCAGCAGCTATACCCGCACGGGTCAGCGCATTAAACAAAGTAGATTTTCCGACGTTGGGCAAACCAACGATGCCACATTTAAGACTCATAATAGTTACGCTTTTGTGTGCAGTTTTAGCATCGCGGCCGCAAAGTCGCCGCGCAATATCTCTGGCAGAAGCACCAGACTTTGTATGATCGCTGATTCGATCAAATCTGCCTCATCCGCTCGCGGCGGATTCAGCACATAATTCGCGACTTCGTTTTTATGACCGGGATGACCGATTCCTATTCGCAGCCGCCAGAATTGCGGCGAGCCTAGCTGCACCGCAATATCTTTCAATCCATTATGACCGCCATGGCCACCACCCTGTTTTAAGCGGGCTACGCCTGGCGACAAATCCAGTTCATCATGCACCACCAGAATTTCTTCAGGTGCAATCTTATAAAACCGTGTCAGTGCAGCTACTGCCTTACCGCTTAAATTCATAAACGTTTGCGGCATCAACAGATTAATTTCGGCACCGCTCATATCGCGACCCGCCACACCAAAAAAACGGGATTCCGGCTTCAACACAATATGCATTTGCTCCGCACATTGTGTTACCCACCAGAATCCCGCATTATGACGCGTCCGGGCATAATCACGCCCGGGATTACCCAACCCCACTATAAGCCGTATAGCCGTCATGGGATGGAGTATTTACGCAGCCGTTTCTTCCGTTGCCGCGCCACGTGGCACAACAATAGTTGCAACAGCAGGATCTTCACCCTTATGCGCCGCAACAGCTTCCACACCAGCCGGCAATTTCAATTCAGATACGTGAATTGAGTGACCCGCTGCCAGAGCGGATAAATCCACTTCAATAAACTCAGGCAGGTTATCCACCAGGCAAGAGACATCCAACTCAGTCATGATATGACTAACGTTACCGCCTGACAGTTTCACACCCGGCGCAACATCTTCATTGATGAAGTGCAATGGTATGCTGACGTGAATTTTATGCGTTTTGTCTACACGCTGGAAATCCACGTGCTGAACTTCAACACGGAATGGGTGCATGACGAAATCACGCAACAACACAGCTTCTTTAACGCCATCCACACTCAGGCTTAATACAGATGCATGAAATGATTCACGCTTCAAAGCATGATAAAGTGCGTTATGATCCAGTTCAATATTTACCGCAGGCTTATCGCCACCGTAAATAACACCAGGGGTTTTGCCACTGCGACGCAGGCGGCGGCTCGCACCCTTACCCTGTACGTCACGTTTTTGAGCGATTACTTCCATTTTCTACTCCAGTTAAAAGGGCTGCATATGCAACCCGAGGTTAATTCATCCCCGCGACCAGGCGATGAACACATGATGGGCGCTTGCGCACCCACCGAAATCATTCCATAAACAACGAACTCACCGAGTCTTCATTACTGATACGACGCATCGTTTCCGCCAGCAGCTCCGCTACCGACAATTGACGTATGCGCGGACTGGCTTTCGCATCATCGCGTAACGGTATCGTATCCGTAACCACCAGCTCATCTATCGCCGACTGATTAATACGCTGCACAGCCGTACCGGACAACACCCCGTGCGTGCAATAAGCCAAAACACGTTTTGCACCACGATCCTTCAACGCCTGCGCCGCTTCACACAGTGTGTTTGCCGTATCCACCATGTCATCCATGATGATGCAGGTACGCCCGTCAACATCACCGATGATATTCATCACCTTAGCCACGTTTGGCTTAGGACGACGTTTGTCGATAATGGCAAGGTCAGACTCCAGGCGTTTGGCAAGCGCCCGCGCGCGCACCACACCGCCCACATCCGGCGATACCACAATCAGATCAGGGTAGGATTGTTTCCACACATCACCCAACAAGATCGGCGACGCATAAATATTATCAACAGGAATATCGAAGAAGCCTTGAATCTGGTCTGCATGCAAATCCATCGTCAACAAACGGTCTATGCCAGCACCGGTCAGCATGTTTGCCACTACCTTGGCGGTAATAGCAACCCGCGCAGAACGCGGACGACGATCTTGTCGAGCATAACCAAAATACGGAATGGCCGCAGTAATACGACCTGCAGATGCGCGACGCAACGCGTCAACCATCACCATAATCTCCATCAAGCTATCATTGGTCGGTACGCAAGTTGATTGCAGCACGAATACGTCTTTACCGCGCACATGCTCCAATAACTCTACCATCACCTCTCCATCAGAGAAGCGTGCAACCGTTGCGCGTCCCAGGTGGATATTCAGATGACGCACCACATCCTCAGCTAACTTCGGATTGGCATTCCCGGTAAACACCATCAAGCTATCGTAGGCCACAACTCACCCCGCAAAACCTTAAATACAGAAGACAAACTTTAGTTCAAACACAAAAAATAAAAGCGTGTAACGACACATTACACGCTTTTATTTTAGTATTGAGCTAGCTACTTAATTTGGCAGGGGAGGCAGGGATCGAACCTGCGAATGTCGGAATCAAAATCCGATGCCTTACCACTTGGCGACTCCCCTGTTGTTACTGACGCTAATGCAAGCTGCTTAACGCAGCTTACTTCGCTAATTCATAGAGCGGATGCTTATCCATTCCTTGCGCCACAAACCCGTGCATCTCTTGTGGAAGCAAAGCAAATACTTTTCGCACTTCGCTTTCATCAGCGAACTCTGCGAATACACACGCTCCCGATCCGGTCATTCTTGCTGGCGCAAATTGACTTAACCAAGCCAAATAATCTGCCACTACCGGATATTCCACGCATACTACAGTTTGCAAATCATTTCTCGTCAGGTCTGTTAATTTTTCAGCCTTGGAAAAGTCCGTTATTGTGATGGTTTTACTATCTCTTGTCAATTGTTGATGCGCAAAAATCTTTGGCGTGGATACATGCACAGGTGGAATCAGCACTAAATACCAGGCCGGTTTGAGTGAAACCGCCTGCAACTGCTCCCCTATTCCTTGCGCAAACGCACTCTGTCCATAGATAAAGACGGGCACATCTGCCCCAAGCTGCAGCCCCAAGATTTGCAAACGTTCGCGCGGCCAATTTAGCTGCCACAACCGATTCAGCCCCAACAATATACTTGCGGCATCCGAGCTTCCACCACCCAATCCACCCCCCATAGGCAAGACTTTGTGCAGTTCAATCTCGACGCCCAGCGATGTACCACTGGCCTGCTGCAATAGCCGCGCCGCACGAACACATAAATCCTGTTCTTCCGGCACGCCATCCAGCGCTTTTACGCGCACAACGCGCCCATCATCACGCAAGCGCAACTTCACCTGGTCGCCATAATCTACAAAACGGAATACGGTTTCCAGCAAATGGTATCCATCAGCACGACGACCAATTATATGCAGAAACAGATTTAACTTAGCAGGTGCAGGACAATTCAATTCATTCATTCCAAACCCACTATCTTCCATTCCCCGATGACTAGACGTACTTCTACTCCTTGTCCGGCCAGGGTCAGTTTATTAGGCAGATTTACACCATCCACTTGCTGCCAGCGACTATACGTCACCACCCAGCCAGACTGGGTTAACTGCGCAATACCATGTGCAGCATCCTGCTGCATTTGATAAGCCTGGCCTGGCACCGCATTACCCACTATCCAGTAAGATAAATTTTCCAGCGGCAATTTCCAGCCCAGCAATTGCTCAGTCAGACTTTCGACATTCTCAGCATGATGCGTTTTCTGTGCGCTGTCGATCAGGCTTACCCCCTGCTCGTCACGGGTAAGTGCAGTCAGCGTCTGCCCCAACGGGGATGACAGCACTAGATGATCTACATCAGGTCGGTGCTGCCAATGGATCAAGGCAGTTGAGGAATCATTGCGGTAATGCACTGCTATCCGGCCATCCAGTTCAAACCGCTCCTGCCTGGCTTGATTTAGCCCCGTGACCACAACTGGCGGAGGCACACTCGCACAACCCGTCACACCTGATATTGCCAATGCCAATATTAACCATCGTAGCATCGTTATTTGAACTTCGTCAGCACTTCAAGCAAAGCCTGATTTTTTGGGCTGGCGGTTAATGATGACTGCCACAATTGACGCGCTTCTGTGTGCTTGCCTTGCACCCACAGAACCTCACCCAAATGCGCAGCTATTTCCGGATCTGGTCGCGCTGCGAATGCCCTCTGCAAATAATCAACTGCAGCATCCAGCTTACCCAATCGATATTGGGCCCAACCCATGCTGTCAAGTATAAACGGATCATTCGGCGCTAATTTCAGCGCACGACCTAACAAATCCTGCGCCTCATTCAAGCGTATATTATGATCTGCCAAGGTATACCCTAACGCATTCAAAGCATGGGCATGATCTGGTTGCAATTTCAGCACATGACGCAAATCCTGCTCCAGCACATCTAGATGATTCAACTTCTCTGCAGCCATCGCATGGTCATACAACAGCTCCACCGAATCCGGCCGGGTGGCCAAGGCTTCGCCCAATAAGGCATACACCGCCGTATCGTCTTTCGCTGCGCGCAACAACTCAGCTTCTGCCTGTATCAGGCGCACACGATCCGCATCATTATCAACCTTAACATCATGCAAGTAAGTACGCGCTTCGGTCAGTTTGCCTTTTTTCGCGAGGAGTGTCGCGTATTTGACTTGTGCCAGCAAGTATTGCGGACCTGTCGTAACGGCACGATACCAAGTGGCAGCCTCGTCATCACGCCCTCGCGCTTCCGCGACTTGCCCCAGGTAAATTTGCACGGAACCCGGATCCACATAGTTCAGTTGTAGCGCCGCCTTAAATGCTGCATCTGCGGCATCCAGTTCATTCAACTGCAACGAAATAAGCCCTATTGCCAGCTGCATTTCCGGACTGGTTGGCACTGCTTTCGCCAGAATCCTGAACTGCTCTCGCGACTCCTGCAAACGATTTTGATTTAGCAATACACGCGCGTAGCCCAATCGTAATTCTTTCGCCTCGGGATAACGCTTGAGGTAGTCCTGCGCATACAATATGCCATCTGGCCTGCCATCGCGACTAAGCACTTCAACACGCAACAGCGCCGCCGTTTCCCAGCCAGGCTTGAGTTTATGCACTATATCCAATTCAGCCAATGCCAAGTCAAACTTACCGGCTCTCGCTGCCGCTTGCGCAACCGCCAAATGTGCCTCAGGTAAATTCGGGTAAGGCTGGGCAAGCTCCTGAACCAGCGCTAAACCCGCTGCCTTATCTGCCTGACCACCCAGCATTGCACCAATGTGCATGAACTCAGCCCCGACATTATCATGACTGCCTGCCAGCAATTGCTGCAGATATGGCTTAGCGTCATCCAGCTTGCCACCCCCCAGCAATATTGCAGTCGCGGTCTGACGAGCACTGGCTGATTGCGGATCGAGGTCCAGCCAAAGCCTGGACGCAGATTCAGCAGCCTTAGCCTGGCGCGCATACAAGGCAATCTCGGTCGCACGTTTGGCAAGGCGCGGATCACGCGTAGTTTTAGCCAAATCCAGATACGCCTCACTCGCCAATGCTACATCTCCACGCTGCACTGCAATTTCAGCCACAAGGTACTGATACAATATCTGGTTAGTAAGCACTTGCTTAGGCAAATTGTCTTCTGCAGCACGCACTTTGACTACTGGCGTTGCCGCCAGACTAGGCGTAATTGCCGACAAGGCAAGACTCAATACAGCAATATAAAAAGCAGACGGGCGCATTATGTTATTCCAGGTTAATTTATCAATTAGAAACCAACTGCCTGACATAGGTTCATTTTCATCATCACGAAATTTGATGATAGCGATGGCCGTGTGCGCGTAATAATTTATGCGGCACATGGTAATCCGGATAAATACGCTCCAGCTCCTGCCAGAATCTTGCTGAATGATTCATGTGCGTCAGATGCGCCAACTCATGCGCCAGCACATAATCGATCTCCGCATGCGATGCCTGTATCAAACGCCAATTCAAACGCACCACGCCATCCCGAGTACAGCTACCCCAGCGCGTACGGGCATTGCTCAATTTCAGACTGTTTGGCTGACGCGGCAACAACGGTGCAAACCGCGCTAACCGGTCATTAAAATGCGCTATTGCCAAAGTCCGGTACCATGCCAGCACCCTGCGACTCAACTCATCCGCAGCCAGCTCAGGCGCATACAGAACTGAATCCCGCATAGACACAGCCCCTATGTGAGCCCCCACTACCAAAGTAAGTTCCGTTCCCAATACACGCAATACCATTCCATGCTGCCAGATGGGCGCAGCCGGGGCAATACGAACATGTGCCGCCAGCTTTTCAACAACCCAATCCGCCTTGTCCAGCACAAAACGCTCAATCTGCAACAGCGCCATTGCCCAAGGCGCATGCACGACGAGACCTTGCGCATTGATGGTTATGGCCAATGTTCTGCGTGCAGAACTCCGTTTTAAGTTGTACGACTGTTTCGCCCCGTGCAACACAATTTGGCGGACTTCATTACTTCGTTGCGGTTTGCGCATAATTCGGCAGCAATGCCATTTCGGCTTCTATCCACGCCTGTACCCGCTGGTTGAGCGCATCCGGCTTCATACCTGACGGATCTATCGCAGGCCCAATACTCACCGTGATCAACCCGGGATGCTTCAACAGCGCGTTCTTCGGCCATACTTCGCCGGCATTGTGCGCAATAGGCACAACCAACGCCTTGGCATGCGTCGCCAGCCATGCGCCACCAATTCCATACTTCCCGACCACGCCTGAGGCGACCCGGGTACCCTCCGGGAAAATCAGCACACCCAAACCATCCGCCAGACGTTGCTTACCCTGCTCGGCAATCTGCTTTAAAGCTGCCCTGCCATCACCCCGATCAATCGCTATCGGCGAAAGCATGGCCATACCCCACCCGAAAAACGGGATACGTAACAACTCCCGCTTCAGCACGATAGCCATCGGAGGCAATAATATCGGCAGCGCAATGGTTTCCCATGCCGACTGATGTTTTGCCATGATAATCGCAGCTTCATCAGGCAGATTTTCCAGGCCGATGACCTGATAACGTATGCCGCATATCCAACGTGCCAGCCACACCACCGAACGGTTCCAGCCAGTAATGAGACGATAACGGGTGAACGCCGAGAAAGGAAAGGTAAATAACGCAAATACAGCGAAAACTATCGTTAACACTGATTGCAGCAACAAAAACAGCACGGAACGCAGCACTACCATCACTTCAATACCCTATCAACAGCACTCGCCAAGTCGGTCACAACATCCGTACCTTCCGGCAGATTACCAGCTGCCAGCGTTTTTTCACCCTTACCGGTCAGCACCAGTATCGGTGCCGCACCCACTGCAGCAGCAGCCTGCAAATCGCGCAAGCTATCTCCCACGACAGGTACGCCTATCAAGGACATATCAAACCGCTCGGCGATTTCCAGATACATACCCGCCTGAGGTTTACGGCAAGCACATTTCGAATCCGCCGCGTGCGGGCAATAAAATACCGCATCGATACGACCACCGACGCTACCTACTGCCTTATGCATTTTTGCGTGGATCGCATTTAGCATGGCCATATCAAACAAACCACGCCCCACTCCAGATTGATTCGTCGCCACCACGACACGATAGCCCGCCTGATTCAGGCGCGCGATTGCTTCCAGACTTCCTGCAATCGGCTTCCACTCTTCGGGGCTTTTGATAAAGTGATCGGAGTCTAAATTAATAACACCGTCACGATCGAGAATAATAAGTTTCATAACTACAAGTATAACCCAGATAAATCAGCTCTGTTCTAAACCGATAACTGACTTACCGCCTGAATACGCGCCGCGCGGATATTCAAACCTATCTTGTCCGGCTCGGTGCTGGCAGCCACAATAGCTGCAGTATCAATCTGCTGCGCAGCGAGCAGAGCTGCCTGCAAATAGGGAGCAGAGGGATATGCCACATTTTCATAACCGGTACGGCCGCGCGCATCGGATTCGCATGCCTGCAGCAACTCGGTGAAACGCTGCGGGCGACGAAACGCATCCGTGGCTTCAAACAGTTTGACTATAGTGTCGGGCCGTAATTGTTGCGCGCGATGTATATCACCATGGTAACGCGCCGCAATGACTGCCATATCGCGGCATTCATTCGGCACACGCAGACGCACACACAGTTTTTTTGTCAATTCCACGCTTCGCGCTTCATGGCCGTGATGTCGCGGCCACAACTCTGGCGGGGTGGTCGCTTTACCCAGATCATGGGTAAGGGCAGCAAAACGTACGGGCAAGCTGTAATCCTGATTCGCCGCATAATCCACCACCATCATCACATGTACCCCGGTATCAATCTCGGGATGATGCTGTGCTGGTTGTGGCACACCGAATAATTGGTCAACCTCAGGCATGATCCGCGCTAACGCACCGCAGTCGCGCAAGGTAGCGAACATGCGTGAAGGATGCTTTTCCATTAACCCCTTGGCCAGCTCCTGCCACACGCGCTCAGGCACCAGATGATCGACCTCACCGGCTGCGACCATTTGCTGCATTAACTGCAAGGTATCCGGCGCAATGGAAAAATCAGAAAACCGCGCCATAAATCTTGCGGCACGCAAGATGCGCACCGGGTCTTCTGCAAAGGCAGCACTGACATGACGAAAGACCCGCGCAGCCAGATCCGCCTGACCATGGTAAGGATCAATTAATTCACCGGTGACACTCTGTGCAATGGCATTTACCGTAAAATCACGACGCGCCAAATCCTGCTCCAGCGTTACATCGGGATCAGCATGAATCACAAAGCCTTTGTAACCGGGGGCGGTTTTGCGCTCCGTTCTTGCCAGCGCATATTCTTCACGGGATTGCGGATGCAGAAAGACGGGGAAATCCTTGCCTACCGGCAAAAACCCCTGCGCCACCATCTGCTCAGGGGTTGCGCCGACTACAACGTAATCGCGGTCTTTGACAGGCAACCCGAGCAAACCATCACGGACTGCGCCACCCACCGCGAACACGTCCATTTCCGAAATTACCTGCCAGCGTGGTGGCGGAATGCGGTATAACGCCCGCGTGGTGTTGCACCACTCAGGTATTCCGGCGCAATTGCTTCCAAAGGTGCCGGTTGTAAATTAGGCGGTGCCGGATGCTGGTTGTTGCAGACGTTATCCACCAGCATCGCGTAGTAATTATCGCGCGTCATCAGCTTTTTACCGGGCATGAATTCCATGGCCCACGCTTGAAAATACGACAAATTTACGCACAACGGAATGATACGTGGGCTTTTGCCGACCGCATGCGCCACAAACTCAACCAGTTCCTGCAACGTATAAACCTTGGGGCCACACACATCATAAGTAGCGCCATAGGTTGCCGAACTATCCAGCGCATCAACAAACGCCTTGGCAACATCTTCTACCCATACTGGCTGAAAACGCGCACCAGCATTGGCCAGCGGCATGATAGGTAACAGTTTGACCAGACTGGCGAACATCGACAAGAAGCTGTCACCACGACCGAAAACCACTGACGGGCGGAAAATGGTGGTTTGCATGCCATAACCATGCACAAATTTAGGTCCGTCCAGATACCAGCGCTCGCTCTCCGAGCTAGGCATAGCTGACTCACGCATCAATGCCTCGCCCACGCCTTTGGAACGCTGGTAAGCGCTCTGGGAAGTCGGGTCAGCGCCCAATGCGCTCATATGCAGCACGCGTTGAATACCGTTCGCAGCACAGGCATGCAGCACTTTGCGTGGTAACTCAACATGGTTTTCATGGAAATCGCCACGACGCGCCGAGGGTTTATCCACCCGACCGGCACGTGTTTCATGTAATACACCAACCAGATTAATGACCGCATCCATGCCTTCAAACTGGCGGTTCAACTCCACCTGATCATGAATATCCGCATCCACGACTTCTACTGTCGGCAAGACTGTCAAGGCTTTGGCGCGATCGCGATTACGCGTCAACACACGCACTTGCCGCCCTTGTGCAGCCAGCATTTGAACAATAACCGAGCCCACAAAACCATTGCCGCCCAACACACAGATACGATTGAATTTCATGCTTGATCCCAACGTTAAATCCACAAAGCACGCAGCAAAATCAAGGATTTTGTGCCACCAATAATCAACTCTGGATTTTAACCTAAAAACGTCAGGTTAAGGAGAACCGTAGAAACAATCATCCGGCAGCGGTTGCCCGCGTTTGATTTGATGATCGCTGAATTGCGCCAAACGCTGCTGCGCCATTTTGGCACAACCGCCATTCGCATCCAGGATAGGTGAATCGCCTGCCAGCACCCGGTTTAACTCAGCAAATCGGGAGCTGGTTTCACTGATGAAATAATTAAAACGACGCACCACCCGCTTATCCAGACGCATTACATTACGATACAAACCCTGCGGCAACCGGCACCAGCGCAACCCCTGATCAGCACGAGCCAGCACGCGCACCGCCCTTCTGGTCTGCTGCTCGGGCAGCGCAAAATGGCGGCTCACAAATGGCACGATATCCAGCTCTCCAGCACGTAACAACTGGTTTGGTGTCGCCAGCAAATGCTCGCTTATATGTGCATCCATAGCCCATTCCGAGACAGTGTGCGCTAACATCGGCCAATCCAGCCATAAGCGTTCATGCGCCGGTACAAAATGATGGTGAGCAACAACATCTGCGAATAAATGGCTGTAATAACCCACGGCGATGGCACGCTCCGCATCATTCTGCGCGGACTGTAACATACGCGATGCGTCCTGCCAGTTATGGGTTTGCTCAAATGCCTGCGTCCCCACGACACGACCGATTATGGCCAGGTCAGGCAAACACGCTCCGGCCATGACTAATTTAGGATAGCGACTGACCGCGCGGCGCAATTCACTGTCTAGCAATGGCACACCCCACAGCAACCATTGCGCAAAATACACATGCGTATACAGACCCCATGCATTGGCATCGTTCGCCTGCAACAGCAAGGGCACACACCACAGTACGTAACGCAGCAGTTTTTTCATACCTCCAGACTATCGCCCGCTTACGACAGAATGATGATTAAATGATGAATATTTGATGAACAAAACACGGGTGATGCGACATGACTGGCACGCATGCGGGCAACTGATATAATCGCAAAATTATCCTCTCACGATTAATAATATGTCTGCTCTGATTTGCGGTTCTTTAGCGTTTGATTCCATCATGGTTTTCCATGACCATTTCAAAAATCACATCCTTCCGGAGAAAATCCACATGCTCAATGTGTCGTTTCTCGTTCCGGAAATGCGCCGTGAATTCGGCGGCTGCGCAGGCAATATCGCTTACAATCTCAAACTGCTTGGCAGCACCCCTCAAATCATGGCCACGTGCGGAGCAGATTTTGCTCCTTACGCTGCCCATCTGGACAAACTGAATATCAGTCGCCAGCATATACGTCATGTTGAAGACAGCTTTACCGCGCAGGCATTCATCACCACCGATCTGTCCGACAACCAGATCACCGCATTCCATCCTGGCGCGATGAATTTCTCGCACTTGAACCATGTCAATCAAGCCAGCGATGTGACCATCGGCATTATTTCTCCAGATGGCCGTGATGGCATGTTGCAACATGCCCGCGAGTTTCAAGAGGCAGGCACACCTTTCATTTTCGATCCGGGCCAGGGCATGCCTATGTTTGACGGTAATGATCTGATGGCTTTTGTAGAACTCGCTGATTATGTGACCGTCAACGATTACGAAGCCGAATTACTGCAGACCCGCACCGGCAAAACCCTGGATGAACTGGCACAACTGGTCAAGGCACTGATCGTCACCCGTGGTGAGCTCGGCTCCCACATCTATGCTGACGGGCAGGTTATCGACATTCCTTGCGCCCGCGCCAGCGAAGTACTGGACCCTACCGGATGCGGTGACGCTTACCGTGCCGGCCTGCTGCACGGCATTGCCAATGGCATGGACTGGGCAACTACTGGTCGGCTGGCCTCGTTGCTGGGCGCCATCAAAATCGCTCATCGCGGCGGTCAAAATCACGCCCCCAGCCTGAACGATATCAAGCAACTTTTTAAAGCCGAATTTGGGTATGATTTCGCTTAATGCGCTGAACTAACTCGCGGCATTTGCATCTATCGCCTTAATATTTAACAGGAGATCACTATGAACATCAGCAAACCTTTAGCATTTGCCATGGTTGCCACTCTGGCATTGAGCGGCTGTGCCAGCGGCCTGGGCAGCGCCGATTATGGCCGCAGCCAGGCACGTACCGTGCAGGAAGTGCAAACCGGCGTTGTCGTAGCGGTACGCAATGTCAAAATTGAAGGCACCAAAACCCCTGTTGGTACTGTTGCGGGTGCTGCCGTAGGCGGCATTGCCGGCAGTCAGATTGGTGGTGGTAACGGCCAGATTGCAGGCGCAGTATTAGGCGCGGTACTTGGTGGCCTCGGTGGTTCGGCTGTGGAAGAAAAAGTCACATCGCAAACCGGCGTAGAAGTCACGGTCAAGCTTGATAGCGGCCGTACTATTGCGATCACCCAGGGCGCTGATGAACAGTTCCGGGTAGGTGACAGAGTACGCGTACTCAGCGGTGGCGGCACTACTCGCGTTACTTACTAAAGCTGCCGGGGCGGGGTTACACGCATAACCCCGTCACCGCCACTTTAATGTTCCAGCTTTTTGGGTAATTTCACCCCCAACTGCTTCAATTTGCGGTACAGATGAGTACGCTCAACGCCAGCCTGCTCGGCAAGCCGGCTCATGTTACCCGCAGTCTGTTCTATCAATCGCTCAAAATAATGCCGCTCAAACAGATCGCGTGCTTCACGCAATGGCAGATCCAGCGCGACATGGATGCTGGCTGCGAATGAACCAGCCGGATCATGTGCTGCAACGGTGGGAACCGGAGCTTGCACAGCGTCAAAAGTTTTGGCCTGCACTGGTGCAAGTGCCACAACCTCCTCATACGCCCCGCCATTCGAATTCGCCAGCACGGGAGCACGTGTCTGCCCCTGCTTTAAACTATCCGCCACCGTTTCCAGTAGCTTTTTAAGAGCAATCGGCTTTTCCAGAAAACCTACCGCACCGATACGTGTCGCTTCAACCGCAGTATCTATCGTGCCATGCCCCGACATCATCACCACCGGCATGTTCAACTCGCCGCCCGCCACCCAGCTTTTCAGCAGGCTGATACCATCCATGTCCGGCATCCAGATATCCAGCAACACCAGATCCGGCCGCGTACGCTGCCGATACTCCCGTGCTGCGGCAGCATTCTCGGCCAGCGCAACATCATAACCTTCATCGGCGAGTATCTCGGACAACAACTCACGTATCCCCATTTCATCATCAACTACTAAAATCTGTCCACTCATGCCACTTGCTCCACTTGTCCCGCTTGTTCCGCAGCAGGTAAACGAATACACACAGCGACTCCACCCTCAGCACGATTTTCCATGCGGATGATGCCGTGATGCTCCTCTATAATTTTTTTCACGATAGCCAGACCCAGTCCTGTCCCTTTCGGTTTGGTTGTCGCATAAGGCTCAAACAAGCGCTCCATCACCTGCTCCGGCAAACCGGAGCCATTATCGGTAATGATCAACTGCACTTCATGTTCTGCACTACCCGTACTGATCACGATATGCGGCTGAGCTATATCGACCAGCGCATCTTGCGCATTCTGTAATAAGTTATGGATGATCTGTCTTAGCAGTTTTGCATCGCCCATCACTAATGGCAATGAATCGGCCAACTGCAGATGGATAGCAGCATCATGCCCGTACAAATCCAGCACCTCGCCGATCAGCGCATTCAGATTCACTGGCAGCAACTGCGCACGCGGCGTCTTGGCGTATTCAGCAAACGCATTCACCATTTCCTTCATCGCCGACACCTGATTCACGATGGTCTGCGTGGAGCGCCGCAAGGTATCGGCATCGGCGGGATTGAGCTTGCTGGCAAACTTATGCTCGATACGCTCAGCGGAAAGCTGGATCGGCGTCAGTGGGTTTTTGATTTCGTGTGCCAGCCGCCGCGCCACTTCACCCCATGCTGCATCGCGCTGGGCACGTACCAAATGGGTAATATCATCAAATACCAGGATGCAACCGCTATCGATACCGCTAGGCAGACGCGTACCCCGTGCCAGCAACATGCGTTTCTCCTGATTGCCGCGGTACTCTATCTGCTGCTGCCAATCCGCATCCGGATGCGCCTGGAATTGCGAAGCAATCGCATGCGCAAAATCCGCCAGTTGCGGTGCCTGGGCAGGCCACTGATAGGGCTGCATGCCACGCAAGACATCCGCATCCACACCCAATATCTGTGCGGCCGCCGGATTGATACTGCGCACCCGCAGCTGTTCATCAAATGCCACCACCCCGGACGTCAGGTTGCCCAGTATCGTTTCCAGATAGGCACGGGATTTCTCAATCTGGGCACGGCTTTCTTCGGCTGTGGTGCGCGCTTCCGATAACTGACGGGTCATACGGTTAAACGATTGCGTCAGCATGCCCAGCTCATCCCGGCTGTTGACCGGATGCATCTGGCTGAAATCGCCTTTGGCAACCGCGCGTGTTCCCTTGGCCAAAGCGCGTAACGGCGCGGCCATTTGTTCACTGATGAGAAAGGCCAGTGCCACTGTCGCCAGCAGCGCCAGCACCATGGCCAGCGTCAGCGTCAGTCCATACAGGCGCTTCAATCCCAGACGTGACAATGACAGTTCCTGATAATCCTGATAAGCCAGACGTACCGCTTCGGCATCGTCAGCCAGCTTTTTCGGTACCGGCTGCAATAATTGCAGTACCCGGATATTTTCCGTGAACGATAATAAATTTACTGGCACGACCACCCGCATATACAGTCCGCGATCGCCGACATTCTCAATACGCGCGTAAGTCTGCTGCTGGCGAACTTGCAGCAATATGCTGTTATCCGGCGCTGTAGGGGTAAGTCCAGAGCGTTCATTTCCCGCAAAGGAAATCAGCTTGCCACGTTCGGTAAATAAGGTAGCTTCCTGAATATTATATTGTTCGCGCAACAAATTAAGCTCTACTGCATGCGCACTGGCCGGGGTTTCAGCCAGCCGCTGCGCCATGGAATCTGCCTTCACCGTCAACTCGCGCTGCAAGTTATCCAGCGCTGCCTGCCCCAGATTCAAACCACTCCCCAGCGCCGTGTCCACCCGCACATCGAACCAGGACTCGATACTCTTGGATAAAAACTGCACCGATACGGCATACACCACTGCACCCGGCAACAGCGCCATCAACCCGAACACCAGCATCAACCGTATCGTCAGCTTGGTGCCAAATACCCCGGCACGCATTTTGCGGCGCAGCTGCACAACCTGATACACCACCAGCGCCAGCATCGCTGCCACCAGCGTACCGGTTGCACCAAGCAGCAAAGGAAAGTTATGCGCAAACAGGTCTGTATTCGCACTCGCGCTGGACAATAAATAAACCAGCCCTGCACCGACAATAAAACTAAGGAGAACCAGGTATTTCACGGATTCATTATCCACACCAGCGGGGCCGATTCCAGCTCCCATCTACCGGTGGCAATCGCATTAATTTGCAACGGTTTGGGTAGTTGCGACGTATCCAGCCGCATACTCAATGTCGCCTGATAGGTTTCATGCTTGTCCAGCTGATTGCGGGAAATCACCGGCCAGGCATTTATTTCCCCCAGTATCATCAACGCATCTTCGAGCTTGTCGACGCTACGCGCATGCACATTGACGCCGGAAACAAAATACTGACGCAACAGTGCGTTATAGGACAAGCGCGTAACCCGGGTAATACGCGCAAGATCCTCATTCAGCCAATACCAGCGGCGGCGTTTGAACTCAAACTCGGTGATAAAGTACAGCGACACGCCTTTTTTGATCGCCTCCTCCTGCATCGGGCTCAGATTCACATTCATCTGCGCATTCAAATAATACATTTCATCGACCTGTTTCAATTCGGCCGTTTTGATCTGTATTCCGTCACTGGCAGCAAACACAGGCATGCTCAGCCCTACCCACAGACAGAGCACCAGCCAGAATTTAAATTTTTTCAAGTAAGGCATAATAAAAACCGTCGTGATTATCATTCGGCAACAACTGACCCGGCGTCACCCAATCGCCGTCCAGCGGCAGTTGGCGCGCATCCTCATGCTGGGTTAAAAACGCATCTATTTGCTGCTGATTCTCTTCGGGGAAAATCGAACAGGTTACATAAAGCAATTTACCACCCGTAGCCAAACACTGCCAGAGTGCTGGCAAAATAACTGCCTGCTGGGCAGCGAACTGCGCAATATCATCCGGCCGGCGTAACCATTTTATATCCGGATGTCGACGCACCACACCGGAAGCCGAACATGGCACATCCGCCAGAATGCGATCATAGGCCACACCATCCCACCATTTTTCCGGATCACCGGCGTCACCTTGCAGCAATTGGGCTTGCAGGGCCAGTCGAGTCAGATTTTCGCCCACTCGCTGCAAACGGGCAGCATCGCTGTCCAGCGCCGTCAGGCTGACATCAGCCAGCTCCAGAATATGACCGGTTTTGCCACCCGGTGCCGCACATGCATCCAGCACGCGCTGACCATCATGCACATCCAGTAACACCCCCGCCAATTGCGCCCCGGCATCCTGCACCGATACCCGTCCATCGGCAAAACCAGGCAACGCGGTTACCGCAATCGGCTGCACCAGCTGCACTGCCGACACGCCCACCTGACTTGCAGCAATATTTTCGTCCTGTAACCATTCCAGATAGCCGGCCACATTTCCGTGCTGCACATTGACCCGTAACGTCATCGGCGGATGCTGATTACCGGCGGTCAACGCCGCTTGCCAATGCTGCGGGTAGGCTGCACTCACTTTATCTATCCACCATTGCGGATAATTCCAGCGCGCCACCGGTTGCGCCATCACTGTCGTCGTCAATGCCGCAGCCTGCCGCAGATAATTACGCAACACTGCATTAGTCAAACCACGTGCCCACGGCTGTACGGCAGACGCCGCTTCCACCGCTTCGTTCACCACCATGTGTGTCGCATCAGGCTTGGCGCGTACCTGACGCAACGCCACCACCAGCAACGTAGCAATCACCCTGTCAGTCAGCGGCTTGGTCAGCAACGCATCCCGCATTGCGGCCAACTCACCATATTCACGCAGACTGGCATAACACATATCCTGCACCGTAGCACGCCCCGGCACCGGCTGCTCAGCCAATACCCGGTTCAGATTCTGACCTTTATGGACGACAGCATCCACCGCTATGGCTGCGCGCTTCAGCAATTGGCGCAAAGGAGGTTGTAAATTGGTTTGATTCATTCAGCGATACCTATAAATTTATTATCAGCCGTGCCAGTCCGAGCACGCCAAACCCGGCTACCAGCAAACCGGCGATCAGGCGCACAGCAGGCTGGCGCGTAAAATGTTGCAGCTGTTTCGCGAGCAATCCCATCGCCAGCAGATTAGGCAAGGTTCCCAGACCAAATGCCAGCATCAGTAAAGCGCCATGTCCGGCACTGCCTGTCGCCAAGGCTGAAATCAGCACGGAATACACCAGACCGCAGGGCAGCCAGCCCCACACCATGCCTACCAACACGGCCTGTGCCGGATTACGCACCGGCATCAGGCGCTTCATTAACGGTTGCAGCTTAGCCCAAACGCTACCACCGAGATTTTCCAGAAGCAACACCGCACGTGACAACCCGGCCAGATACAGCCCCAGCAATATCAGCATGACATTGGCAAACACGTACAGACCGCGCGATACCGGCAGAAAATCATTCAGCAGCAAGGTACTTGCGCCGACCGCACCGGCAATCGCGCCTGCAATCGCATAGCTCAGCAAGCGCCCACCGTTGTAGCCCAGCAACATCAGCAAACCGGGTTTGGCATTCGGGGTCGCAAAGGACAAGGCAGTCACAATGCCGCCACACATGCCCACGCAGTGCACGCCACCGAGCAGGCCAACCAGAAACACCGATAAAATACTTAACTCAGGCATCTACTTGTCCAGCACATGCAATCGCGCCCGCCCGGCCAGCCATACCAGCACCAGCACCGGCAGGCCCATCAACGCGGTTGCGGTAAAGAAATCAGCATAGCCATAAGCATCGACAAAATCACCGGAGAAACCGGCAATGAACTTGGGTAATAACAACATCACCGAGCTGAACAGCGCATACTGCGTCGCCGAATAGGCACTGTTGGTCAGCCCCGACAAATAAGCGACAAAGGCACTGGAAGCAATACCGGCAGAAAGATTATCGGCCGATACGGTAAACACCAGTGCCGACACATCATGACCGCGTCCGGCCAGCCAGACAAACAGCAAATTAGTCGCCGCGGACAGCACCGCCCCCAGAAACAAGGTGCGCATCACCCCCATTTTTGCGGTCAATACGCCACCCAATCCGGCACCGGCTATGGTCATAATGACGCCAAACACCTTGGATACTGTCGCTACTTCATCCTTGGAATAGCCCATGTCCACATAGAACGGGTTACTCATCACCCCCATCACCACATCCGAGATCCGGTAAATCGCAATCAGCGCCAGGATCAGTGCCGCCTGCCAACCGAAGCGGCGCACAAAATCCATGAACGGGCTCAGCACCGCGCTATACACCCACGCCGCCACTGCCAGTGATCTGCCGCTCAGTCCTTTTGCTGCCAACCAGGCATGCACTTCATTTGCTTCCTGTTGCGCAATGAGGTTAGGCGCCAGTTCCGGTTCGCGTATGCTCAAGGTCGCCAGGATGCCTACTGCCATACACATCGCCATCACCAGATAAGCCACGTGCCAGGGGTTGAAATCATAAATATCCGGCGTGGTATCCACAGCCGAGGCGATCCACAGCACACCCGCGCCCGCGGTTATCATCGCAATACGATAGCCGGCCTGATAGGTGGCGGCCATTGCTCCCTGCTTCTCCTGCGATACGGCTTCAATGCGATACGCATCCATCGCGATATCCTGAGTCGCAGATGCAAACGCCACCGCCAGCGCAAATAAGATGGTCGGCTGCAGACTAACAGCAGGATCGGTATTGGCCATCCCCAGCAAGGCCAGCACAATGACCACTTGCGACAGCAGCAGCCAGGCTCTGCGCCGGCCTAACCATTTAGTTAGCAGCGGCAATGACAGTCGATCTACCAGCGGCGCCCATACCCACTTGAAACCGTAGGCCAGCCCCACCCATGACAAATGGCCGATAGTGGAACGATCTATCCCGGCTTCGCGCAGCCAGAATGACAGCGTGCCCAACACCAGCAGCAAAGGCAGTCCCGAGGAAAACCCCAGAAACAGCATACCCACCACACGTGGATGGGCATAAACCTTGAATGCAGCTAACCAGGGATGTGTTTGCATAGTGCGCTCTAACCAGGAACTCAAATAGTAAAGTCGTAATCCACAATCAACGGCGAATGATCGGAAAAACGCTCCTCTTTATATACGACTGCCGATGTTGCCGTGGCGGCGATGGCAGGCGTGGCCAGCTGATAATCGATGCGCCAGCCGACATTATTTGCCCATGCCTGACCGCGATTACTCCACCAGGTGTAGGCTTCGCCAGTCGCATCCGGATACAGCGTGCGATGCACATCCACCCATACCAACTCATTCAGCACTTGCGTCATCCACGCCCGCTCTTCCGGCAGGAAGCCTGAATTTTTCTGATTGGACTTCCAGTTTTTCAGATCGATTTCCTTGTGCGCGATATTCCAGTCGCCACACACCACGACTTCACGTCCGCTTGCCTTAAGTGCCGCCAGATGCGGGTAAAACCGTGCCAGAAAATCAAATTTAACCTGCTGGCGGTCTTCCCCGCTGGAACCGGATGGTAAGTACAGTGAGATCACACTCAGGTTGCCATAACGCACTTCCAGATAACGGCCTTCGGCATCAATATCGGCAATACCGAGGCCGACGATCACCTCATCTGCGGGTTGCTTGCTGTAGATACCAACGCCGCTGTAACCCTTTTTCTCGGCATAATGAAAATAGCCGCTATAACCTTCCGGTGCCAGCATTTCCGAGCGCATATCGGCTTGTTGCGCCTTTAATTCCTGCACGCAGATATAATCGGCATCCTGGCGTAACATCCAGGTAAAGAAACCTTTGCTCGCTGCGGAGCGAATCCCATTCAAATTGGCAGTTATAATACGCACTTTGTGATTCCCAAATTTATTATCATGTTCGATTTCAGACAACAGTTCCTGCGCTTTTCCATAGACCAGAACGTACTGCGCTTTGGTGAATTCAAAACCAAAGCGGGGCGCATGAGTCCCTATTTCTTTAACGCCGGTTTATTTGCCGACGGCATGGCATTAAAGCAGCTAGGCGAATTTTACGCTAAAGCCATCCTTGCTGCCGGAATAGAATTCGATGTGCTGTTTGGCCCTGCCTATAAAGGCATTCCGCTCGCGGCCAGCACAGCCATTGCCCTCGCCGGACTGGGTCACAACACCCCTTACAGCTTTAACCGCAAGGAAGCCAAAGATCACGGCGAAGGCGGCAATATCGTCGGAGCACCGTTACAGGGGCGCGTACTGATTATCGACGACGTCATTTCTGCCGGCACCTCGGTGCGTGAATCAGTCGAACTCATCCGCAGCCAGGGCGCAACACCTGCCGGCGTAATCATCGCCATTGATCGCATGGAACGTGGCCAGGGCGAATTGTCAGCAGTGCAGGAAGTGCAACAGCAATATGGCATTCCGGTTTTCGCCATTGCCAACCTTAATGATCTGCTTGCCTATTTGCAAACCGATAAGAACATGGAACAATATGCTGCAGCGGTAGCACACTATCGCGCCACTTATGGAGCCAGCCAAGCATGACAACCAAATACCAAATTTTGCTAGTGGCCGCACTTGCCCTGAGCACGGCTACAGTCGCCCACGCCGACATTTATAAATGGAAAGACGCACAAGGCGTCACCCACTATGGCGATACCATGCCGCCACAAGCCGCTGGCCGTGCCACCACCGAGATGAGCAAAAGAGGGACGGTTCTCAAGCAAACGCCGGCAGCGCTGACCCCGGAGCAACGCCTCAATAACGAAGCCGAGGCCGCCAAAATCACAAAAGAACAGCAGTCGCAAACCGAACAGAAGCGCCACGATTCAGCATTGCTTAACACCTATACCTCACCTGCCGAAATCGATCTGGCGCGGGATCGTAGCTTGGAACAATCCAAACTGGTAGTCGATGGCACTAACCTGCGTCTGGCGCCATTACGTGACAAACAAGCCAAACTGATAAAACAATCCGGTGGCAAAATACCAGGCACAGGACCGCAGGCTGCCGAATATGCGGCCAATCTCAAACACATCACCGAACTCGAAGACATACTCTCGCAAAAGAGCAAGGAAATGGCTGACATCCGCAGCAAATTCGATGCCGACAAAACTCGCTTCATCGAGTTAACCGGCAAAACCGCCAGCCCGAAATAACCGGAATATTACTATGCCGATAATCCATCTGTCCTTCCGCATGGCCGCTCTGAGTTTGCTCACCTGCGCTTTCAGCGGCTTGGCCTATAGTGCAACCAATGTGAACGTCACTGGTTTATTCAAGGATCGCGCCATGGTCATCATTGACTCGGGTAAACCGCGCGTCATGGCTGTCGGTGACAATGCACAGGGTGTGAAATTATTGCGTGCGGACGCGCAATCGGCCATGTTTGAAATCGACGGTAAACGGCGCGTATTAACGATGGGGGAGTCGTACTCGGGTGGAGGCAACACCAGCAGTAAAGCCAGTGCCACACTCAACGCCGACGGACGCGGGCAATTTTTCACCACAGGCACGATTAACGGCACTACCGTCAATTTCGTAGTGGATACCGGCGCAACATCTGTAGCTATCAGCACGCAAGAAGCCGATCGTCTGGGAGTGAATTACCGCAATGGGACACGTAGCGCAGTTAGCACCGCCAACGGCAGCACGGGCGCATATCGGGTGGTATTCAACAACATTCGCGTGGGCGGCATTAGCCTGAATATGGTGCCAGGAACCGTCATCGAAGGCGGTGGACTGCCAATTGCTCTGTTGGGCATGAGTTTCCTGAATCAAACCAGCATGCACCGCGACGGCACCACGATGACGCTGACCCAGCGTTATTAAGCGGCTATCCACCGCTCAATAACCTATCACTCAGGCTAGTTTACGCAACAACACCTCATTCAGTTGTTGCGGATTGGCTTTACCCTTCATCGCTTTCATCGCCTGCCCGACCAGATAACCCAGCATTTTTTCCTTACCGGCACGGTATTCGGCAACTTGAGTTGGATTCGCGGCCAGTATCTGATCAACAACGGCTTCGATTACGCCGACATCCGACACTTGCTTCAAGCCACGGGCATCGATAATGGCATCCACTTCACCTTCACCCTGCCACAACACCTCGAAGACTTCCTTGGCCAACTTGCCGGACAAGGTACCGTCACCGATGCGACGGATCAGCGCTGCCAATTGCGTCACACCGACCGGGCTATGGGCAATATCCAGTTCATGCCGGTTAAGTGCTGCCGACAATTCGCCCATGATCCAGTTCGCGCATAACTTGGCCTCACCACCAACCGCCGCGACCAGCTGCTCAAAATAAGTCGCGGTCGCCTTGGTCGCTGTCAGCACGGCAGCATCATAGGCAGGAATCGCGTATTGACTGACAAAACGTTCACGCATCGCTACCGGCAATTCCGGCATCGTCGCGCGGGTACGCTCTATCCACTCTTCGGAAATCACCAGCGGCAACAAATCCGGGTCCGGGAAATAACGATAATCGTGCGCATCTTCCTTGCTACGCATGGTACGGGTTTCGTCACGATCCGGGTCATACAGCCGGGTTTCCTGACGGATGGTGCCACCGTCCTCATTGATTTCAATATGGCGCCGCGCCTCATATTCGATTGCACGTTCAAGGAAACGGAACGAGTTGAGGTTCTTGATCTCGCAACGTGTACCTAACTCGGTGCTCCCCATCGGCCGCACCGACACGTTGGCATCACAACGGAAGCTGCCTTCCTGCATGTTGCCGTCACAAATCCCCAGCCACACCACCAGACTGTGCAGGGTTTTAGCATAGGCAACCGCCTCTGCTGAACCGCGCATATCCGGCTCGGACACGATTTCCAGCAAGGGCGTACCGGCACGATTCAAGTCGATACCGGTCATACCGTGAAATTCGCCGTGCATGGATTTTCCGGCATCCTCTTCCAGGTGCGCACGGGTAATGCGGATAAGTTTTTCTGTATCCCCCACCTGTATCAACAGACTGCCGCCTTCAACGACAGGCAGTTCCATCTGGCTGATTTGATAGCCTTTGGGTGAATCCGGGTAAAAATAATTTTTACGCGCAAATACCGAGCGCCGACTGACATGAGCATCAATCGCCAGACCCAGGATGATTGCCCGTTCCACTGCGCCGCGGTTGAGTACCGGCAACACCCCCGGCAACGCGAGATCCACCGCGCTGGCCTGAGTATTCGGTGCTGCACCAAACGCGGTACTGGAACCGGAAAAAATTTTAGACTTGGTAGACAACTGGGCATGAACTTCCAACCCGACGACGATTTCCCATTGCATGATGACTTAACCTTTGTGCTAACCGCCAGCCTGTGGCTTGCGGTTAAATGTTTTAGATATTCTCGGGCATCCGTGTATGCCAATCCGTCGCCAACTGATACTGATGGGCAACACCGAGCATTCTGGCTTCGCTAAAATAATTGCCGATCATCTGCAATCCCACCGGACGTCCGTTACTGCCTAGACCGCACGGCACCGACATGCCGGGCAAACCGGCCAGGTTGACGGCGATGGTGTAAATATCGGATAAATACATGGCAACCGGATCATCCGATTTCTCACCGAAATTAAATGCGGTGCTCGGTGCAGTCGGCCCCATGATAATGTCGCAATGCTGGAATGCGTCAGTAAAATCCTGGGCAATCATGCGGCGAATTTTTTGCGCCTGCATATAATATGCATCGTAATAACCATGCGACAGCACGTAGGTGCCGATCATGATGCGGCGCTTGACCTCAGTGCCAAAACCCTGGGCACGGGATTTTTCATACATATCGGTCAGATCGCTGTAATCCGGTGCACGATAACCGTAACGCACGCCATCAAACCGCGACAGATTGGTCGATGCCTCAGCCGGCGCAAGCACGTAATACACCGGTATGGATAATTTGGTATTCGGCAGCGAAATATCCACCGTGGTCGCACCCAGCTTGCGATATTCTTGCAATGCAGCTTCGACCGCTGCAGCCACATCGGCACTCAGACCTTCGGCAAAATATTCGCGTGGCAGCCCGATGCGCAACCCTGCCAAGGGTTGATCCAGATCACGCGTATAGTCTTCAGACGGACGCTCCAGGCTGGTTGAATCACGCTCATCAAAACCGGCCATCACGTTCATCAGCAACGCGCAATCTTCTGCCGACTTCGCCATCGGTCCGGCTTGATCCAGACTCGACGCAAAGGCGATCATGCCATAGCGCGACACCACACCATAGGTCGGCTTCAGACCGGTAATACCGGTTAATGCGGCCGGCTGGCGGATAGAACCGCCAGTGTCGGTGCCAGTCGCTGCCGGCGCCAGGCGTGCCGCCACTGCAGCAGCAGATCCACCGGACGAACCACCCGGCACAGCCTGCTTATCCCAAGGATTTTTGACCGAACCGTAATAGGAAGTCTCATTGGATGAACCCATGGCAAATTCATCCATGTTGGTTTTACCCAGACTGACCATACCCGCCGCTTTGAATTGACTGATGACATGCGCATCGTAAGGCGCAATAAAATTCTCCAGCATTTTCGAGCCGCAGGTGGTACGCCAGCCATCCGCACAGAAAATATCCTTATGCGCGACCGGAATACCTGTCAGCGGTGCCGCGTTACCGGCAACAAGACGTGCATCCGCATCGCGTGCATCCGCCAGACTGGTGGCTGTATTCAGCGTAACAAAAGCATTCAGTGCGGGATTGAGTCTGGCAATGCGATCCAGATAGGTCTGCGTCAATTCCACACTGGAAATTTTTTTCTCGGCAAGCAGGGTGGCAAGCTGTTTTAAACTGGAATTAATCATGTTTTCATTCAATCACTTGCGGAACTAAATACAAACCAGCCGCAACTTGCGGTGCAATGGCCTGGAACTTTTCATGCTGATCAACCTCTGTTACTACGTCATCACGCAAACGCTGGCTAAGGTCCTGGGCATGCGACATGGGCTCAACACCCGTCGTATCCACTGCCTGCATTTCGGCAATCAAACCAAAAATTCCGTTGAGCTGTTGTTGATATGCGACGGCTTCGTCGTCGTTGACCGCAATGCGGGCGAGGGTTGCGACACGTTTTACATCTTGCAGAGTAAGTGACATAGTGCGTAAATCTTCACAGGAAACAAGCCTATTAGGGTATCATATTACGTTTATTCAAGGCTACTAACTCCCAAGTTAGATTAAGTCGATCAACTCCCAACTTTAGCGAAAAAAAATATCATGTTTGGATCACTACGCGGCTACTTTTCTACTGATTTGGCAATTGACTTAGGTACAGCCAATACGCTGATCTACGTTCGAGGCAAAGGCATTGTGCTGGACGAACCTTCCGTTGTCGCCATCCGCCAGGACAGCAACAGCGCCAAGAAAACCATACAGGCGGTTGGACTGGAAGCCAAGATGATGCTGGGACGCACTCCTGGCAACATCACCGCCATCCGCCCGATGAAAGACGGCGTGATCGCCGATTTCACCATCACCGAGCAGATGCTCAAGTATTTCATCAAGAAAATACATGACACGCGCATGTTCCACCCCAGCCCGCGTATTATCATTTGCGTGCCCTGCGGTTCCACCCAGGTGGAACGCCGTGCGATTCGCGAATCCGCCATTGGTGCCGGCGCACGCCAGGTGTATCTGATTGAAGAGCCAATGGCTGCGGCGATCGGCGCAGATCTGCCGGTTGCTGAAGCGACCGGCTCCATGGTCGTAGATATTGGCGGTGGCACCACGGAAGTCGGCGTGATTTCACTGGGCGGCATTGTTTATGCCAACTCGGTTCGAGTCGGCGGCGACAAATTCGATGAAGCCATCATCAACTACATCCGCCGCAATTACGGCATGCTGATTGGTGAAGCGACTGCCGAGGCCATCAAAAAGGGCATTGGTTCTGCATTCCCAGGGTCCGCCGTACAGGAAATGGAAGTCAAGGGCCGCAATCTGGCTGAAGGCATCCCGCGCAGCTTTACCATTTCCAGCAACGAGATACTGGAAGCCCTTACCGACCCGCTCAACAACATCGTCAGCGCAGTCAAATCCGCACTGGAGCAAACACCGCCCGAACTCGGTTCCGACATTGCTGAAAAAGGCATGGTACTCACCGGCGGCGGCGCCTTATTGCGCGACCTGGATCGCCTGCTGATGGAAGAAACCGGTCTGCCAGTCATCGTCGCCGAAGACCCACTCACCTGCGTAGTGCGTGGTTCCGGTCGTGCGCTAGAAGAAATGGACAAGCTCCACGGTGTATTTGCCCAAGACTCCTGATCTCCAGCACGCCTGATCTCCCACCATGTCTGCGCACCACCCGAACCTGACCCTGTTTCCGCGCGGCTTAAGCGCGGGAGCACGGTTATTAATTTATGCGCTCATCAGCATTGCCATCATCGCTGCGGATCTCCGTTTCCATGGCCTGGACAGATTTCGCGCCGGCGTCAACACGCTGCTCTTCCCTATACAGACCTTTATCCAGACGCCTAATCTGACCTACGAACGGGTCACCGGGTTCTTCGTCAAGCACGCGCAATTGCAACGTGAAAATGATGCTTTGCGCCAGCGCTTTATCCAGTACAGCGTTACCCTGCAACGCTATCGCAGCCTGGAACTGGAAAATCAGCGGCTACGCACGCTACTCGGAGCAAAACAGGCCACCCCGTTGCACACGCAACTGGCTGAAATTCTGGCCATCCCGCGCGACCCTTATCAACGCCAGGTCACCATTGATCGCGGTAGCCAGCAAAATGTCCAACCCGGTCAAGCTGTAATCGACGAAATCGGCTTATTAGGCCAGGTTACACGGGTATACCCGTTCAGCAGCGAAGTCACCCTGCTTACCAACAAAGACCAGTCTGTTCCGGTCATTATCCAGCGAACCGGGCAACGCGCGGTCATGTTCGGCATGGGCATAGACGGCTCAGTAGAGGTCCGTTATCTGCCGCATAACACGGATGTGCGCACTGGCGACCTGCTGGTAACGTCTGGCATAGACGGTGTATACCCATCCGGCCTGGCTGTTGCCAAAGTGACGCAAATCGATCTCAGCAGCAGCCGGGCCTTTGCCCACATAGAATGCAAACCACTTGCAGCGGTTGACCGATACCGCCAAGTGTTGATCATTGATGGTGCCCTCCCCGCACCTGTACCCACAGAGAAAAAATAATGCAATTCGCCCATCCTAAAGGCCCGACCATGCCGTTATCCCATCGCGGACCGGTCATTGCTGGCAGCCTGCTGGTTGCCTTTGCGTTTAACCTGCTGCCTTGGTCACTCGACTGGATATGGCTACGCCCCGACTTTCTGTTACTGGTGACTTTATACTGGGTCATTTACCAACCCGGCCGCATCGGCATGGGGGCAGCATGGTGGTTAGGGCTGCTGGTTGACCTCACCGACGGCACAATACTCGGTCAGCACGCGCTCGCCTATACCATGAGCGTTTTTGTGTTATTGCTGTTGCAGCGACGCATGTTTAATTTCCCGCCCTGGCAACAGGCTTCGCATATTGCTGGCTTGCTATTGGTAGAGCAGGTAATCAGCGTATTGATTGCCACTTTTGCCGGCGACACATTCCATGCGCTGAACTATTTCGCAGCTATCCTTACTGGCGCTTTGTGCTGGATTCCCTTGTGGATTCTGCTCCACCGCCTGCGCACCCCCGATACCGCTGAGGCGCAATGAATCGCCCCGCGGAGATCAAATATTATCGGGCCGAACTGGCCGGATTCAGGCAGCGCATTGTCATTGCTGCCGGATTTGTCATTGTGCTGTTTCTAGTGCTGATAGCACGCTTTGTGTACGTGCAGGTGCTGGAACACGACCGCTATTTCACGCTCGCCGAAAGCAACCGCATTTCCATCGTCCCGACCCCGCCCACCCGCGGCATCATCCTGGATCGTAACGGGGTCATCCTGGCCCATAATTTTTCTGCCTACACCCTTGAGCTGACCCCCAGCAAGATTGATGACCTTGATGCCACCATAGATGAACTGGCAAAATTAGTTGAAATCACGCCTGCCAACCGCAAGAATTTCACCAAGATCATGGCGGAAAGTCGCAATTTCGAAACCCTGCCATTACGTACACACCTGACCGACGACGAAGTTGCCCGCGTTGCCGCCAACCGCTACAGATTACCGGGTGTGGAAGTTAAAGCCCGACTGTTCCGCCAATACCCGCAAGGCGTTTCAGCTTCGCACCTGATCGGCTATATCGGCCGCATCAATGATGCCGATCTGAAAGAATTGCAATCCGATAAGCGTTTTGACAACTATCGCGGCACGGATCACATCGGCAAGGTAGGCATCGAACAAAGCTACGAAAACCAGTTGCATGGCACTACCGGTGCGGAACAGGTGGAAACCGATGCAGGCGGCCATGCAGTGCGTACGCTATCGCACACCAACCCGATCTCCGGCGACAACCTGGTACTGAATCTCGACAGCAAATTGCAAGCCATTGCCGAACAGGCTTTCGGCAGCTATCGCGGCTCACTCGTAGCACTGGACCCGAAAACCGGGGGCGTGCTGGCCTTCGTCAGCCATCCCGAGTTCGATCCCAATTTATTTGTCGATGGCATCGACTCTACCAACTGGAATGCCCTTAACACCTCCCCTGACCGACCTCTGCTCAATCGCGCTTTACGTGGCGCTTATCCGGAAGGCTCGACTATCAAACCATTCATGGCGCTGGCCGGACTGCATTACGGGATACGCACGGCAACGGATACCATTTCCGACCCAGGCTTCTTTTCCCTGCCCGGCAGCAGCCACCGCTACCGCGACTGGAAACCAAGCGGCCACGGCACCGTCGACATGCACAATTCCATCGTGCAATCATGCGATACCTATTATTACCGCCTTGCCAACGACTTGGGCATAGATCGCATGCACAGCTATTTATCGCAATTCGGCTTCGGGCAGAAAACCGGCATCGATATGAATGGTGAGTTAGCCGGCGTACTGCCGTCACGCGAATGGAAGGCAAAACATTCCAAACAGCCCTGGTTCCCCGGTGAAACGGTAATTGCCGGCATTGGTCAAGGCTACAACCTGGCCACGCCGTTGCAATTGGCCGTTGCCACAGCAGCGCTGGCCAACGGTGGCACTACATTGCGACCGCAGATCGTGCAGGCCATTATCGATAGCCGCACTGGACAGCGTCACGTTATTGCGCCACAAGTGATCGCCCACGCCGACATTACCCCCGCTCATCTGCAAACGATAGTGAACGCCATGATCGACGTCACCCGTCCCGGCGGAACGGCTTCGGTCGCCAGCGCCGGGGCCCCTTATCTGATTGCAGCTAAAACCGGCACCGCGCAAGTGGTCGGCATACGCCAGAATGAAAAGTATAATGCCAGTAAACTTCTGGCAGCACACCGGGATCATGCACTATTCATTGCCTTTGCCCCTGCTGACGCACCCAGAATTGCCATTGCAGTACTGGTAGAGAACGGCGGCCACGGCGGCACATCGGCGGCCCCCATCGCCCGTGCGGTGATGGATTACTACTTGCTGGGCAAGCTGCCCAAAGCCATGACAGCGGCACCGGAAACCAGCGCAGGAGACAATGTCAATGCGGATTAAACGCTGGCTGATCAAGATTGCCGCGCATCTGGACTACCCGCTGCTACTGCTGTTATTTGCGCTGATGCTGCTCAGTCTCTTCGTGCAATACAGCGCCGCAGGTGAGGACAACACCAGGCTGTTGGCACACGGCATCAATATGCTGGTTGCGCTGACTGTCATGGTCATGGTCGCCAATACCCCGCCGCAGTACCTGCTTGCGTTGGCAGTGCCGCTCTATACTGTTGGTGTGGTGCTGCTGATCGGCGTTGCCCTGTTTGGTGATGTGGTCAATGGCTCGCGACGCTGGCTGCATGTCGGCGTTACCCGCATCCAGCCCTCGGAAATCATGAAAATCGCCATGCCGCTGATGCTGGCCTGGTACTTTCACTATCACGAAGCCACGCTGCGCCTCAAAGATTACGGCATCGGCGCTATCCTGCTGGTGATACCGGTTGCACTGGTCGCACGTCAACCCGACCTGGGCACGGCCTTGCTGATTTCCGCATCCGGATTTTATGTGCTGTTTTTCGCCGGATTACCCTGGCGCATCATGGCCGGCATGGTCGTCATTGCTGGCGCCAGTATGCCGGTGCTCTGGCATTTTCTGCATGATTACCAGAAGAACCGCGTACTCACCTTGCTCGACCCAACCACAGACCCACTGGGCGCGGGCTACCATATCATCCAGTCCACCATCGCCATTGGTTCTGGCGGCAGCTTCGGCAAAGGCTGGCTGCAAGGCACCCAGACCCATCTGGATTTCCTGCCCGAACACACCACGGATTTTGTATTTGCTGTATTTGGCGAAGAGTTCGGGTTACTGGGCAATATTTTATTACTGATACTTTATCTGGCTATCATCGCTCGCGGCCTGACTATCGCAGCAAATGCACCGACCCTGTTTGCGCGACTTATGGCAGGCAGTGTTACCTTAGCATTCTTCACCTACGCTTTTGTCAACATGGGCATGGTCTCTGGTATCTTGCCCGTTGTCGGTGTACCCTTACCGATGATGAGTTATGGTGGTACCGCTATGGTGATAGTGATGCTGGGTTTTGGTATTTTAATGAGCGTTAAAACGCACCGGAAACTATTAAAATCATGATCAGACTACTAAGCTTAATTATTATTGCAAGCCTTGCTGGTTGCGCCAGCACGCCACCAGCACGCCAACCTGCTCCCGGCAAACTCGAGCCTGCACCAGCCACCATCGCAGGAAATCATAAGCCTGGCGGTTATTATCTGGATGATGGCCCTGGCGACAACCCGCCAGCCAATATTGATGCTATTCCCGATGCGGTACCCAAAATCGAAACCTTGCATAAATACGCCAATCGTCCTTATGTCGCCTTAGGACAGGAATACTCGCCATCCACTACAGCGACATCGTATCAGGAACAGGGGTTAGCTTCCTGGTATGGCCGCCGTTTTAATGGTAAACGCACAGCATCCGGCGAAACGTATGATATGTACGGCATGACAGCAGCTCACCGCACCCTGCCTATTCCCAGTTATGCGCGCGTCAAGTCCCTGGCCAGCGGCAAATCGGTTATCGTCCGCATCAATGACAGAGGCCCCTTCCATAGCAAACGCATCATTGATTTATCTTATACTGCTGCCCATAAATTAGGCATCTCACAAGGCGGCAGCGGCATGGTGGAAGTCACCGCCATTACTCCGGCTGAAATCAGCCAGGGCAAGGATCTCAACGCCAAATCCACAGGCATCTTTCTCCAGTTAGGCAGCTTTGGCAGTCGTGAAAATGCCGAAAAACTGCTGGCGCAAGCCACCACCAAACTCAATAAAGCCAGTGCCGCACTGGTAATCATGAACAAAGCGGACCGCTACCGCGTTGCATTGGGGCCGTATAATGACGATGACAGCGCAAAATCAGCCGCCCATGAAATCGAAACGCGCATGAACTTAAAACCCATTCGCGTTGTCCTGGAATAGATTACCTGTAGCACTTTCAATTACTCACCGACCTAAACATGAAATCATTTATCGTTTTTCTATTACTTTGTTTCAGCACCGCAAGTCTCGCCATTGATTTACCGAGCGCTCCACCACCGCAATTAGCCGCCAAAGCCTGGTTACTGATGGATGTAAACAACGGCCAGATTCTGGTGCAACAGGATGGCGACCGCCGCATCGAGCCCGCATCCCTGACCAAACTGATGAGTGCTTATTTGACCTTCGCCGCTATCAAACAGGGCCGCCTGAAGCTGACCGACGTTGTTCCCGTTTCCGAGAAAGCCTGGAAAACCGAAGGCTCGCGCATGTTTATTGAGCCCAATAAACCGGTGACTGTCGATGAATTACTGCACGGCATGATCATCCAGTCCGGTAACGATGCCACCATCGCGCTGGCTGAAGCGGTTGGCGGTAGCGAACCCGGTTTTGTGGTGATGATGAACAAGCAAGCCCAGCTACTGGGCATGACCCACACCCACTTCGTCACCTCCACCGGCTTGCCCGACCCACAGCATTACACTACGGCACATGACCTGAGCCTGATTGCCACCGCCATCATTCGCGACTTCCCGGAATTTCATCCGCTGTATTCCATCAAGGAATATCGCTACAACAACATCACCCAGCCTAACCGCAATCGCCTGCTGTGGAGCGACCCAACCGTCGACGGCATGAAAACCGGCCATACCGAAAGTGCCGGCTATTGCCTGATCGCCTCTGCCCATCGTGGCCAGCGCAGACTATTATCCGTGGTGCTGGGCGCTGCCTCGGATGGCCTGCGCGCAGCAGAGAGTCAGCGCCTGCTGAATTATGGCTTCCAATTCTTTGATAGCGTCAAACTCTACGCCAAAGATCAGCCGGTCACGACCCTCAAAGTATGGAAAGGCCATGACAGCAGCATTAAAGTCGGCTTTACCCGCGACATCTATTTGAGCATGCCGCGCGGCCGTAATAAAGATATCAAAACCACTCTGACTACCCGTCAGCCTTTGCTGGCACCGCTCAGCAGAGGTCAGGTAGTGGGTACGTTAAGCGTGACTCTGGACAACAAAGTTCTCGCCCAATATCAATTGCAAGCATTGGAAAATGTCGGTGTTGCCAGCATCTTTGGCCGCACCTGGGATAGCCTGATGCTGAAATTCAAGTGAGCCGATGATGAGTGAAATCAAACCCGAAGACAGCCTGATCGTATATCCCAGCGATTTCCCCATCAAGATTATGGGAGCGACCCATCCGGAATTTGAGCAGAGCATCACCTCGCTGGTGCTGCAACATGCGCCGGATTTTGATGTCAGCACCATAGAATGCCGGCCAAGCAAGGCGGGAAATTACCAAAGCGTCACCTGCACCATCCGCGCCACTTCACGCGAACAGCTCGATAATCTGTATCGTGCACTGACCGCGCATGAAATGGTCAAAGTGGTGCTGTAATTGCCTGGCAACATCTTACTGCGCCATCTGGGGCAGGTAGAATACCTGCCCACCTGGCTTGCCATGCAGGAATTCACCGCCCGGCGTGGCCCGGACACCGCTGACGAAATCTGGCTACTGGAACACCCACCGGTTTATACCTTAGGCCAGGCCGGCAAGCCGGAACACCTGTTGCAAATCACGGACATCCCGCTGGTCAACATAGACCGCGGGGGGCAGATCACTTACCACGGTCCCGGCCAAATCGTGGCCTATCTACTGATAGATCTTAAACGCCGTGGCTACGGAGTGCGCGACCTAGTGACGCGCATAGAGCAAACCATTATCAACCTGCTGGCTGAGCACCACATCCAGGCTCAACGCCTGACCAATGCTCCCGGCGTTTACGTGGATAATGCAAAAATCGCCGCATTAGGGCTACGCATTAAACACGGATGCAGTTATCATGGACTCGCACTCAATGTTGATATGGACTTAAGCCCATTCAGCTACATTAATCCGTGCGGCTATCAAGGCATGGCCGTCACACAAATGCGGGATTTTGGCGTTACCACGCCGATGGCACAGCTTGCCGAATCGCTCAGCACCCATTTAATTCAGCAAATCACGCTCACACAGAATAGTTAAAACATCATGGCCGATATCAAACTCCATAAAGGCGAAGCCAAAACCGCCCGTATCCCGATCAAAATCGTTCCACAGGAACGCCTGAAAATGCCGTCCTGGATACGCGCCAAGTCGCCCAATTCGCCCGAAGTTGCCGCACTCAAAGCCGTTTTGCGCGAGCAAAAACTGCACACCGTCTGCGAAGAAGCCTCCTGCCCCAACCTGGGCGAATGCTTCAAACACGGCACCGCCACCTTCATGATCCTCGGCGATTTATGCACACGGCGCTGCCCGTTCTGCGATGTCGGCCATGGCAAACCGTTGCCGCCCGACGCCGAAGAACCCGCACACCTTGCCCACACCATCGCCGCGATGAAACTAAAATACGTTGTCATCACCAGCGTAGATCGCGATGATTTACGCGATGGTGGCGCACAGCACTTTGTAGACTGCATTAGCCAAGTCCGCATAGCAGCACCCAACACCCGTATCGAGGTACTGGTACCCGACTTTCGCGGTCGGCTGAACATTGCCCTCGACATCTTTGACAGCGCACCACCCGACGTCATGAACCACAATCTGGAAACAGTACCGCGCCTGTATAAAGCTGCGCGACCGGGTGCCGATTACGCCCACTCACTGCAACTGCTCAAAGATTTCAAAGCGCGTCATCCGCACATTCCAACCAAGTCCGGCATCATGGTCGGACTTGGTGAAACCGATGAAGAAGTTCTGGCAGTCATGCGCGACCTGCGTGCCCATGATGTCGACATGCTGACTATAGGACAATATTTACAGCCGTCCGGACACCACATTCCGTTAACCCGCTATGTGACACCCGAGCAATTCAGTGTTTTTGAAGCCGAAGCGATAGCCATGGGCTTCAAACATGCCGCCTGCGGGCCTATGGTGCGCAGCAGCTATCATGCCGATCAACAGGCGCAAGGAATTTCTACCTGAGATTTTATGCATAGCTAATTATGAATGCACGTCGTAATTCATCTGAAGCAGCCATTGTCGAATTAGTCACTTAAAAACATAGATTCCACCCGCTTCAGTGAACACATTATGATTTAGGAACTGGACGGGAGTGAAGCCAATGAGTAGCGCAATATATACCGCAGAAATTAAGGCAGAAGCATTTAAATTAGTAGGAAATGTCCATTAGATAGTTGAAATTTAATGTCCGCTTTCCTTTGCTCAGCGAGCATTCAATAAACAGACCATAAATGGTCGAATTGGATCGCATACAGAAATTCAAATTTCAAGAAAACTACCTATTACGCTACCCCCAACAACGTCAGCATCACAAACGCCGCAAACAACGCAAAATGCGTCATGCCTTCGATGGCGTTTGATTCGCCATCGTGCAGGTTATTCATCGTCACCAGAAAAGTCACCAGCAGCATCCCCGCCTGTATCGGGGTCAGCGCCATATCGATACGTGCCCCGGTAAACAGGGCAATGCCTTCTATCACCGGCAAGGTCAGCAAAACTGTTGCCAGCGAAGCACCCAGCGCGATATTAACAGTGGTCTGCATACGATCGCTGCGTGCGGCATTCAATGCCGCCATCAGCTCCGGGCTGGCGGAAACCAGCGCAACCATGACAGCAGGAATCGCCAGCGGCAATCCTGTACCTTCCAAACCACGGGTAAGCAATGCCGCCAGTAACTCGGACAGAATACCGACTGCGATAACTGAACCGATCAACAAAGCCACATGCAGTGAGTTTGGACTGCCTTTTTTGTCATGGGCTTCTTCTTCCACATCACCAAATGAAAAGAATTCACGATGCTCGATGGTCTGCAAACGTAGAAAAGCGATATACAGTATTGCCATGATCACCACTGAAAATACTGAATAGACCTCCCATTTCGCCGCCGGCACAAAATCCGGAATAAACATACCGATCCCGACTGCGGTTAACAGCATGGCAACATAAGCGTTTGCAGCATCCAGATTATATTTCTGGACACCATGTTTGATTCCGCCAATGATGGCAGCTATGCCCAGTATGCCATTGATATCGAGCATGATGGCTGAGAATACCGTATCCCGTGCCAAGGTCGGGCTGTGACTACCAGACATCATCACCACGAGAATCACGACTTCCACGGCCACTGCAGCCACCGTTAAAATCAGCGTGCCAAAAGGTTCACCCAAACGCACAGCCAACACTTCAGCATGATGGGCAATACGGAAGGCCAAGCCTATGACACTCGCCAGCACCAGTGCAAACAATCCCCACAGCGCCATGCCCCCCGATTCCAGCGCCGCATGTTCAAATGCAAATCCGATTACGCCGACCACTGCGGCAACCAGCATTAACCACTCACGGCCAACCTGTTTAGCTAACGTCATCTCCACTCCCTGAATATCAATTTTTGCGCTGCGGAATATGCATCATCGCCATTCCGCCCAGCGCAATGGCGAACCACAGCGTAGTCAACCGGATAAGCAAAGTCACTGCAACCGCATGCGCCTGATCGAGTTGATTAAGCATTAACAAGCCTATCATCGTCGCCTCGACACCCCCAAGGCCACCCGGCAGAAAACTGATCGCACCGACCAGCATGGAGAACGCATAGATAAACAGCGTGGTTTGCAGGCTGATGTCACTGCCCAGACTATGCAGCATGAAATACAGCGCCACACCTTCTGCGCCCCAAGCCACGACACCAATCGCAAGCCCCAGCGACAATACCGGAAAGCGCAGGCATTGCCCGGCATGCGCTATGGTGGTGAATGCCGCATGCGACACCTTGGCCAGTTTAGCGGGCAACCAGCGCTGGGCGAACTGATCAAGCATGGCTAGCAATTTAGCCTGTTGCAACACCACCAGACCGACAAGCAGTGCTGCGCTCAGGATCAGCACGAAGGGTTGCGCCGCCGGATACACCCACACCCCGAATGCAGCCAGTATCACCATGCTGATCAGATTCGACGCCTGCTCGCTGAAGAAAACTGCGACGCTTTTGGCATAATCCACACCATGTGCTTTCAGAAAGATGCTGCGAATGGTTTCGCCCACCTTGCCAGGTACGATGGTCATGCTGAAGCCGGCCATGTAAATGCGGAAATGTTCGCGCCAGGGCAGCGTATGCCCCAACTGCGCCAGATACAGCTGCCAGCGCACAAAACGCAGGCCATAATTGAGTAAAGACAGTAACAGCGCAACACCGGTCATCAGCCAGCCGACTTGCGCGATGGCCGCGGTGACTTCTGCCCAGCCGCTCCACAATACAAAACCGAGATAACCGGCGACACTCAGCATCACCACCAGTATCAGCGCGTGCCGCCGCCAGCCATGCAACGGATTGGCATGAACATGCATTAGCGGATCAGCCAAAACGTCGCCATGGCCCACGCCAACACAGCCAGCAACAGATGCGGGTCGCGTACCACATCACGCGACGGATCACCGCCACCGTGTTGCTGATGCAGCAGATAGATATAGCGGAAGACGCCGTACATCACAAAGGGCACGGTATAGATCAGGTTGCCGGTACCGTGGGTATGCACCGTCTCCGGGCTCATGGTATACAAACTGTAGCTCATGATCACCCCCGACGCGGTAATACCGATCATCTTGTCCAGTAATACCGGGCTGTAATGCGCCAGCACTTTACGGTGTGCGGTTTTAGTTTCGGCCAGTTCGATGATCTCGGCGCGGCGTTTTGCGAACCCCAGAAACAGCGTCACCATCAACCCGCATAACAGCAGCCATTGTGACGGCGGTATGCCCACACCCAGCGTACCCGCCAGTATGCGCAGCATAAAACCCGCGGCGATAATGAACACATCCAGTATCACGATATGTTTCAGGCGTAAGGAGTAGGCCAGATTCATCACTGCATACAGCACAATGATCAGCAGCACCGTACCCGCTACCCATGCCGCCAGCAGCAGACCGCTCACTATCAGCAGCGCGGCAAAGATCCCGGCCGTGGTCATACCCAACTGCTGCGCCGCCAGCGGGCGCAAGCACTTCACCGGATGCAAACGATCCTGCTCGCAATCCACCATGTCGTTAATGATATACACCGCACTGGAAATCAGCGAAAAGGCGAGTGCAGCGAATATCACCTGATACACCAGATGCACATCATGCCAGGCATGACCGAACAGCAAACCGGTGAACACGAAACTGTTTTTCAGCCACTGGTGCGGGCGCATCAGTCGCCACAAGTTTAATATCATGTTCATTTATGCAATCTTATTCCGGAATTTCTGCCCTGCTTCTGCAAGCGCTGTTTTCGAGTGTGCAAGCTGTTCAGTGCCTATGCCAGCTACTTCATGTAACAACTGCACTGCAGCACTTTCAAACTCGGTAAAAGCAGCGAGCACGGCGTTTACATTCAGATCGGATACCTTAACGTCAGCCGTTTTTGCCATATTTTCATCTAAACCGCGTAACACTGCATAGCGCGGGATCATACGCTGGCCGCCACCTTCCTCGGATGCCACTAACGGGCTGGTTTTAGTAAACCGCTTACCTTCAAATTCGAAACGTGCGCCAATTGGGAGATGCTGAAATTTCATAATAAGGGATACAAAACGATGACTTCGATATGCTAAAGCCTATTACCAAAAACACAAGGAGAAAATGACCAGCATAACAATCTTGCATTAGCGGATAAGCGATGACACTGATGCCACTCAGGACAACTTTATGTCTAAAGGCAAGATTTCAGGCCGGCCGAACAGAAACCCCTGTCCATGACTAAATCCTATCTGCCGTATCGTAGCAAGAGACTGTTCTGTTTCTATGCCTTCCGCAACCAGCGTATAGCCAGCATCTGCAATGATGCGCGCAAGACCATCAATCACCATACCCTGCCGTCCGCCCTGCTCAAGACTGCGTATCATCGACAAATCGAATTTCACAATATCAACCGGCATGTTGGCAATATAGCTGAGCGATGAATAACCGCTGCCAAAATCATCCAGCGCAATCAGAAACCCCGCCTCACGCAGCCCGGACAAGATTGTTGAAACCTGCTGCAACCGGGTCACCAGTGACGTTTCGGTAAGTTCAAGTACCAGTTTGTAATAGGGAAGGTAAGATTCAAATTGCGCTATCCGGCTCTGAAAATCCGCATGTTCAATACTCACCCCGGAAATATTGATAGAAACTCCAGTACCTTGCGGAATTAACTGCTTGGCCAAGTCCTGGGCGATACGCCGCATGATGGCAAAATCAAATTCTGCTTCCAGATGACGGCTATGCACCACTGGAAAAATGGCGTGAGGCAATACCAGTTCATCCGCAATTTGCAGTCGCACCAGCGCTTCGTAATATTCAACCTGCTGCGTTTCGAAACAGATGATAGGCTGATAATGGATTACCAAGCCATTACCAGTTTGTATCGCATTAAATACGGCATTGGTTAACGGATTGGAAAACACCGACTTACTCAATGCTTCCATTTCTGCATTATAGACAACCACTTTGCCATATCCGGGCAGCTTGGCATGATACATGGCCATATCTGCCTGCTTTTGCAGCATTTCCGGGCGATTCTGATCCAGCTCCCCGCTTCGTGCAATGCCGACACTAATCCGGATAGGATCTTTAATCCCCAATACGGAGAAATCATATTGCCCAACTGCCGTTACGCAGCGATGGGCCACATCGACACTGCGCTGCGCGTCGGTATCCATGAACATCACCGCGAATTCATCACCGCCGATACGATAGAGTTTGTCGCTGCCACGCAGACAGGACTGCATCGTATTAGCGATTGCTATCAGCACCTGATCGCCTACCTGATGCCCGTAAGTATCGTTAATCGTTTTAAAATAATCGCAATCGAACAGCAGCAAAGCTACGCCTGCATCATCCTGCAAAGAATTCGATACCCATAATTGGCAATCCTCATCAAAACAACGGCGGTTGTATGCCCCGGTCAACGAATCGCGATGTGCCATACCCCATAATTCGGTATTTTTTTCATCGATGCGGCGGTGCATATCATCAAGCTGCTGCTGATAATCATTCAGCGAGTTACGCACATGCTCCAATTCCAGTATCGGCAGTTTCTGATGCAGTTCTGGGAGATGCGTGTGGTCATAATTATCTTTTAGTGCATTAATGTGCTGCGACAGCCGCTGCAGTGGGTGAGCCACAAAGCGCATCAATGCAAAATACAGTGCCACTGACAACACGAACATAATGACGGCCATCTGGTAACGCTCATTGAACATCATCGCAAATAAGCGATTGGTTTCCGGATTCGCATTCAGTTTGTAACGGATATGCCCGACCATTTGATCAATGTCGACGGTCTGACCTTCCGCCAAGTCCAGATCAAGGTGACTCGAATCAATATAATGAAAGGACATGGTATCCGCCAGAGCCTTCAGGAAATCGAACTGAATCATGGCATACCCGGAAGGTGACGATTTATTAAAACCATCATAAATCGGTCGTGTTAAATACCCGTATACACGCGCCCCCTGCTTGCTCACAGTCAATCGTGTTTTATTGATCAGCGGTTTGGGCATAACTTCGCCCGCTGAACGGGATACAGGCAAACCAGCATGATTAAACAATTCAACTGCCGTCACCGTGTCTGGCAGGATACCGCTTTGAAATACACGCTTTTTCCAATAATCGTAATAACTCGGGTCGAATATTTGCTGGTAGGTTTCATTCCAGTCTATAAATTTCTGGCTGTCTTGCATCAACTTCTGATTCAGCAGCAGCACGGCCTGCACCATTTCCAGCCGGGCTGATTGCTCATGCTGAATACTGAGCTGGTTACGCAACACATTAATTTTCTGCAATGTGACCGCGCTGAATACCCCAAACAATGTGGCCAGCAACAGGATAAAAACGATCGCATACGTTTTAACAGATAATAATCTAAACCAGTTCAACATGGCTTCAGGTTCCCTTTCGCTTAGGCCACTGATTCAAAACCAACTGCACCTGATCCAGCAGCGCAAACTCATAAGCGCCATCAAAAAAATGACCTGCTCCTGGTATGACTATGGTTGAAGGAAATGCCGTTTTCAGCTGACGTTCCCAACCAGGTGAAAAAACCTGATCGGCGCTGCCAACGATGATCTGAAATGGTTTTTTAGCCTTATGCAGCTTTGCCAGCATCGTCCTTTCACTCAATCGGGCATACGACAAATAACCAGCAGCGCTTGATAAATAGCTATGCTGGCAATAAGATATCCGATATTTTTTCAATGCCGCAGCAGACGACTGGGTTTTATCCTCCAGCGCATGCTGATATTCAACCGGATCAATTTTGATCGGAACCACACTGGTTAAAATGGCACCCTGTATGCTTTTCGCCGGACGCTGTGCAATATAATTCATTACTACCGCACTGCCATTGCTGTGCCCAACCAAGAATATCGGGCCATGTGAATTTTTATCCAGCCAGTCCACCCACAATGCCAATTCTGCAGTATCGTTTTGCAGGGTGTGGGTGTGCATGGCTTCGCACGCCAGGCTCTGATTTCGCTGGGAATAGCCCAAAGACAAGGTAGGCATTAAAACAGTATAACCTGCATCCGCCAGCGACTGCCCTAATGTACTCATCGGTGGCGCATCGCGCGTCTGCAGAAAACCATGCAACAGCAACACCGCGGGTTTATCCGCAAGCCCGGCATGATATTGCGCCGTCACCACCAGTTTTGAAGGCAGCATAAATTGCACCACCCGCGCCTGCGCGACAATTGGCAATACGCACAAAAGTACTGGCACGCATCTGAGTATCCAATTAATCCTGGTCATCCCACCCCCTGATTTATCATGATTATTATGCGTACCATTATAAACACAAATCCATCGATAGATTAATGAACTGACATACCCTGTAATAATTCATCTTACAGCCTTAAACTTACACTTAAATCCATGAATTTGAAAGCATTTGACATTAAGATAAGAATATCTGTATATTATGGAATACAAATATTTAGCCCTGTATCTAGAAAGCCTAGCCATGCGCATCAACTTACCCGTTACCAATAATGAATACGAGCTGGATTCCGAACGCTCCATCGTTTCCAAAACCGATCTTGCCGGCAATATCACTTATGTGAACCCGTATTTTTGCGAAGTCAGCGGATATAGCCCGGATGAGCTGCTGGGCTCACCGCATAATATATTGCGCCATCCGGATATGCCCAGCGAAGCCTTTGCCGATATGTGGCAGACCCTCAAATCAGGTTTGCCGTGGACCGGCCTGGTCAAGAACCGTTGCAAGAACGGGAATTTCTACTGGGTCAAGGCCAACGCTACTCCGATCCGGGAAAACGGTAAGGTAGTCGGCTACATGTCGGTGCGCACCAAACCCGCCCGCGCTGTCATCGAGGCCACTGCACCCATTTATCAGCAATTCAGCGACAATCAGGCGCAGGGCCTGAAAGTCTATCGCGGCGAAGTCGTCAGCACCGGCCTGACGGGCGCCATTACCCGCTTGCGCACTACCTCATTATCAACCCGCGTACATGTCAGTGCCGCGCTGATCATCCTGTTTGCCGCAATCGCCTACGCTCTGCCTAATCTGCTTGGCAGTCAAAGTCAGACATGGCCTCTGGCTGCCACGTTGATGGCCGTAGCCATCGCCATACAGCTATGGATATACCTGATTCATCAGGTAGCACAACCATTAACACAAGCCACTCACATTGCTCGCGCTATCGCCGGGGGCGACCTAACAGTCAAGTTTCACTCTACCCGGCATGATGATGCCGGACTGTTGCTTCAGGCGCTGGAGCAGATGAACGTCAATCTGGTTTCCATCATCGGTGATGTACGCAGCAATGTGGCCACTATCAATAGCGGTGCACATGAAATTGCTGCCGGTAATATGGATTTGTCCAGCCGCACCGAATCGCAGGCTTCCAGCCTGGAAGAAACCGCAGCCAGCATGGAGCAGTTCGCCTCTACGGTTAAAGGCAATGCCAGCAATGCGCAGCAGGCCAGCAAATTGGCCGAAGCGGCATCGGTTGTGGCGGTCAAAGGCGGGGAGATGGTCAGTCAGGTAGGCCATACCATGGACGGCATCAGTACTTCCGCCCACAAGATTTCCGACATTATCGGCCTGATCAATGGCATCGCCTTCCAGACCAATATCCTCGCGCTCAATGCTGCAGTCGAAGCGGCCCGCGCTGGCGAACAGGGGCGAGGCTTTGCCGTGGTTGCAACTGAAGTGCGCACACTGGCACAACGCTCGGCGGCAGCCGCCAAGGAAATCAAAGTACTGATAGATGAATCCGCCAGCAAAGTGGATGAAGGCAACAAGCTGGTGGCGGACACCAAAGCCACGGTAGCCGAGATTGTCGATTCCGTGCAGAAAGTTGCCCAGATCATCCGGGAAATCAGCACCGCCAGCCGCGAACAAGGCATCGGCGTTGATCAGGTCAATCAGGCCATTAATGAAATGGATCGGATTACCCAGCAGAATTCGGCTCTGGTTGAAGAGGCTGCCGTGGCCGCTGCAAATCTATCGGAACAGGCCAATGAACTGGCCTTGGCAGTCAGTGTGTTCAAATTTGACCGCAGACTGGTTGTTAAACAGCTAAAACCCGTACCAAAACGACAGAGCCCGCAATCCAGAGCACTGCCACGCGCCGCTCCGGCACTCAGACTAAAACACTAAGGAAGCACTGATGATGTATCTGTAGCAGACGATTTTGTTGTCATCCTCTGGAATATTTCCCGTTATCACCATGCTGACATATCTGACCATAACATTACTCGGCCTGCTGATGCTGAGCTGGATTAGCATTTACCGCTACCAGACCAAGCACTATCAGGCTAATCGCAATCAGTTAATTGCCGAGCGCGTGTTCGACACCGCAACTGAAGCCATCATGGTCACCGACGCCAATGCCAATATCGTCGCAGTGAACTCCGCTTTCTGCCGTATCACCGGCTTTAGTGAGCTCGATGTGCTGGGGAAAAATCCGCGGCTGCTCAGTTCGGGCCGGCATGAGCGGGCACATTATCAGTCTGTGTGGCGGATACTATTGAGCGAAGGTACGTGGGCGGGAGAAATCTGGAACCGGCGTAAGAACGGCGAAACTTTTCCCGAATGGCAAACGATCAGCGCCATCAAAGATGCCAGCGGCAAACTCATTAACTACATTTCCGTGTTTTCCGACATCAGCAGCATACGCCATGCACAGGCCAGGATAGAAGACCTGTCCTGGCGTGACCCGCTGACCGGACTGGCTAACCGCGCCCTGTTTCTCAATCGGCTGGAGCAGGCGCAAGCTAACGCGGTGCGCGAAAATTTAATCGCCTATGTGTTATTGCTGGATATCGATCGTTTTAAAAACGTCAATGAAGCCTATGGCCTGATTACCGGCGATGCCATCCTCAAGACCGTTGCCGAACAGTTTGAGCGGATATTGCGCACAGAAGACGTACTGGCACGACTGGATTCAGACGTATTTGCATTGCTGCTGCCCTGCCAGACCGCTGATCGTGCCGCATCCGGCCACGAGATCATGGTCGTCGCTGAAAAGCTGCGCGGCCTGCTGCGCAATGGTATTGAAGTCGAGGACAGGCTAATCCATCTGGATGCCGGTATCGGCATCAGCATGATCACCGCTGCATCACATGACACCGCGCTCAATGTACTGCATCACGCCGAAATCGCCATGCGCCAGACCAAAACGGCAGATAGCAACCGGGTTATTTTCTTTGAGGTGGAAATGGGTAAAACCATCATGCACCTCTATCAACTCGAACAGGAACTGCATCAGGCTGTAGCACATCAGCAACTGCGTCTGTACCTGCAGCCCCAGGTCAATGCCAGCGGCATACAAGTCGGCGCTGAAGCACTGGTACGCTGGCAACACCCCGAGCGCGGACTGATAGTGCCTGTGGTATTCATCGCACTGGCAGAAACGTCTGATCTGATTGTGGCGATAGACCGCTGGATGATGGCCAGCGTGTGCCAGCTACTGGCCCAGCTCAAAGCTCAGGGTTATCCGTTGCGCATCTCGCTCAATGTCAGTCCGCGGCACTTCCGCCGTGCAGATTTTGTCGATGAAATCAAGCTGCAGCTAGCCCGCACTGGCGCGGATGCCTCGCATCTGGTACTGGAAATAACGGAAGGGCTGGTCATAGGCAATATCGAACAGGCGATTGCCAAAATGCATCAGTTGAAAGCACTGGGCATACACTTTTCCATGGACGACTTCGGTACCGGCTATTCCAGCCTGTCACACTTGAAACGCCTGCCGATTCAGGAACTGAAAATCGACAAGAGTTTTATCGATGACGTCACTACCGATTCCAATGCGGCAGTACTGGTGGAAACCATACTCTCGGTGGCGCGCCACCTGAATTTACAGGTTGTAGCTGAAGGCATAGAAACCCAGGCCCAGGTGGATTTCCTCAACCAGCATGGCAAGGTCATCCATCAGGGCTATCTGTTTGGTCGCCCGCAACCCGTTGAGACATGGTTAAGCAATCTGACAAATGCCGGCTCAAACCTGCGGCATTTGCCGGTAATAAGCAAAATCCGCTAACGCCAGCAGTTCCCGATCACCCTTGCTGTCACCATAGGCGTACAGCGTATACGCATCGCGCTCGCCGAGCAATTCAAGCAAGCGGCGGGTTTTCTCGGCACCGTAACAATTAGCGCCGGCAAGCTGGCCGGTATAGCTACCCCCTGCCATAGCCAGCTGCGAACCGATCACCTCGTCAACACCCACCGATTGTGCCCATGGCCGTAAATAACACTCCAGCGAAGCACTGACAATCACGCAGCGATGCCCCTGCTGCTGATGCCAGCGCAAGCGCGCCAAGGCGCTGGCACGAATACGGTCCGGCAGTTGCCGCGTAGCAAACTCCTGCGCCACCTGCTGCATCTGCTGCACATCCTGCCCGCTTAAAAATGCTGCCAGCACCCGCGCTTTGGCGTGGTGGTTTTTCACCAGCCCCAGGCCATAACCCAGCAATACCGGCGCAAGTCCCAGCATGCGCTGGGCATACACCCTGTCACCCGCCAGCGCACGCAGAAACGGCAGGAAGCTGTCGCGATGGGTCAGCGTTCCGTCAAAATCAAAAGCGGCAACCACCGGCTTGTTCATAATTTCAGCCGTTTAAATACCAACTCGGGAATGGATTTGATGATCAGCATGATATAACGCCAGAACCACGGCAGATAAATCACGTCGGCAGATTTCCCCAGTGCCTGCGCGATGCGTTCACCGATATATTGCGGCGAGGCCACCAGAAATAAACCGGGCATGCCGTAGGTCATCGCCGTATCGACAAAGCCCGGTTTCACCGTGATCACGCGCACGCCGCTGGCAAACAGTCGGTTGCGCAAACCTTGCAGATACAAGCTCAATGCACCCTTGGCCGCGCCATAAGTATAGTTGCTCTGCCGACCACGATCGCCGGCCACCGAGCTGATGCCGATGATGAAACCTTGCTTGCGTGCTTCCAGATAACTGGCACAGTGACTGAGGATGGACGCGGCAGCAGTGAAATTGACCAGTATCACTTCTGCACCCACGCTAAAATCACGTGCAGCCTGTTGGTCACCCAGATGCCCAAGCGCCAGCACCACACCATGCATCTCACCCATTTCCGCAATCGCCTGAGTGAAGAACTGAGCGTGGCTGGCCAGGTCTTCGGCGCGAAACACGCCGCTGGCAGCTTTGATCTGATAGCGGATGGCAAGATCAGCCGCAATCCGGCCAAGCTCATCGGCATTGCGCCCGGCCAGATACAGGTCAAAGCCCTGTGCCGCAAATGCCGCAGCCGTGGCACGGGCGATAGCCGAAGTGGCACCGAGAATGAGTACGGTTTTAGCCATGCGTTAACTCCAATCGGCTCGACAGACTGGACTGGAAGCGCTGCAGCGGATCAATCTCCTGCTTGAGCGCCAGCCATTCGGCATGGCGCGGGTACATAATGCGGAATTTCTGTGGCGTCAGCACTGCATCTTTCGCCAGATACACGCGGCCGCCATGCTGCAACACGATTTCATCCAGACTGCGCAACAACGCAAACACACCGTCATCACGTAATGGAATGTCCAGCGCCAGGGTATAACCCGCCATAGCAAACGACAGCAGCCCTTGATTTTGCGCACCCAGCCGCTTCAGTACCGCCAGGAACGATGGCCGCCGACTTTGCGACAGCGCCTGCAACAACGCGGTCACTGCTGCGAATGCACCGCTGTCCGGGATCACGCACTGATACTGCACAAAACCGCGCTTGCCGTACAAGCGGTTCCAGTGTGCAATGCTGTCCAGCGGGTAGAAATACTCGGAATAATGCGCAAAAAATGGCTCGGTCTTGTGGCCCTGCTGCCGGTAATAAACCGCATTAAACAGTTTTACGCTCAACGGATTCAACGCCAGCGCCGGCAAATCGAAAGGCATGGCACGCGCTTTTTTCAGCTTGGCCGGTTGGCGCAATGCGACTGGCAGGTCGTCCTGTGCGGCATGATGACCGCACATCAGCACGCTGCGCCCCAAGTCGTTGCCGCTGGCCAGGCAATCTATCCACGCCACACTGTATTTATCGTCAAGCGCAGGGGCAGCAAATAACGCGAACGTCTCCGCCAGATTAGCCGCCGCGTGATGACGCACTTGCACATACGGACTGCTGACTGGAATAAGCTGCAAGCTCACTTCGCCAATGACGCCGGTCAGGCCCATACCGCCCACTGTTGCCCAGAACAGCGCCGCATTTTGCGTAGCCGAACACGTTACCCGACTGCCATCTGCCAGGATCAGTTCAATTGCGATGACGTGCTGACTAAAAGCGCCGTCATGATGATGATTCTTGCCGTGCACATCCGCCGCGACGCAACCGCCCAATGACACGAATTGCGTGCCCGGTGTCACCGGCAGAAACCAGCCCTGCGGCACGATCACCGCCAGTATTTCTGCCAGCGTCACGCCAGCTTCGGCACGCAATATGCCGGTGGCAGTATCGAATGCCAGCAGACGGTTGACGCGCTCGGTCAGGATCACCCGCTTGCCCAGCGCGGCGTCGCCGTAACTGCGCCCTTGCCCGCGCGCGATCTGCTGTTCCGCTACAGGGCGCAGATCCTGATAACGCTCGGGCCGTACCTGCTCGCAGAGCTCGACCGGATAGCGTCCCCACCCTGACAACGGGCGGCTTAAAGTGGGTATGGATGAAGTGCTCACAGTTTCCTTAATCAACGCGGGCAACTTGCGCCGGCAAAATATTTATCGCAAAAATAACATGAAGCATGTGGCAGAAAATCCGGGATACGGTAATAGTGGTCACGCACTTGCGTCAGTATGCCGTCCCGATAAGCCTCGTAATTAAAATCATAGCCCAAGGTCAGATAAAACACCGCATCGCGCACTCGCAGCTGGCGCACCTCGACTTTGGCGAAATACGGAGTGTATTTCGCCAGCTCCGGCGGCGACTTATCAATGGTCAGAATGTTGCGCCCCGCCATCTGCCGGAAATCGGTATTCATGTCATCCTGGCGGGCATGCTGCGAGCCGGGGCCATAGACAAAGAATTCCTTGCCAGCATGATAGGAAATGATGGCTGAATTGGAATAGCCATCCGTCGCCATCAGGAAATCCCGCTCATACGGCTGCAATGCCGCCAGCACTTCATCGTTATGCATCAGGAACACGTAGCCGCTATACAGCTTTTTGCTATGCTGCCACGCCGAGGCCGGTGCCGCGAGCAGGCCGACGATGATCAGCAGGTGCACGACAGTAAACCACGCCATAAATTTCGCAGTTTTGACCAGTTGCGGCAAAGTCAAATGCAGCGCCAGCAACAGGTAGAAGAACGGATAAAACGCCAGCACCCAATGCAGTCCGATGGTCTTCTTCAATGACAGCAGCAGGAAAAATCCGATCGGCACCCAGAATGCGAAGGCATACAGCCTGAATTCCGGCTGCACAAACGGTTTGGCCGCGCCACGTTGCCGCCACCAGTAGTACACGATAGGCGGCGTCATCAGATACAGCGTGGTGCCCAGATAAGTCAGCACTTCTTTATAGGAAAACTGCGCGCCTTCGTTGCGGTTGTACAGGTTAAACAGGATGTTGTCCCAGCAGTGCGTGTAATTCCAGTACACGTTCACGGCGACGAACGGCATCGCCGCCAGCACCAATAGCAGGAAGCCCAGCCAGCGCTGTTTGCGTTGCGGGGTGAACAGGAAATACGCCAGATAGGCCAGTCCCAGCAGCACTGCAAAATACTTGGACAAAAATGCCAGCCCCAGCGCCGCACCGGAAAGCAAGTACCAGCCCAGATGATTGTGCTGCAACGCGCGTACCAGCGCATACACCGACACAAACACAAACAATATCAGCGGCGTATCCGTGGTAATCAGCACGTCCATGATATTGACCGGCGAAATCAGGAAGATCATCGCCACCAGCGCCGCCCGATTGACATCCAGCGGCTTGAGCAGGCGGTAGATACCCATACCGATCGCCGTGGAAAACAGTACTGCCGGCAGGCGCATCAGCAATTCACTGTCACCGAACCAGCGCATCGCATACAGTATCCATCCCACCATGGGCGGGTGATCGTAATAACCAAAATCGAGGTGCTTTGCCCAGATGATGAAGTACGCCTCATCCCCCGACATCGGCAGAAAAAACGCCAGGGCGAGTTTAATAATGAGCGTAAGGAAAAGTGTGCGTTGATAAGCGGTTTGCAGGTTCATGCAGCAATTTTACCTCAACCTAATACTGCGCATTCGGGTTAAAATAAGATTTTTAATTAACCTCACGGAGCCGTCATGAGCGATCAGGAACCACAAGCAGTTTTTGCCATTGAAAAACTATACGTCAAAGATGCTTCAGTCGAAGTGCCTAACGCACCGCATATTTTCCTGGAACGCGAAGCGCCGGAAATCGACGTACAGTTAGCCACGCAAAGCGCCCCTGTCGCTGAAGATGTGTACGAAACTACCCTCACCGCTACCGTGACCGCCAAAATCGGCGAGAACGTCATGTTCCTGATTGAAGTCGCTCAATCTGGCATCTTCCGCATTGCCCAGATCCCTGCTGACCAGTTGAATGCTGTATTAGGCATAGGTTGCCCGAATATCGTGTTCCCGTATTTGCGTGAGACTGTTTCCGATCTGACCACCCGCGCAGGTTTCCCGCCGGTGATCCTGAACCCGGTTAATTTTGAAGCCATGTACATGCAGCAGCAACAGCAGCAAGCCAACGAAGCCGGCACCACGCACTAAGCCGGCATGATGCAACGCTTACTTCTGTCCATACTCCTGCTGGCGGCATTGCCGGCACAGGCGCTGGATTTCCGCTCTACTGCGAATCCGGCAGCCATCCTGTATGACGCACCATCAACAGCAGCTAGCCGACTGTTCGTGCTGAGCAAGGGCTATCCGCTGGAAGTCGTGGTCAGCGTAGCTGGCTGGGCAAAAGTACGGGACAGCAGTGGCGCCATGGCGTGGATCGAAACCACGCAACTTTCATCCACGCACACCATCGTCGTGCGCAATGCTACCCAGATTCATACGCAGGCTCAGGACACCGCGCCGATCAGCGCGCAGGTGGCCGCAGGGGTGATACTTGAATGGCTGGAGAACACCAGCGGCGGCTGGGCCAAGGTACGCCTGCCCGACCAGTCTGTCGGCTATATCAAACTTACTGAGGTGTGGGGCGCATGAATATTGCCGTACTCGGTGCTGGTGCATGGGGAACCGCATTGGCGGTCAGTTTTGCCAAACACCATGAAGTCACCTTATGGGCACGCAACCCGGCACAGGTTGCCGCGATGCAGGCCAGCCACACCAATACCCGCTATTTACCCGGCGTCACCTTGCCAGAACAACTCACCGTATCGGCCGACCTTGCCGCCACCGTTGCAGTAGCCGATGTCGTCATCGTCGCCACGCCAAGCGGTGCGTTCCGCAGCATACTCAAGAGCATTGCCGATCAGGTGGCATACACCCCGGTGATCTGGGTATGCAAAGGGTTTGAAGCCGGCACTATGAAATTGCCGCACCAGGTTGCCGAAGAAACTCTGCCGGCCACTACACCGCGCGGCGTCTTGTCCGGCCCCAGCTTTGCCCAGGAAGTCGCAGCCGGGTTGCCCACTGCACTTACTCTGGCCAGCCAGAACCCTGCCGCATTATGCGTCGCCAGCCTGCTGCATGAACACCACTTGCGGGTTTACACCAGCACTGATGTCATCGGCGTCGAGGTCGGCGGCGCAGTCAAAAATGTCATCGCTATCGCCGCCGGCATTTCCGACGGCCTGCACTTCGGCTACAACGCCCGTGCCGCGCTGATTGCGCGTAGCCTGGCGGAAATGACCCGGCTCGGCCATGCCCTGGGCGGCCAAACCGAAACCTTTATGGGGCTCACCGGCATGGGCGATCTCATCCTCACCGCCATGGCCGATCTGTCGCGCAACCGCCAGGTCGGGTTACGCCTGGCCGCCGGCATGAGTCTGGAAGCCATCCTGCGCGATCTCGGCCACATTGCCGAAGGCGTCACCACGGCGCGTGAAGTCGATCAACTGGCACAGCAACTCGGCGTGGATATGCCCATCGTGCACGCGGTATGCCAGATACTGTATCAGGGTATGGCACCTAAAACCGCGGTGGAATCGCTGCTCAATCGCGAACCCAAAGCCGAAGTTCTGCAATAACACAGCGCCGTCGACAAGCGAACCATAGCTGCCGAAATAAAAATAACCGCAACAATCCGGCAAACAAAACCTGTGTAGAATCGCAATTATAAAAATCAAAGGGGGGATGCAGCATGCCGCATAGACTGTACGATTTAGCATTTTCAGGTATCGCCGAAGGACAAGACCCGGAGCAGGCAAAAGCCGCATTTGCCAAGCTATTCGGGGTGGGTCAGGACAAGGTTGAACAGGTATTCAGTTCAGGCAGGAAAAGCATCCTGAAATCCAAAGTCGATTTCACCACGGCGGAGAAATACATTGCCCGCCTGGCCAGCATAGGCATTATCCTGAGCAAACACCCGATAGAGGCCAGCCTGACCGACGCAGCGGCATTAACACTGACACCCGCCGCCGCTCCGCGCCCAGACCCTGTCACCCCTGCACCAACCGCTCCCGAAAACACATTCAGCAGCGCGCCACCCACGACCGTGCAGGGCAATGCTAACGCAGGCATCCAGCCACCACGGCGCATCGCCTTCGAGTTTAGCGGTAAGGGTTTCGAATACTTCAAAATCTGGATCGTCAATATCCTCCTCAGCATCGTCACGTTGGGCATCTATTCCGCCTGGGCCAAAGTGCGTAACAAACAGTATTTCTACGGCAACACCTCGCTAGATGCCACCCGCTTCGAGTACACCGCCCAGCCGTTAAAAATCCTGAAAGGCCGCCTGATCGCCGTTGCGTTCTATATCGCCTACTCCATGTCTGCGCATGTTTCACCCATACTCTCACTGGTACTGGGCTTGCTGCTCATGCTGTTCATGCCATGGATTATTGTCAATTCGCTGAAATTCAACGCACGCCATACCAGCTATCGCAACATTAACTTCCGCTTTGTTGGCACTATAGGCGGTGCGATCAAATACTACATACTATGGCCCATGCTCGGCATGCTGTCACTGGGTATCCTGCTGCCATTTGCCTGGAAGAAACAGGCTAACTACGTCACCAGCAACCACCTGTATGGCAGCACCCCGTTCAGCTTTGATGTCAGCGCAAAAGCCTACTACAAAATGCTGCTGATGCTGCTGGCTGGCACTGTCGTTTTCTTCATCGCCATGTTTGTCTATTTCAAAATGTATGCCGGTCTGACCATGACCGGTCTGGGGCACAAACCGTCATTAAGCGCTCTGATCCCGATCGGCATCGCCTACATGGCCTTTTACTTGTCGCTGGGCGCCTATTTCATGGTGTCCATGGCCAACATTCATTTCAATAACACGCAATTGCAAACGCACCGTTTTGCTTCCAACTGGACAACGCCTGGTTACGCCTGGCTGCTGTTCACCAACACCCTGGGCATACTGTGCACGCTGGGCTTATTCATTCCCTTTGCCAAAGTGCGCACGGCCGCCTACAAGGCTGCACACACGTCATTACTGGTCAGCGGCGATCTGGAAGGATTTATCAGCGCCGAAAAAGAACAATCGCATGCACTGGCCGAAGGGGTGCACGATATTTTTGATCTCGATATCAGCTGGTGATGAATGTGAATGCAGAAATGACGGTGCTACACGGCTACTGGTTAAATGGCAAAACATCGGCCCCTGCTGCCGTGTCGCTGCAGGTCGATGCTAACGGACTGGTCAGCGTCATAAATCAGACTGATAACAGCCTGCTGTTGCAGACCGCGTTCTCTGCACTCAAAATTTCATCGCGCCTGGGCAATACCCCGCGCTTTATCGAATTTGCCGGCGGCGAGAAATTTGAAACGCTGGACAACCAGCAAGTGGATGAATTACTGCGCCAGCACCGCCCTTCCGTGTTCAACACCCTGGCGCACCAACTGGAATCCCATATCCAGTTTGTCGCGCTGACCCTCGTCTGCGTGGTAGCCTTGACCTGGCTAGGCGTTATGTACGGCGTCCCTGCCGCCAGCAAAGCGATTGCCTACCGGTTGCCGCAGAACGCCTTGAGTCTGGCATCCTCCGAAACACTGGCACTGCTGGACAAAACCCACCTCGCGCCAACCCGGCTGACACCCGCTGTACAAACCCGCATACTGCACCATTTCGCCCCCGCTATTCGCGAAAACGCCCAGTTACACATACAGGTCGTGTTTCGTGATGGCGGCGATCTGGGTGCCAATGCATTTGCCCTGCCCGATGGCACCATCGTCTTTACTGATGACATGGTTCAGCTCGCTGCCAATGATGATGAACTGATTGCCGTGCTCGCTCACGAAATCGGTCACGTAAAATACCGGCATGCCCTACGCTCAGCGATCCAGGGCTCATCCATCGGCTTTCTGGTGACGATGCTGACCGGCGACATGTCCGCCGCTTCCAGCGCACTGGCTACGTTACCGGTGGTGTTAACCAACATGTCCTACTCACGCGATTTTGAACGCGAAGCCGACCACAATGCATTAACCTATCTGGATAGCCATCATATCCCGCGTCATGTATTTGTGGATCTGATGGAACGCGTTACCTACAACGCCCACTGTGATGCGCTACTGCGCATAGAACAGGGCAGCAAACCCGCACCCGCGCAAAAGCCCGCCATCGCCGGCAATACCACACTGACGCCGGAGCGCAAAGCCCAATGCGACAAATTAATCGCCGCTGACAAAACGGAACATCCAGCCATTCTGGATTATTTCTCCAGCCACCCGGCGACCGCAGAACGCTTGCAGCAATTCAAACTGTAGCGGTACAGAAACACGCCCACGGGCGTTGGGAAGACTTCTGCAGTCTATGCAAATTTTGCATAGACTGCATCATGCTCTAGCTCGCCTTCCCTAAACAAGATGAATTTAATGTCAACTAACAAGACATATCTTTTTTTAAGACATTTTTATGTCTTAAACTTTACATCAAACCAGCTTGATCAACCGCATCTTGAAGCTGCGCCCCTTGATATTGCCCGAACTGAGGCGCGCAAATGCCTGATCGACAATATGCCGATCCAGCGCGACATAGGTAACGAATTCAAACACGTTGATTTTGCCCACCTGCTCTTTTTTCAAGCCCACATCGCCGGTCAACGCACCCAGAATATCGCCCGGCCGCACTTTGTCCTTTTTGCCGCCCATCATGAATAGCGTGACCATCGGTGCCTGTAGCGGCGGGCCGTCTGCCGGGGTCAGTTCAGCCAGATCAAACCAGTTGGCCGGGCTGCCCTGATAATCCTCGATCAGCTTGACCCACTTGAGCTCGTTCGACGTCGCCAGGTTCAGCACCAGACCTTGCGCTTCGCCACGTCCGGTACGACCGATACGATGGATATGCACTTCTGCATCACGGGTGACATCGACGTTAATGACTGCGCTCAGGGTCTGGATATCCAGCCCGCGCGCGGCCACGTCGGTCGCTACCAGCACGGAGCAGCTCTGGTTGGCAAACAGCACCAGCACTTCATCGCGCTCACGCTGTAACAAATCGCCATGCAGCGCCAGCGCGGAAAACCCCTGCGCACGCAACTCCTCGGCCAGCTCATTGCATTGCGCTTTGGTATTGCAGAATGCGAGCGTGGACACCGGTTTAAAATGATTGAGCAGCTTGGCCACTGCCGCATTGCGCTCGTCGTAGCCGACTTCGTAAAAACGTTGTTCGATATGGGTAGCGGCGTGCAACGACTCCACTTTGACTTCAACCGGATCACGCAGAAACAGCTTGCTGGCTTTGCGGATATTATCGGGGTAGGTTGCCGAGAACATCAGCGTCTGCCGGCGGCTCGGGCAGGCGCGCACGATGGCGGTAATTTCATCATAGAAGCCCATATCGACCATGCGATCGGCTTCATCCAGCACCAGCGTCTGCACGGTTGCCAGATTAATACTGCCGCGACCGATATGGTCGAGCATGCGCCCTGGTGTACCGACCACGATATGCGCACCATGCTCCAGCGATGCTACCTGGGGCGCCATCGGCGAGCCGCCACATAAAGTCAGTACTTTGATATTGCTGGCAAAGCGCGCCAGCTGGCGCAACGAAGCGGCTACCTGATCAGCCAGCTCACGGGTCGGGCACAGCACCAGTGCCTGAATCGCAAAGTAGCTCGGATTCAGTTTGTGCAGAATACCGATACCAAACGCAGCCGTTTTGCCGCTACCGGTTTTGGCCTGTGCGATCAAATCGCGCCCGGCCAGTATCTGCGGCAGGCTTTGCGCCTGGATCGGTGTCATTTGCTGATAACCCAACGCCTCCACATTGCTCAAAAACGCCGGCGACAGAGGCAAACTGGAAAAAGAAGTTGTGTTCACGATGATTACCCGCCGACTAAAAGAGCGCAGTCTAACAGGCGCGCTACGCGGCGACCAGCGAGCCGGCTGCACACCCCATTGTAACGTTCTGTTACAACTCGACTCATATTCAGCAACAGATCAATTACATCTGCACTTTATGATGAACTCACTTCCAGCAAATGCTGCAGAAGTTACCCGAACAACATTACATACAGGAGCATGAATATGAGCAAAGCAATCACAACTGGTTTACTGGTAATCGGCTTCATCGGTACCAATGCTGCATTAGCTGACAACTATCACCGTCAAACTAATAACCAGATGCAACACCAGGAACAGCAACGTATCAAGCAAGGTGTGCAATCAGGCAGCCTGACCCGCGAAGAAGCTAAAGGCATGGTTCAGGAACAGAAGCAGATTCGCACCGAAGAACGTGCCTATAAATCCGATGGCCGTTACAGCCCAGCTGAACGTCAGGATGTGCATCAGGATCTGCAGCAAGCCAGCAAGAATATTTATCAGGAAAAGCATGACCGCCAACGCATACCGCGTTGATCGACCAGTTTCACCGGCGGTGAATAATTACCGCCGGATAGCATGATGAGAGGAACGGATGATGAACACACTACATAAACCAACACAACGTAAAAGCGCTTTCGCTGTACTCGTACTGTTAGCCAGCATTGCTACGCCAGCACTGGCTGATAGAGATGATGATGGCTACCGTGGTCGAGGCCACGATGCTCCCCGTTACCAGAGTTATGATCGTGGCGGGCGTGGCGATTGGGGTAGAGAGCATGGATACCGCCATCATGGCCGTGATCGCGATGCCTATTATGTTACACCGTACTATCAGCCACCACGGGTGATTTATGCACCACCACCCGTAGTTTATTACCCTAGCGTACCGTACCGCAGCGGTATTGAAGTACGGTTACTGCAAATGTTCTGATCAGGCCGCCGGACGCATTTGGCGCTGATACAAGAACTCCAATACGCGTGAACGCAGGTGATGGTAATGCGGATCATTAGCCAGCGCCAGGCGGTCACGCGGTTTGGGCAGATCCACCGTCAGGATTTCACCGATGGTCGCAGCCGGGCCATTAGTGAGCATGACGATACGATCCGACAACAATACCGCTTCGTCCACATCGTGGGTCACCATCACCACGGTACTCTGGGTGGCCGCAACAATCTTCATCAGCTCATCCTGCAGATGGGCGCGCGTCAGTGCATCCAGCGCACCGAATGGCTCGTCCATCAGCAACACTTTCGGCTCCATGGCTAAAGCACGGGCAATACCGACACGCTGCTTCATACCACCGGAGATTTCATTCGGGCGCTTATGCTCGGCATGACTCAGGCCGACCAGATTCAGCGCTTCCAGCGTACGCTGCTTGAGCTTGGCCTTGCCTTCCCTGGCACCGAATACTCGCTCTACGCCCAGATAGATATTCTCGTAGCAGGTCAGCCACGGTAACAGGCTGTGGTTTTGAAACACCACCGCGCGCTCCGGCCCCGGCCCTTTGATCTCACGGCCGGCACACAACGCCGCGCCTTCGGTAGCATCCTGCAAACCGGCAATAATATTAAGCAGCGTGGATTTACCACAACCGGAGTGCCCGATCAGGGTAAAAAACTGGCCCTGATCTATGCTCAGGTTGATATCGCGCAGTGCATGATATACGCCTTTTTTAGTGGTGAATTTCACATCCACATTATCTAACTGTACAAACTTTTCCATTTGAATTGCTCCTGCCAATTGTTTGATGTTCGGTTATCGCGGAAAAACAATTTGTCCACAAAATACACGAAAATCACGAAATAAATCAATATACTAAACTGATTAAGCCATTCATTTTTTCAGCGAGTTATCGATACTCTGACATTCCGGATCTGTTCGCGTTTTTCGTGCCTTTCGTGGACATGGGTCGCTCTTAAAGTTATTCGTAGCTGAAGCGTTTGGCAACCCACACCAACATTTGCTCTAGCAGCAGCCCGATAATACCCACCACAAAAATCGCGATAATGATGTGTTCGACGTTGAGGTTATTCCACTCATCCCACACCCAGAAACCGATACCGACACCGCCGGTCAGCATTTCCGCCGCCACGATCACCAGCCAGGCCACGCCGATGGCGAGGCGCACGCCGGTCAATACATGCGGCAACACAGCCGGGAACAGGATACGGGTGAACACTTTCCATTCCGACAAATTCAGTACGCGGGCGACGTTGAGGTAATCCTGTGGCACCTGACGTACGCCGACCGCAGTGTTCAGTATCATCGGCCAGATACTGGAGATATAGATCACCCAGATGGAAGCGGGCTCGGCTTTATGCAGCACCAGCAGGCCGATAGGCAGCCAGGCCAGCGGCGACACCGGACGTAACAGGCTGATGATAGGCGCGGTCATTGCTGCCAGAAATTTGAAACGACCGATCATGAAACCAAGCGGTATGCCGATCAACGCGGCCAGGCCGAAACCGATACCGACGCGGTATAACGAATACAGTATATTCCAGCCGATACCCTGATCATTCGGGCCTTTGTTATAGAACGGATCGGCGAACAACAGTTTGGCTGATTCCCAGGTCTTGGCCGGGCCTGGCAAATTGGTAGTCTCTTGTGCAATGAATGCCCACAGTCCGATAAAGGCAATAATTCCCAACACAGGCGGGATCACCCAGCGCGCAAAATCGCCGAGTTTTTCTTTTATATCCAATTTAGGTTTGGCCATGATAATTTTCGCTGGTTCAGGTTGAGTCACTGCTGCCTCTGGTGTCTCTACGGTCGAGCCGGGTTGGAGTGTTTCATAAACAGCACTCATAATGATTCTCCTAGGGTAGTGCTAGCGCATGGTCAGTTGCGCGCAATCTGCACGCGCAACTGACTGCCGGGTTTAAGCGTGAATTTTGAACGATGCTGCGTATTTCTTCGGATCTTTACCGTCCCATACTGTGCCGTCGATCAGCTTGGAAGTCCGCAACGGGCTCTTCGGTACGGCGATCTTGAGCTGGGTCGCCGCTTCGGTATACAGCTTGATCTGGTTGACTTTTTTGGCTTCAGCCAGATAATCCGGATCTTCCTTGAGCAAGCCCCAGCGTTTATGCTGGGTCAGGAACCACATGCCGTCAGACAGGTACGGGAAATTGACCTTGCCGTCGTTAAAGAACTTCATGTAATTGGCATCCTGCCATTTCTTGCCATTACCATTATCATACTGACCCAGCATGCGATCCTCGATGGAATCAAAGTCAGTGTTGACGTAGGATTTGTCCGAAATAATCTTGGCAACTTGCGAACGATTTGCCATGTTATCGATATAGCGTGAGGCATCCAGCACGGCCATGATCAAGGCGCGCGCAGTATTTGGATGTTTAGCCACCCACTCAGCGGTAGTGCCCAGAATTTTTTCCGGATGATCCTGCCAGATTTCCTGTGAAGTAACTGCAGTAAAGCCAACCTTGTCGCGAATCGCTCGTGCATTCCATGGCTCACCGACGCAATAGCCATCCATGTTATCCACACGCATATTGGCAATCATTTGCGGTGGTGGCACAGTGATAACTTTGGCTTCAGTGAACGGGTTGACACCGTATGACGCCAACCAGTAATACAGCCACATGGCGTGGGTACCGGTCGGGAAGGTTTGCGCAAAGGTGTATTCACGGGGTTCGGCTTTAATCAGCTTTGCCAGGCTAGGGCCATCAATCGCACCTTTCCCCTTGAGTACATTCGATAAGGTAATGGCTTGTCCATTGTTGTTCAGGGTCATCAGGTTGGCCATGTCTTTTTTCGGCCCGCCGATTCCCATTTGTACGCCATAGATCAGGCCATAGAGCACGTGTGCTGCATCCAGTTCGCCATTCACCAGCTTGTCGCGCACGGCAGCCCAGGATGCTTCCTTGCTTGGCGTTATCTTGATACCGTATTTCTTATCGAAACCCATCACACTGGCGATAACAACTGAGGCGCAGTCGGTCAACGGGATAAAACCCACTTTTACTTCGGTTATTTCGGGTGCATCAGAACCACCCGCCCAGGCGGCACTACGCACACCAGGGGCAACAAGATTCATCAAGGCAGCAGCTCCAAGTATGCCGGTGGATTTTTTCAGAAAATCACGGCGGGTATTTGCGGGGGTAACGGTTTCTGTAACATCCGGCTGGATGTCATTATTGTGGTCGCTCATCTGAGTCACTCCATTTATTAAACAAAGGGTTTGATCAGAGGTCGCCCACCATTGGACAAGGCTCTTGCTTAAGTAGATAGCAAGAGCTGTGCCAAGATGCAGAATATAGTTTAAGGCATTGATTGTAAAAATAAAAAATAGCGAACGCTACAGCACAACGGGATCGCTACATAAGCATGAGGATGCTTGCTTGGTGCAGACTATTTGAAATCGTGCACCAGTATTGCTCATATCAGATGGCAATTATTTAACTATTACGCAATCTGTGTCTGATTGCGGCCTGCTTTTTTGGCCATATAAAGGGCATCGTCAACACGCTTGAGCAGGCTCTTTTGACTTTCACCGGCACGGTACTGACCTACACCCAGACTGACCGTCACGTTGCCGACCGGGTCGATATCCTGTTCAGCAATAGCCAGCCTCACCCGCTCGGCCACGTTATACATCGCATCCAGATCAGTTGACCCGGCCAGAACCATGAATTCTTCCCCACCCCAACGCGCCAGCAAATCACTATCCCGTAACTGTTGCCGGGCCAGCTCAACCACACGTTTTATCACCACATCACCCACGCCATGCCCGTAAGTATCATTAACACCTTTAAAGTGGTCGATATCAAACATGGCAATGGACAACGGCATTGGGTGGCGACCATATTTCTGTATTTCGTAATTGATTGCATCTTCCATTTTGAAACGGTTGAACGCGCCGGTCATGGTGTCTATCACCGCACGAGCGCGCAATTCCTGTTCCAGCTGCAGGCGATAACTGATGTCGATACCCGTAGCAACAATCGAAGCACCTCTGTCCGACACCTCGATTATCGCGCCATTAATAAAAAACGGTATGCCTCCCCCGGCCATTTTCTGCAGTTCAATTTCAACTGACGCAGTGCCCTGGGTACGCGCGTCATTACAGAATTTGTCGAGTTTCAACTGATCTTCGGTCACAACCAGTTGTGACAATGCCATGTTTTGCAACTGACCAGCAGAGTACCCCAGCGCCTGTTCAAAATTGCTGTTCCAGCGTCTCAGGTATCCGCTCTCGTTAATCAGAAAGAAAATACCTGGCAGGCTATTGATCAGAATATTGGCAAAGTTTTTTTCACTCAGGGCTGCAGCTTGCGCTGCCAGTTCAGCGCGCTTTCGATCACGAATATCGCGGGCAATAGTCGAGTAGTAAGTTATCTCTCCTCCCGTTGCGTCACGATGCGCAATGACGAGCTGCGAAACCGGAAGCTTGCCGCCATCAGCCCGGTCAAGCAGGAGTTCGCCTTCCCACGCCCCGGTTTTTCTGGCGTAGGGATAAGCCTCTTCCATAAACAATCTGGCTATCGCATGCGGGTAATGACTGCTGACCGACTTGTTTGGCGGATCAGGATTATCTGCGCTGCCAAACATATTTCTGGCACCATTATTACAATAGATGAACTTACCCTCGCTATCGGTAATAGTAACCAGATCAGGCGTCGCATCAAGTATCGCAATCAGACGCTGTTGCGCCATTCTCGTTTGTTCCAGTTCGATTATGCCTGCCAAGGTATCTGCAACCGCGTTTAAAAAAGGACGTTCTATCGCTTTTGGTACATGTCCGGCTGCAACATACAGATTGAGTACACCTAATAATCCCCGTGAAGATAAAATAGGCTGACAATAATGGCCATGATCCTGCATGCCATGCACCCGAACTTCCTGGTCATGAGTGACGTGGCTATGAAACACCAATTCGCGGGTCGAAGCTGCCTTCCCGCAAAGGCACTTGCCAAAGTCTACTGTTGCACACTTCTGCGCTAAATCCGGGGAAAGGTATTTTTTGGAAACCAGCAACAATTTGTCTGAATTTTCATCCGCGAGAAATACGGAACCTTTTTGCTCCAGCGCGAGCCAGGGGATGCTGAATAATAATTCCAGCACGCGATCGAGCTTCGCTTCCAGCGGAATTTGTTCCAGCGACAGACTTAATATCTTGCGCAATACGCCCTGTGTATCACGCTCGGTACGCAGTTCAGCTTCAGAAAGGTCGCGTTGCAGGTTGGCGCGCAATGCATTAATCCCATAAGACAGTGCAGCCGCCAACTCCCCGAGCAGGCCGGCCTCTCCGGTATCAAAGGCATCCGCTTCTTCACTCAGAATCACCAGACAACCGAATGTCTGCTCACGCCAGCTTAGCGGCAACGCTATGGCCGATTCATAGCCATATTTTATCGCTGTATCACGCCATACCTTGAAATCCGGATTGTTGTGCACATTCCGCACAACGTAAGCAGTTGACGTCTTGATCGCAATGCCGGCCGGCCCTTGACCAATGGGGGTATCGCCCCATCCGATACGGATCTCCTTCAGGTAGTCCTGGTGATAGCCGGCGCTAGCGACAAACTCGACGGACTTGTCTGCATCATCCCGCGCATAGCCAACCCAGGTAAAACGATATCCACCGACGTCCGTAATTATCTGGCAAATTTCATTCAGCAACTCCTGTTCCTCAGTGCTCTTTTCCAGAGCCCTGTTGGTTGCTCGCAGTACCTGTAGTGCGCGTTCTGTATGCTTGGGTGTCATGTTTGGCTTTAACTCAGAATTTCATAAATTATTCTTGCTATTATTAATCTTGAAACTAAAGCAATGCATAAGCAATACTGCACTAGAATGAAATTTATCAGAATTCGTTTTTTTTCACTATAGAACAACTGTCGCTGTTACTGATCTATTCGTACCAGTACAAAAGGAAGGCCACGCTTGCTCAGTCGCTGGCCATAGCGGAGTGCTGAAGCGGTGTATGAACTCTGCTCAGATGTTTAACAACCTATGCAGGAGACCGCAGAATGAAAATTGAATTGAATAGAGTCATTGCGTTTTGTGTTGTGCTATTGCTGGCTGGTTGCGCCACACCGTCTTCCACCACTGCGGTCACACATGCTGCACCTTCAGTATCCGCACATGAATTAGCCCAGCTTTATATCATTAACGTAAGTGGGCCAACCTTATTCGAGAGCAATCAGAACATTACAGATAACGGAGAAATCATTGCCAGCCTGCCGCGCGGCATGTACAAACGCCTGAATATTACTGAGGGCAAGCATGAATTTCGTTTCGCCGCATTTCCAGACGGAAACCGGGTGGCGAAGCTGGAAGCAGTGAGGGGTAATACCTATTACCTGGCGGCAGGATACAGCCCCAGTCGCTCGTGGGCATTTCCCTTTGCGGGGGATCCTATGACGATAAAACTTATCACCGAAGGCGATGCAGTGGATTTGTTAAAAGAGATGCGCCCGCAATGACTTAACAAGCACGCGGGTGCATAGTGCACCCGCTTTTGCCGCAAGCAGCATGTATTACAACAACTTTATCCGAACAGGATAACGCTGAAAAAGCTCAGATAGGAAAAAACAATCAACGATACAACGAGGGTTAAAGGCAAAGCTTCTTTAGAAAAGAAATAGTTCATTTTTTTCTCCTTGGGTTTAATCACAATTAATCAATCGCATTAACAGTACTTAGCCAATAATTGCAACGCTAAAACTATTTAAAGATAAGTTTATCCTTAAATATAATTAACCGCAAGTACCCTACCCATTTTTGTAATTCAGTCCCTCATAACGGCAACTCATTAAATCAAAATAGCCCTACTAAGCTTTTGATTTTTTAATATAGAAACTTAAATTTTACAAAACTCCAATTTATGATTATATTTTGGCGCCTATACAATGATCACTACCATGAAAACGCTACGCACATTCCGTGACCGCTTACGCAGCATCCTGTTATTTGAAACCATCGGTCTGATTCTGGTGTCGCCTCTGGCAAGCTGGATCACTGGTCATAGCATGGGGGAAACAGGATTACTGGTCGTAGTGATTTCAATCATTGCCATGGTCTGGAATGGCCTGTTCAATCATGGCTTCGACCGCATTGAGCTAGCTTACGGCGGCCACCTGTCGACACGCGGCTGGCCAATGCGTTTCCTGCATGCTGCGTTGTTTGAATTAGGTCTGGTAATGGCGACGGTGCCACTGATTGCATGGTGGCTAAAGATGGGATGGCTTGACGCAGTGTTACTGGATGCCGGGTTTATTGTATTTTATCTGCTCTACACCGTAGTGTTTAACCGGGTATATGATCACTTTTATCCACTGCAGTCAGTCCGCTGACTGCAGCAAAACTCAGATACACGCGTTAGCTTACGGGCGGCAATGCCTTCAAAATCGCTTCAGCAATTTCTATCAGGCGCCGATTATCGGCCATCGCAGTGCGGCGCATGGCGTGATAAGCCGCATCCTCGCTCAACGATTGATCTGCCATCAGGCGCTGCTTGGCCTCAGCGATGATTTCGCGTTCTTCCCGAGTCCGATTGGCCTTGTTGGCCGCATCAACCAGCACCTGATGCTCTTCAAAACGTATCCGCGCCACTTCCAGGATAGGCTGAATACGTTCAGCATCCAGTCCATCCACGATATAGGCAGACACCCCCGCTTTTAAAGCCGCACGGATGGATTCGCTGTTTTTATCATCGGTAAACATGACTACCGGGCGCGGACAATCGCGCGTGGCAATACACAGATGCTCCAGCGTATCGCGATCCGGCGAATCTGCACCAATAATAATCACATCTGGCGCGCAGCGTGCAATCGCTTCAGGCAGTTTGAATGCAGACTCCACCACCTCCGCCACTTTGTAATGCTGGCTGCGAAAAGCCTGTTCCAGCTGCTTTGCACGCACAGCATCGTCATCAACAATCATCACAGTAAGCATGATATAAACTCTCTTTTTAATCCAACTGATTAAATACAAGCAAAAAATGTGCTGATGTGACCGGCCTAAGACGCCACCATCAGATAAATCAGCATCAGATTTAACGCTATCGAAAACAATGCCAGCATCTGCCAGAAACGCATCGGATCACGCTCCAGCAATGGTGTGCGCCGCGGCGCATCCAGCGGCCTGCGTTCACCTTGCTCCAGCGCCAGCAGCATTTCTTCGGCTGTTTCAAATCGTGCACGCGGATCGCGCGCCACCGCCTTAAGCAGCATATTTTCCAGCCAATGCGGAATCTCCGGGCGATAGCGTGTGGGCGGTACAGGATCTCCGAACCTGGGATGCTGAAACGGCTCAACCTCACCATACGGATATTTGCGCGTTAGCAAATAATACAAGGTCACGCCGGCTGCATATAATTCACTCTGCACACTCGCCGCCTCACCCGAAATCAACTCCGGTGCCATAAAGCTGGGCGTGCCGGCACCATCTTTAAGATCATGCAAGCCTTCGCTGGCAGCCACGCCAAAATCCAGGATACGCAATTTATCATCGGCACCCAGATGGATATTGCCGGGTTTAATATCCCGATGCAGGATATTCAGCCGGTGCAATGCCGCCAGCCCTTTGACCAGACGGATACCAATCTGCACCGTTTCCGCCACCGCAAAATGGCGACCACTGTCGAGATATTGCTGCAAGGTTGCACCGTCATGCCAGCTCATCACATAGTACAAAGCTGAGCGCTCTTCGCTCGCCAAGGGCAATATCTGCGGGAAGTAGTGGGCAATGACTTTTTTGGCCAGCCACTCTTCCTGTATCAGTGCATTTGCAGCAGCCACATCACCGGTAACTTGCGGCGGCAAGGTTTTAAGCACCCACAAACGCCCATCCGCCAGACGCCGCACCTGATATAACAGGGACATGCGCGATTCATGCAGCAGCGCAACCACCTCAAAGCCATCCAGCCGCGTCTCGGCTTTCAGTCGCGGCGGAATAGGCAAATTACGCTCGGCGCTGAGCTGGTCGCGTAAATTTTGCTCGGGGACTGCATCTATACGCACCACCATGGCGCTGGCATTATCCTGACCGCCCTGTTTGTGCGCCTGTCGCACCAATTCCTCGGCGGTAAGCTGCGGATTCTTGTACAGATTCAGCGTGGTCAGCATCCCCAGTTCACCAACCGGCTCCCACACGCCATCTGACACCAGCAAAAAAACATCACCAGTTTGTAAATCGCCCTCGCCAAAATCAATACTCAAATGCTGATCCAGACCCACTGCGCGCTTTAATACATGGCGCATATCGGGACGATCCCAGACATGATCGGTGGTCAACTGCATGAACTGTCCATCGCGCAAACGATAGATCCGGCTATCGCCGACATGCGCCAGATAATACCGGCAGCCACGCAACACCAGCGCCGAGAGCGTACATGACATACCGGCCAGATCGCGCCGGGTCGTCGCCTGCGAAATCAGCCAGCGATTAATGGCCGTCAGTACCTTATCCAGCGCAAACGGCACCTCCCACGTATCCGGCGTCGCATAATAGTCAGCAAGCAGCCCGCGTACCGTATACTCCGCCGCTTCTCGCCCGCCCGCGCCACCCGACACCCCATCTGCCAGAGCAACCATCGCCCCTTTATCGGCAAGCTGAGCCCGCTCCGGCGTCACGAAACCACAAAAATCCTCATTGCGCTCGCGCGGGCCGGTGGCCGATACATGCCCAACCGTAAGCTGTAATGACATTATCAAAACCAGGCTGAATTAAATCCGTGCGCCGCTAACACCCGGAGCGCCCCAAGTGGTACGCCAGCGTGATTTAACTTTGGTCAGCCCGATCAGGGCAACAACTGCCAGACCGGCAAAGATCACGAAGCCAATCTGGTAGCTCCCGGTAATTTTATATGAATAGCCCAGGCTGGAAGCCAGATAGAATCCGCCCACCCCACCCGCCATTCCCACCAGACCGGTCATCACGCCGATTTCACGACGGAAGCGCTGCGGCACTAGCTGGAATACCGCACCATTACCCATACCCAAAGCCAGCATAGCCGGGACGATGACCGTCATTGCCAGCATCGGCGTAGACATGCCCACACTCACTAACAGCAGGAATAGCGCCGCCAGTGCATACATGATAGTCAAGGAACGAATGCCGCCGATACGGTCGGCCAGCATGCCGCCCAACGGACGCACCAATGACCCGGCAAAAACACAGGCCGCGGTAAAGTAACCGGCAGTAATCGCGGACAAGCCATACTGGGTATTGAAATAGATAGTCAGGCTGGAAGCCATGCCGACAAAACCGCCAAATGTCACGCTGTAGAAGAACATGAACCACCAGGCATCTTTGTCTTTCAGTACATGCATATATTCAGTCAACGATTTAGCCGGCGGGCATTCCGGGCTGTCCTTGGCAAAAATCAGGTACACAGCCAGCGCAATGCCCAGCGGGATCATGGCCAGTCCGAACACACTGTTCCAGCCGAATGCGACTGCCAGACCCGGTGCAAACAATGCTGCCAGCGCCGTACCCGAATTGCCTGCGCCGGCAATGCCCAGCGCCGTTCCCTGATGTTGCGGCGGATACCAGCGCGATGCCAGCGGCAGCGCCACGGCAAATGCCGCACCCGCAAACCCTAACAGCATACCCAGCACTAACACCTGCTGGAAGCTATGGATACCTGCCAGCCAGGCCCAGGCCAGCGCGCATAACACGATCACCTGCCCGATCAGGCCCGCTTTTTTAGGTTTGAGGTGATCAACCAGCACGCCCATCACGATGCGCAACAAGGCGCCCGCGAGCACCGGCGTAGCGACCATCAGGCCTTTTTGTCCGGCGTCCAGCCCCAGATCACCGGCAATCTGCACGCCCAGTGGCCCAAGCATGACCCAGACCATAAAGGACAGATCAAAATATAAAAATGCAGCAATTAGCGTAGGCGTGTGCCCCGCTTTCCAGAATGACTTATCCATGAATTCAACTTCCTACGGTAAACAAAAAATTATTTTTATGCAAAGCTATACAGCAAATATCATGCCATTCAGCACGACATATTTAGTTGATTGTTTTTAAATGGAATTAAACTGAGATACGGGGCTGGTTTGCTAGACAGCGCCCGTAATTGGTGCGATCTATTTCAATCTGGTGCATGCGGTAGTGCATGCGTGATCCACTCGGCAATCGCATTCAACAGCGCCTCACTCTCGCCCAGCGCCGGTAAAGACGTTAACTCAAGCTGCGGATACTGTGTGCGCAAACCTTCCAGCAACACCGGGAAATCCTGACGCAGATGCGCGCCAGGCCCAAGAAACAAAGGCACGATATTGATCGTCTTCGCTCCTTGCGCCACCAGTGCTGCAACTGCATCAGGCAAGCTGGGCAGCATCAGCTCCAGATACGCCAGCACCACTTTGCTCTGCGGGTGCTGCATGCTGACGATCTGCTGCAGGCGCTGAAACGGTTCCGCCCAGCGCGGGTCGCGTGCGCCATGCGCAAACAGCACCAGCCCGTTCATCGTCTGGCTCCTGCGGTCAGCAAGGCTTCAGCACGCGCACCGAGGTAGACATACAAGCCCAGCCCCACCAGCAAACCGACAGCAGCAAACATCATCCATACCGCTTCTACCATTTCGTGCGTTACCCCCAATGCCGATTTGAACATCAGCAACAATGCCTCGATGGATACCGCAATCAGAATCGCGGCAATAAACCGGGTGATGGTACGGCGCGTAGAACTATGCCGGAATATATCTTTATGCATCAGCACCTCTTCTTCCAGTATGGTCTTACCCAGGTCAAAGATGGCCAGCGCCAGAGTGAGAAAGATAATCACCCCGAACGGTTTCAGATGCAACTCGGCGGTATTGTCACCCACATCACGCAACGCAATCAGCTCCCCGAATGCTGCATACAGCAACACCCCGGTTACCGCTGCCAAGCCCAATACAATAATGCTGTAGATCAGCTTGAATACCGGCAAGAAGCGTCGCCGTGCGTGATCTCCCATCATGAATTCGATTGCACCGGTGAGATCAATATCCAGCACGATATAGCGCTGTTCGCCGCTCTCCGGATCGGTCAATGGCAAAATAGCGGAAACGCACAGGATGTTGCTGGCACTGGATAAATAAGGCTCGGTAATACTGACACCACCGTGTGCTTTAGCCTGCACATAATACGGCCGCATGCTGCGATCGCGACCTTCGCCGCTGTCGCTGCTCTGCGCCGCATGACCCGCTGCAATATTGTGCGTAATTTGCTTGCCGTCAGCATCAAGCACATAAAGCAGTTCAACGAACGGATAGTGCGTCACCACACAATTCATGGCTTTATGTCTGGCATTCCCGGCCGTAAGCAACTGGGTATCACCCATGCCGGTCAGAATGGATGACAGCAATTCGCCCAATGCGTCCCGGTACTGGTGATAGCGCTCTACCACGGCCAGGTAGCTCATACTGCTCATGATTTCACCTTAGCAGGCAGGTTTGGCAGTCAAGCCCAACCACACCACACCGGCCTCGTCGATTTTGGTTTGCAGACAGGCTACATGCCCTTCATCTGGCGCCTCGGCATCGCCCGTCTGCAGACCGATTTTCCAGCCATGCAACGGACAGGTAACGGTTTTACCGGCAACGATGCCCTGCGACAGCGGCCCGCCCTTATGAGGGCATTTGTCATGCAGCGCAAATACCTCATCGCCATCGGTACGAAATACGGCAATATCGCCTTGCGTGGTTTGCACAACCCGCGATCCCAGATTGGGAATATCACTCAGACTGCAAATCTGTGTCCAGTTACTCATAATAGATACCTTTAACGTTAATTTTCAGACTCGATAAATTGATTGATACATAGCAGTAGTAGCATCCATCACCTCCAGCACATGGTCGCTGCTGGCTGCTATGTACTGCAGACTGGTCTGATTCTGCGCGCCCAACTCATAACTATTCATGGCGCTGACGAAAAAACCCCACTGACTGCTTGCCAATAACAACTGGTTATTAATTTCCAATGTGTTCTGTGGCGCGGCTTTCAGTTCAGCAAGACCGGATTCGAATTCCTTACGCGCATCTGCCAGACCTTTCTCCACAGCGTCATCCCGCAGGCCAGCAGCGCGAAATAAAGAAAATTTTGCACAGCGTTGCGACAGCATCCGTTCGCGCCCGGACACATTCACCAGATGCCCGACCGCGGAGCCTGACTGTTTCTCCAGTGCCAGCGTAGCCACGTGAGCCGTATGCAGCACTCCTTCATTTAATGCAGCCACCTGCTTCAGCCCGGCGATACTGGCAATTGCTGTAGCTGATTTGCGATACGGCTCCCACACTTCGGCCAATTGACGATATAACGCACGAATTTCCGAGGTAGGCGAAAAAGCCGTCAGTTCAGCCAACTGGCTTTCAAATAAAGCCACTGAATTATTCAACATGGTTCGTGCGCGCTCTGGGTAAATACCCAGCACTAACTGCGCGTAGGCCTTCGCGATGCGTTGTGACAACATCCGTTGACGCCCGGCTTTATTAATCGCGTCCGCAATATTCAGCGGCTCTGATTTTGCCTGCACCGGCAGCGCTGTCAGTAAAGGCATGGAGAACAACGCGCACATCAGCATACGCCTGCGACCCAGGACGGTATTTTTATTCATGCTGAACCGCCTACGCTGACAACATTTCAAATTCGTGCTTGCCTACACCCTCTTGCGTACGTTCCAGCCAGGGATCTTTTTCGTTCTGTACGGCAAACATCATGCGGTCATACAGTGCTTTGCGCCCGGCTTCATCTTCCAGCACGCGCTGTTTGATGTAATCCATGCCGACCCGCGCCAGATAGTGCACGGTGCGTTCCAGATAAAAACCTTCTTCACGATACAACTGCAGGAATGCGGCGGAATACTCCATCACCTCCACATCCGTTTTCAGTTTAACGAAAAAGTGTGCGACTTCGGTTTTAATCCCGCCGTTACCACCGATATAAATTTCCCAGCCGGAATCTACGCCGATAATACCCACGTCCTTGATTGCGGCTTCGGCACAGTTGCGCGGGCAACCCGACACTGCAAACTTCACTTTATGCGGCGCCCACATTTTCCACAGTGCTTTTTCGATATCGACGCCCAGCTTGGTCGAATCCTGCGTACCAAAACGGCACCACTCACTGCCCACACAGGTTTTTACGGTACGCAACGCTTTGCCGTATGCCAGCCCGGACGGCATGCCCAAGTCTTGCCATACACCTGGCAAATCGGATTTTTTCACACCAAGCAAGTCGATACGCTGCCCACCCGTTACCTTCACGGTCGGTATCGCATATTTGTCTGCCACATCAGCAATCCGACGCAATTCATCTGGCGTGGTTTGTCCACCGAACATACGTGGTATCACCGAATAGGTGCCATCTTTCTGAATATTGGCATGGGCACGTTCGTTGATAAAACGCGATTGCGGATCATCCTTCGCCTCGCCTGGCCATGATGAAATCAGGTAGTAGTTCAATGCCGGACGGCAACTGGCACAACCGTTAGGAGTACGCCATTCCAATGCAGACATGACATCGGGGATACTCAATAACTTCTTTTCACGGATCGCCGCACGTACATCGGCATGGGTATGATCAGAACAGCCACACATAGCTTTAGTTTTCGGCGCTTCCGAGTAATCACCGCCCAGTACCGAGGCCAGCACTTGCTCAACCAGACCGGTACACGATCCGCAGGATGAGGATGCCTTGGTATGTTTACGCACATCTTCCAGCGTAAACAGCCCTTTCTCCTTGATCGCCTTAACCACCGTGCCTTTACACACACCGTTACAGCCGCAGATTTCCATATCATCGCTCATCGCAGACGCACGGTTCTGTCCCTGGTGGCCCAGGTCACCAACATGACTCTGACCGAACATCAGGTGATCACGGATATCCGACACATTGCGCTCTTCACGCAGCATCTGGAAATACCAGGCGCCGTCCACGGTATCGCCATACATCACCGCGCCGGCGATCTTGTTATCCTGAATCACGATTTTCTTGTAAACACCACCAACCGGGTCAGACAAAAGTATCTCTTCGTAACCTTCACCCCCGGTAAAGTTACCCGCGGAGAACAAGTCGATGCCCGTTACTTTCAGCTTGGTCGACGTCACCGAACCCACATAGCGTGCGATGCCGAATTCCGCCAGATGGTTAGCAGCCACCTTGGCCATGTCGAACAACGGCGCAACCAGTCCATAAGCAATTCCGCGATGGTTCACGCATTCGCCAACGGCATACACACGCGGATCAAACGTCTGCATAGTGTCACTCACCACGATACCGCGATTGCAGTGAATACCAATCTGCTCTGCCAGCGCAGAGTTCGGACGAATACCGACCGCCATTACGACCAGGTCAGCCGGAATGATTTCTCCATCGGCAAACCTGACCGCACTCACTCGCCCCGATTCGCCTTGTACCAGCTCGGTTGTGTCTTTTTCCAGCAGGAATTTCAAGCCTTTGTCTTCCAGGCTCTTTTGCAGCAGTTTGGCTGAAATCTTATCCAGCTGACGTTCCATCAGCCATTCGTTTTTATGCACAACCGTCACGTCCATGCCACGCAATTTCAGACCGTTCGCCGCTTCCAGACCCAGCAAACCGCCACCGATCACCACTGCGTGCTTATATATTTTTGCCGCCTCGATCATGGCATCGGTATCCGCAATATCGCGATACCCGATCACACCCGGCAAATCTTTACCCGGTATTGGCAGGATGAACGGATTGGAACCGGTAGCCAGAATCAGCCTGTCGTATTCTGCGGTGGTGCCGTCTTCAGCGGTAACGATGCGTTTTTTACGATCGATGCCGGTTACTTTCTTATTGAGATGCAGCTTAATCCCGTTTTCCTGATACCAGTCGACATCGTTGAGCATGATGTCCTGTATGGTTTGCTCACCGGCCAGTACCGGCGATAACAGAATACGGTTGTAGTTGGCGTGCGGCTCTGCGCCAAACACGGTAATGTCGTAACGCTCGGGCGCGAGTTTAAGCAACTCTTCCAGGGTACGCACCCCGGCCATCCCGTTGCCGACCATGACTAATTTCAGTTTATCCATTGCGTATACTCCTAATGCTTGCGGTTAAATTGTTGAAACCACCGTACAAATGGAGCCGCGCCGTTGCAGCCTGCTTGTGCTGATGAAATTTTTTTGCTGCTTCAAAATTACTATTTATGCCGCTTGTGCGACTGATTCTGTGTGGGCCACAATTTGCGCGAGATCGGCAACTGCACCAATCACGACAATTGCGGGGCTGCCCAGCCCGGCTGCCAGCATAGCGCCATGCAACGATCCCAGGGTTGCCTTGACTTCACGCTGCTGCGCCAATGTCCCGCTTTGGACGGCCAGTGCAGCAGTATCCGCTGCCAGACCACCTGCTATTAACTGGCTGACGATATCAGGCAGATGCTTGACCCCCATGTAAATAACCAGTGTGGTGCGCGTAGCTGCCAATGCGGCCCAGTTCACCTCGTTGCCTGCGCGGCTATGGCCGGTGATGAATGTCACCCCCGGCGCCCAGTCACGGTGCGTGACTGGCACACCCAATGTCGCCGGTGCTGCAATACCGGACGTAATGCCGCTAATCACCTCAACGGCAATACCGGCTTCGCGCAACGCGACAATTTCTTCACCGCCCCGGCCGAACATGAACGGGTCACCGCCCTTCAGCCGCGCGACGATCATGCCTGCATGAGCCTCCTGTATCATCTGCCGCTGGATAAATGCCTGCGGGGTCGACTGACAGCCGCCGCGTTTGCCCACCGGGATAATGCGTGCGTCAGCCCGGGCATGTTCCAGCAATGCAGGGTTCACCAGATCATCTACCAGCACCACATCCGCCGTTTTCAGTATGCGTACGGCCTTCAATGTAATGAGTTCGGGGTCACCCGGACCTGCGCCGATCAAATAAACTTTACCGTTCATCACCATCTCCTTTTACACCATTGCCAAGCTGTTGGTTTCCATCGCGACGATCGCTTTGGCCTGATTCATGTCCGTGGTATAGCCCGCACCATACAAACAGCACGCCAGTTGATTAATCACCGGCAACGGGATGGGATGCTGCCCGGCAAGGACAGCCTGTATCCACAGTGCGGTAGTGACTGCGTCGATGGAGTCAGGCAAATTCGGCAGTGATTTCAGCGGGCCGAGTTCGGCTTCAAACAACAGTTGCGATTTGCCGTCATCACAATACAGCAGCTCTGGACGCCGCTTAGGGTTAGCCAGCGCTTCGCCCTCGGTACCTCGCAGCAGCAGCGCGCGCAAGCCGGTGGTTTCAAAGAATTCGCGCATTTTCACCAGGTATTCCGGGTGCGATACGCTCACCAGACGCAAACTTTCACCCTTGAATGGGGAAATCATTTTTGCCAGCGTATGTGCAGTATTGCGTACGCCCAGACGGCTACGCAGTGCCAGCAAATTTGCCAGACCGGGTGACAACACCGCAGTTGGCACGAAGGCGATGCCATCATTGGCTAACGCGGTATTGGCCTGAGCAAGACTGGCACACGGCAAGATACCAAGTTCACGCAAGATATAGGCAGTCGTAGTGCGCCCCTGGCTTTCCAGCGTGCCATGCAACAGCACCGGCACGCCGAACTTGACCAGCAGCAGCGCCAGCAAAGGCACCAGATTGGGCTGATGGCGCGCGCCGTTATAACTGGGAATGACAACCGGGCGTACTCCGCCTGCCGGCACTGATAACGAATACTGACGGGATTCGAGCGCCTGATAGAAACCAAGCAGCTCATCGGCAGACTCCCCTTTCATGCGCAAGGCAATCAGGATAGCGCCCAGTTCCATTTCCGGTACGCCGCCATCCAGCATTGCGCCATACAGCTGATCGGCTTCTTCTACGCTCAGATCGCGAGCGCCATGCACACCGCGCGCTATTTCTTTCAGTATCGCGGAATAGCTCATGCTGCCTCCTGTTTCCCCGACATAATCATACGTTTAAGCTCCGGCACACATGACCCGCACTCGGTGCCACATTTCAGCGTGGCCTGCAATGTTGCCAGATCTGCCCCCTGACCAACCGCAGTCAGAATTTGCGTTTCAGACACATTCAGACAGTTGCACACTATGCGGCCACGACTGCTACTGCCACTCGGTGGTGTGGACAAGGGCGCCAGCACCCAGCTGCGTAATGGTGCAATCTCGGCGCCTTCGGCCATCATCTCCTTGAGCCAGTCGCGCGCGGCAACTTCACCGGTCAGCCGCACTCCGGTCACACGACCATCTTCCACCAGCACACGTTTGGCTATACCCCGTTTCGGGTCGTCATAACGCATGATGCAGGTTTCATCCTGCATATCGAGCAAGGTATCTATCTCGGCCATCAGCGCTGCTGATAACGGAGTCGCGTTGGCTATGCGCAGCACCAGCACCGGATTTTGCCGGCCATACAAACCGCAACTGGCATAATCGAAGCGGGACAGCAATGGTTGTATACGCAACATACGTGCCACTGCGTTATCGCGGCGCATGACCGCCATGTGCCATGGCAGCGGTGCTTTTTCCACCTGAATGGCAGCATGTTTCAGTTCAGGCTGTTTGGAGACGGGGTCACGCTGATCCATGGTCAGTGCATTCACACCCAATCCACTCATGTAACGGCTACCCCAATGCATAGGCATGAAGGTCTGACCTGTGCGCATGTCATCACTGGCCTCCACAGGCACCAGCAACTCGCCACGCCGGCTTTTCACCCGCGCCAGATCACCCGTTTTAAGACCACGCCGCGCCATATCATCAGCATGCATGGACAGCACGGGTGACTCAACGTGGCTGTACAGACGCGCGACCATGCCGGTTCGGCTCATGCCATGCCACTGATCGCGCAGCCGGCCGGTATTCAGATGCAGCGGATAGCGCGCGTCGATGACTTCGGCCGTGGGCAGATAACGCGCGTTGGCAAACTTGGCCCGACCATCAGCCGTGGGGTAAATGCCATCCGCATATAAACGCACTTTCCCGGACTGCGCACCCTCAGGGTACGGCCATTGTTGCGGGCCTTGCTTATCCAGCAATGCATAAGACAAGCCGGTAATATCCAGGTCACGCCCACGCGTAGTTTCACGGTGCTCATTGAACACCGCTTCAGCATCTGCGTACGGGAATAATGCTGCACCAGGTTTACCCAGACGCGCACCTAACCGGTGCGCAAAATCGACCGCAATCTCCCAGTCCGGGCGACATTCACCAGGTGCCGGTATTGCGGTTTGCAAGTGGGTAATACGGCGCTCGGAATTGGTAACGGTGCCTTCCTTTTCACCCCAGGCAGCTGCCGGCAATAACAAATCGGCATACTCAGCGGTCTCGGTATAGGCATTGACTTCCTGCACCACCACAAACTCGGCCTTTTGCAGGGCAGCACGCACCAGCTCCTGATTAGGCAGGGACTGCGCAGGGTTGGTACAGGCGATCCACAGGGCTTTTATTTCGCCACGCGCCACCGCTTCGAACATTTCCAGCGCGGTCTTACCCGGCGTCGCGGGAACGGATTCCACACCCCACAACCGGGCGACTTCATCCCGGTGAACAGGATTGGCCAGATCGCGATGCGCGGACAACAGATTTGCCATACCGCCAACCTCACGCCCGCCCATTGCATTAGGCTGTCCGGTCAGCGAAAACGGCCCTGCGCCGGGGCGGCCGATCTGGCCGGTGGCCAGATGCAAATTAATCAGCGCTGCATTCTTGTCCGTGCCATGACTGGATTGATTGAGCCCCTGGCAATACAGCGACAACGTTGCCGGCGATTGCCCGAACCAGCGTGCCGCAGTGACAATATCCGCAGCAGGCACGCCACACAATGCGGCTACCGTTTCCGGGGAATATTCCCGCACCGTGGCGCGCAACTCGCTAAAGCCATTGGTGTGAGCGGCGATATAGTCCTGATCGAGCATGTCTTCCCAGAGCATGACGTATAACATGGCGTTAAATAGTGCCACATCCGTTCCAGGCAAAATCGGCAGATGCAAATCCGCTTCACGTGAGGTGTCGGTACGACGCGGATCAACAACAATTACTTTGAGATTGGGGTTGGCTTTGCGCGCGTCCTCTATTCGACGATACAGGATAGGGTGGGCATAAGCAGTATTGGAGCCAGCAATGAACAGGCAGTCCGTTGTGGCAATATCGTCGTAACAGGCGGGCGGTGCATCGGCACCAAGGGTGGATTTATAACCGGTCACCGCGCTGGACATGCATAGACGCGAGTTGGTATCGACATTATTTGTGCCGATCAAACCCTTCGCCAACTTGTTGAAGACATAATAATCTTCGGTCAGCAGTTGACCGGAAATATAGAAACCGACCGCATCAGCACCGTGTTCCTGAATGATAGCCGCGAAACGTTCTGCGGCATGATCCAGCGCACCATTCCATTCCACACGCTGGCGTAATGCGTCGCGTTCCAGGCGCAGTTCCGGATACAACGCTCGAGCATCGATTTGTGCCGCAGCCAGATTGAGCGTCGCGCCCTTGGTGCAAAGCCGGCCAAAATTGGCAGGGTGATCAGGGTTGCCACGCACACCGAGGATATTGGTACCATCGGTCTCAATCAGCACACCACAACCAACGCCACAATAGGCGCAGGCGGATGATTTTAATAGGGTATCAGAGGTAGTCATCATGCACTACACAAAGCAATACCCATGCCAGAAAAAATATTAGTTAATTATCAAATACATAACTAACAAAGCTATCGTTAAAAAATCATGTTTGCATGATTATGGTGCATCACTCTATTAATTTGCACCATTCAGGACTGTTTATGCGGCATGCTTATTCACCGCACTCCCATTCCCCCACTTCGCAATGTCATCGACCTCGACGCCAACCCACCATAACGTGCCGACAGTGTCGTGATCAGTACCACCCACCAGATACTGGCCGTCACTCAACACCACATGTTCAGCGTACGCTTCTGCTTCACTCAGCGTCCGGAATACGTGCCATGACACTACCTGATCATGATTGTCATGGGTAGGCACCTGCCGCATCCTGGTTAACAATTGCGTAAGCATAATATTGCTCCTATTAAATGAGAACAATATTAAGTCTAGACAAAAACATAAGAATTTCCAGTAGTAATCACATCACCACTGGCACTGCACGACAGGGCACCTGCCAAAGCCCTGCCCGGATAGTATTCACGAATACTATCCGGGATAACCTGACACACTACTCAGTTATTTTCCTGATCATCATAACCCTGACGCTCATCACGCTGATAGCCCGCCAGTGCAACATTGACATTAACATTGACGAATTTGCCAGGGTCTTGCGGCAGCATCGCCGTCATGGTGCGTCCCTGATAACGATAGACGACATTGTAGCCATTAATCACCTGGCGATAATTGTCATGGTTGGCGCAATGCTCAACTTGCCGGGGCTGATTATAGCCACCATTATTATTGGCGACTTTATCACCCACTACGGCACCAGTGGCGGCTCCCACGGCTGCGGCCGCAATTCGGCCATTACCCTGACCTACCGTATTCCCCAACAGACCACCGACCAATCCACCCAGAATCGCGCCACCATAACTATGCTCACCGCCACCATTGCTGTAACCGTTTACGGTTTCAGTCCAGCATTCGCGGCGTGGCTCATTAATTTGCTGATAAACAGGGGTGGCCGAAAGCACCTGCGCACGGTCTGTAAAGCTCGCCACATCATCCGCCCAAGCCAGATTAGCTGTCGCCAGCAATGCGAAAACAGCCAGGTTTAATTTACGCTTATCCATACGACTCTCCTGATTCATGCAATTCGTTAATCGCGTCCACGCCGTCCATAATCCGGACGTCCCGAGCGCTCTTGCCGACGTTCAAAACCATAACCAAACCCCTCGTTGCGTTGCCGCGACGGCTCTACTTCTCGCTGCTGGCGCTGTTCATAACCGCTGTCGGCATTTTGTTCATTCTGCCTTGGGTTAAAACCATTCGCCCGCGATGAACGATCATGGCCATTCGCCGCAAACTGCATCAGCGATTGCATTGTCGTCTCAGCTTGTGCGGATGTTGCGCACAAGGCAACAACAACGAACGCGAGTATTTTGGGATAAGTCATGATTTACCTTTCTACCTTGGTGAGCACATCATTTTTGCACCCACATCTGCATCATGAATCAGAACAGCTACGAAACCATTTCCAAAACCAGTAAAACTGTAACAATATGTTACGGCGCCAGCCAATGCCCGGACTTGCCGCCGGACTTTTCATGCAGGTGGATGGCTTCCATCTGCATACCGCGATCCACCGCTTTACACATATCGTATATGGTCAGCAAGCCGATGTTCAGCGCGGTCAGCGCTTCCATTTCCACACCAGTCTTACCCACAGTCTCGACCCTGACTTCTGCGTCTATCGCCGACAATGCCTCATTCACCTCAAAAGCCACATTAACGCGCGTCAATGCCAGCGGGTGGCACAACGGGATAAGGTCAGCGGTACGTTTGGCCGCCTGAATTGCCGCAACCCGTGCCACACCTAACACATCGCCTTTTTTGGCGCTGCCTTGTTGTATCATTTGCAAAGTTGCCGGCAGCATGACAATACGCCCGCGCGCGACCGCTACACGCCTGGTGTCTGCTTTGTCGGCCACATCGACCATTTGCGCATGGCCTTGTTGATCAAAATGCGTAAATTCATGCATAGTTAAGGAACTCCAAAATAAATACGGTTATCATATGAGCCATGAAATGGACATCGATCATACTCATACTCTGCCTCTCCAGCCAATCTGCCATAGCCAGCGAACTGCCGGATTTAGGCGACATTTCGCAAAGCAGCTTTTCACCACGCGATGAAGCCCGGGTAGGCAGTGAAATCATGCGAGACATCTACGCTGATCCTCAATATTACGATGATGCCGAGCTTACTGACTACTTGAACAAGTTGGGATATCGCCTGGTAGCTGCCAGCTCGGAAAGCCAACGCAGCTTCCAGTTTTTCGTACTCAAGGACAACACCCTTAACGCTTTCGCCTTACCCGGCGGCTACATCGGGGTTCACACCGGGTTGATCGAGGCCGCGCAAAACGAATCCGAACTTGCCGGCGTGCTGGGCCATGAAATCGCGCACGTTACTCAACATCATCTGGCGCGCATGATCGAAAACCAGAGCAATGGCATTTTGCCATCACTGGCCGCATTAGCCATAGCAATTTTAGCATCACGCTCCAATCCGCAAATCACTGGCGGAGCAATTGCAGCCGCACAGGCTATTTCTATTCAGAAACGACTTGATTTCAGCCGTGACAATGAACGTGAAGCGGACCGCATTGGCATGCAAATCATGAGCACCGCCGGATTCAACCCGAGTGCCATGGCCACTTTTTTCGAACGTTTGCAAAAATACAGCCGTCTGTATGACAACAATGCACCCGCATATTTGCGCACTCACCCGCTGACTACCGAACGTATCGCCGATATGCAGAATCGGGCAGCCAACCTGGCGCATAAACAGCTTACCGACAGCCTGGAGTTTCAGTTATTGCGCGTAAAATTACGCGTACTGAATCAATCACCGACAGCAGCAGTCACCGAATTTACCGATGCCATTCACGATAAACGCTATGCCAATCTTGGCTCGGTACAATATGGACTGACCCTTGCATTGATGCAGGCCCAACAATACAAGGCCGCAGAAGCCGCTTACCAAAAACTTGTCCAGATTGGGGCAAAAAGCCCGATCATTGACAGCCTGGGAGCAAAAATCAAACAAAATTCTGGGGATATGAATGGCGCTCTACAGCGTTACCACGACGCACGCATCCGCTACCCGAATTACCGCCCACTGATTTACAGCTATGCCGAAGCCCTGCTTACTGCGGCACACACTGGCGAAGCCATTGCATTAGTTACTGAACAGTTGGCGCTCTATCCGGATGATTACCATCTCTATGAACTGCAATCACGCAGCTACGCGCAACAGGGCAAAGACTTTCTCCGCCATTACGCACAAGCAGAAGCCTATGCACATCAAGGCAATCTCACTGCCGCAATTGAACAATTGCAAATCGCCCTGAAAACCCATGATGGCGATTTTTATCAGATGTCTATTGCAGAAGCACGATTAAAACAATTAATATTGCAAAATAAAACCGATAAAAAACCTGCTTAATCGACACTTTTATCTTATTCAAACTTGGTACATATATACTTTCCAGCCTATTTTCCCAAAAAAAAACCACCGTCCCTCTTGGATAGAAGTTTTTTTTGCTCTATGCTTTGCTAATCCGAGTTCGGATTGACGGTACGTAAGTTTTAAGATTGCGTAATGAATCACCAGAACCCATAAATCAGGAGGATGACATGCGGTTAAACGCATCATTGATATTAACTGCCAGCCTAGTTGGCACACTTAGTGTAATAAACGTTGCCGCTGCCGCCGACGCAGCCAAACCAGAAATGACCGGCAAGCAAATAGCCTATGACAAAGGCTTGGGCAACTGCCTGGCTTGTCACGCCATGCCGACCATGCCGGATGCCGAATCCGCAGGCACAATCGGGCCACCCCTGATTGCGATGCAGGCACGCTATCCAGACAAAGCCAAGTTACGTGCCCAAATCTGGAATGCCATGGATGCCAACCCCAACACCGTTATGATTCCATTTGGCAAAAATAAAGTATTAACCGAACAAGAAATCGACAAAGTGACTGACTTTGTCTATGGCTTATAAAATCGAACCACTATCCACAAGGAGAACTGCATGAACGTTTTACGTCGTAATATTCTTAAGGGCGCTACCGCAGCTGGCACCCTGGCGATGGCCGCTGGCTTATTTGGCACAGGCAACGCATTTGCTGCCTACAACACCGCTGCTTTCAGCGCAAAATCAGTTGCTGACGCACTTAAAGGCATGGGCGCAAGCGCTCCTACCGAGAGCAAAGATATCAGCATCAAGGCTCCAGACATCGCTGAAAACGGTGCTGTTGTTCCTGTTGAAATTACCAGCAAAATTGCCGGTACTACTGCTATCGCTATCATGGCTGAGAAAAACGCTAACCCACTGGTTGCCAACTTCAAAATCAGCAACGGTGCTGAGCCTTTTGTATCTACCCGTATCAAAATGGGTCAAACAGCTATGGTTCGCGCAATTGTTACAGCCGGCGGCAAGACTTATACCGCCGCTAAAGAAGTAAAAGTAACTATCGGCGGCTGCGGCGGTTAATACTGTCAAACCTAGATAATTACTCAACTCATACATTGATAAAGGAATAACCATGGCAGAACCAATGAAAATCCGCGCCACAATGGCCGGTGATACCGCTGATATTAAAGTACTGATGAATCACCCTATGGAAACCGGTCAGCGCAAAGACGCTAAAACGGGTCAGTTAATTCCAGCTCACCACATCACCGAAGTAACGGCTACACTAAACGGCAAAACTGTACTGGAAGCTGAGTGGAGTGGCGCGATTTCCAAGAACCCATACCTGGGTTTTAAAGTTAAGGGTGCTAAAGCAGGCGATAAAGTCACTGTAACCTGGAAAGATAACAAGGGCGAAACCAATACCGCTGACGCTACTGTCGGCTGATTGTGAGAGAAAAACACCGGGAAGATTATCTTCCCGGTGTAAATTCCATATAATTTACGGAGGACAGCATGAAGAAATCGCTGCTAGCGCTGGTTAGTGCCGGTCTATTATTCGGGACAGTCACAGCCAATGCCACCCCTGAACAAGATCGCCAGAGCCTGGTAAAGTATTACACCAATAAATATCCAGACATCAAACTGGATCAATATGTTTATGGTGCGCTTGCTTTTGATGCCGACGCAATGGCGCAATATGAAAGCATCATGGACTTTCCACCTTTCGGCACCGCAGTAGACCAAGGCCAGAAGATGTGGAACACCCCATTCAAGAATGGTAAAACCTATTCCAGCTGTTTTGCTAATGGCGGTAAGAACGTTGCGGGTAACTATCCTTACTTTGACGACAAAGCCGGCAAGGTAGTTACGTTTGAAATGGCGATTAATGATTGCCGTACTGCGAATGGTGAAGAAGCATACAAATTGGCCGATGCTGCAACCATGGGCACGTTAACCTCCTATGCACGCACCCTGTCCGATGGCATGCTGATGAATGTCAAAGTCAACGGAGCCGCAGCACAAGCTGCGTACGACACAGGCAAAAAACATTTTTATTCACGGCGCGGTCAGTTAGGCTTTTCCTGTGCCAGCTGCCACGTTGAAAATGCGGGCAACCGTTTGCGCTCGGAAGTACTGTCACCTGCAATCGGCCAAGCCACGCACTGGCCAGTATTCCGCGGAGCTGAAACGCTGGTTACCCTTCAGAATCGTTATGTAGGTTGTAATAAACAGGTACGCGCGGTGCCATTTGCTGTCGGTAGCGAAGAATACAACGATCTGGAATATTTCCATTCTTACATCAGCAACGGCTTGCCGATGAAAGCGTCTGTATTCCGCAAGTAAGCGCAGTAAGTTATATATAAAAAAACGGCGAGGAAATTACTCTCGCCGTTTTTTTATATATGTACCTGCCTGATTTGGGTGTTTAATACCATTTACTTGAATGCATTAAACGCTAGAATCAAAACAATACTAACAGCACATTCATCCATTCAGAATTAAGGAGTTTCACAGCATGATGAACCGCCGCGAATTTTTACAAATGCTTGCCGTTGCCGCCGCTTCCGGCATGGCAATCGACAGCAAGCAAGCGCTTGCCGGTAATGCACCTGCCGACTTCTACGACTTGCCACAATTTGGCAACGTCTCGCTCATGCACATGACCGACTGCCATGCACAGTTATTGCCTATTTATTTCCGCGAGCCTAATGTAAATATCGGCATCGGTAGCGCGCTCGGACAGCCTCCGCATTTGGTGGGCGAGTACTTGTTAAAATATTACGGCATTCGTCCAGGCACCCGCGAAGCGCATGCTTTCACGTATCTGGATTTCCAGGCGGCTGCCCGCACCTACGGCAAGGTCGGCGGTTTCGCCCACCTCAAGACCCTGGTTGATAAAGTGCGTGCCTCGCGCCCTGGTTCCTTGCTGCTGGATGGCGGCGATACCTGGCAGGGCTCGGCAACTGCGCTATGGACTAACGCCCAGGACATGGTCGACGCCTGTAAATTATTGGGCGTCAACGTCATGACCGGGCACTGGGAATTCACCTATGGCGCTGAGCGCGTCAAACATATTGTTGATCACGATTTCAAGAACAGCATCGATTTCGTCGCCCAAAACGTTACTACCAACGACTTCGGCGATCAGGTATTCAAACCGTACACGATGAAAGTGATCAATGGTGTGCATGTTGCCATTATCGGCCAGTCATTCCCATACACCCCGATTGCCAACCCGCGTTACATGGTGCCTGACTGGACGTTCGGTATTCAAGATGAAAACATGCAGAAAGTCGTCGATGAAGCGCGTGCCAAAGGCGCACAAGTTGTCGTAGTTCTTTCCCACAACGGTATGGACGTTGACATCAAGATGGCTTCCCGCGTCACCGGCATTGATGCTATCTTTGGCGGCCACACCCACGACGGCGTACCACAGCCTTACCAAGTCAAGAATGCAAAAGGCACGACACTGGTCACCAATGCCGGCTCTAACGGCAAATTCCTCGGCGTAATGGATTTCGACGTGCAAGGTAAAAAAGTGGTCGGATGGAAATACCGCTTACTGCCGATCTTCTCCAACCTGATCGCACCGGACGCGAAAATGGAAGCGTTTATCAACAACGTACGCGCTCCGTTCGCTGCCAAACTGAATGAAAAACTCGCAGTCACCGAAGACCTGCTGTATCGTCGCGGCAACTTCAACGGCACTTTCGACCAGCTCATCCTGGATGCACTGATGGCTGTCAAAGGTGCTGATGCAGCATTCTCGCCTGGCTTCCGCTGGGGTACTACACTGCTGCCTGGCGATGTCATCACCATGGACAAACTCATGGATCAGACAGCGATTACCTACCCATCGACCACACTGAGTGAAATGACCGGGGCAACCATCAAAACCATCATGGAAGACGTATGCGACAACCTGTTCAACAGCGATCCATATTACCAGCAAGGTGGTGACATGGTGCGCGTCGGTGGTATCCAGTACACCGTGAATCCGAATAACAAAATCGGTAACCGCATTAGCAACATGACCCTCAAAGGCAAACCGGTCGATGCCAGTCGCAAATATAAAGTAGCTGGCTGGGCTCCGGTCGGTGAAGGCGTAACCGGCACCCCGATCTGGGATGTTGTCGCCACGTATCTGCGCGATATCAAAGTGGTCAAACCGCGTCAACTGAACATGCCAAAAGTCGTCGGCATCGGTAAAAATCCTGGTTATGTAATTTAAACATTGCAGCAAACCTGATAAGCAAAAAGGTCACCACAAGTGGCCTTTTTGTTTATCAGGTGAATTTATTATGTATACGAGCTAAAATGTGACTTATTCCGTTTATATAGCCTCCCATCATGAAAAGTAGCGAAATTCGTCAACGTTTCCTCGATTTTTTCGGCCGCCACGGTCACACTACAGTAGCTTCCAGCCCGCTGGTACCCGGTAACGACCCTACCCTGTTATTCACCAATGCCGGGATGGTGCAATTCAAGGATGTATTCCTGGGCCGCGAATCGCGCCCTTACGTGCGCGCAGCCAGCTCACAGCGCTGTGTACGTGCCGGTGGTAAGCATAATGATCTGGAAAACGTCGGCTATACCGCTCGTCATCACACCTTTTTCGAAATGCTCGGCAACTTCAGTTTTGGCGATTATTTCAAACGTAACGCCATTCAATTCGCGTGGGAATTTCTCACCGTTGAACTGGCCATCCCGCAAGAGAAATTATGGGTGACTGTTTACCATACTGACGATGAAGCCCACACTATATGGACTACCGAAATGGGCGTCCCGGACGAACGCGTGATTCGCATTGGCGATAAGGCCAGCGGCGGTTCGGACAACTTCTGGCAAATGGGCGATACCGGTCCTTGCGGTCCTTGTACCGAGATATTCTATGATCACGGCCCCGATGTTGCCGGTGGCCCGCCGGGCTCACCTGATGAAGATGGCGATCGCTATATCGAGATCTGGAATCTGGTATTCATGCAGTTCAACCGCGACGAAACCGGCACTTTAAATCCGCTACCCAAACCTTCTGTCGACACCGGCATGGGGCTGGAGCGAATTTCTGCAGTGATGCAGCATGTGCACAGCAACTATGAGATTGATTTATTCCAGGCCCTGATCAACGCTGCAGCACGCGTAACCAATACCAGCGACCTGAGCAACAACTCGCTCAAGGTGATTGCCGACCACATTCGCGCCTGTGCATTCCTGATTACCGATGGCGTAATCCCTAGCAATGAAGGCCGCGGCTACGTATTGCGCCGGGTTATCCGCCGCGCCATTCGTCACGGTTACAAGCTGGGTCAGAAGCAGGCTTTCTTCTACCAGATCGTTACCGATCTCGCACTGGTCATGGGTGCCGCCTACCCGGAACTGGTGGCTGCACAAGAACGTGTTGCCCAGGTACTCAAGCAGGAAGAAGAGCGCTTTGCCGAAACGCTGGAGCACGGCATGGCCGTGCTTGAACAAGCCGCACCCGCCGGCAGCACCGTGCTGGACGGTGATACCGCATTCAAACTCTATGACACTTATGGCTTCCCGCTGGACCTGACTGCTGACGTTGGTCGCGAGCGTGGCTTTAGCGTGGATATGGCGGGATTTGAAACGGCAATGGAAGCGCAGCGAACTCGCGCCCGCGCAGCCAGTAAGTTCACCATGCACAGCGGGCTGTCTTATGAAGGACAAACCACACGCTTCGAAGGCTATGAGCATTTGACCAGCGACGCACGCATCCTGGCTATTTACCAGAATGGCAGCCCGGTCACTAGCATCAATGCAGGCGATACTGCAGTCATTGTGCTCGACCAGACACCTTTCTATGCAGAATCGGGCGGTCAGGCCGGCGACTGTGGCGAGCTGACTACCAGCACGGCCTGTTTTAAAACAGAAGACACCCAGAAAATCCAGGCCGATGTCTTTGGTCATAGCGGAATACTGCAAAATGGAAAATTGAGCGTTGGTGATCAGGTATGCGCCACTGTGGATGCAGATAACCGTACCCGTGCAGCTTACAACCACTCTGCCACCCATCTGCTGCATGCCGCATTGCGCCAGGTACTGGGTAATCATGTATCCCAGAAGGGCTCGCTGGTTGACGCCAACAAGACCCGCTTCGACTTTGCCCACGGCGAAGCTGTGACCCCTGAGCAATTGCAGCAGATCGAAAACCTGGTCAATCAGGAAATCAGACGTAACGTCAGTGTTGACACGCAACTCATGCACTATGACGACGCGATCAAGCACGGTGCCATGGCGCTGTTTGGCGAAAAATATGGTGATGAAGTGCGCGTTATCGGCATGGGGGAATTTTCCACTGAACTATGTGGCGGCACTCACGTCAGTCGCACCGGTGATATCGGCTTGTTTAAAATCGTAGCCGAATCTGGCGTAGCTGCAGGTGTACGCCGCATTGAAGCCGTAACCGGTGCAGCCGCACTCGCCTACATTCAAGCACAACAGCGCCAGATAGTCGATGCAGCATCATTATTGAAAACGCCGACGCATGAATTGCAGCAGAAAATTACGCAAATCATGGATAACGTCAAAACCCTGGAAAAGGAGCTGGATCGCCTTAAATCCAGGCTCGCCAGTTCCCAGGGTGACGATCTGATTAATCAAGTCATACAAATCAATGGCCTGAATGTTTTGGCAGCACAACTCGAAGGTGCTGACAGCAAGATATTGCGCGAGACGCTGGATCGACTTAAAGATAAATTAGCCCCATGCGCCATCGTACTGGCCAGCATACAAGGTGAAAAGGTCAGCCTGATCGCAGGTGTGTCGGCAGATCAAACCCAACGTATCAAAGCCGGCGAATTAGTTAACTTTGTCGCCCTGCAAGTAGGGGGCAAAGGTGGCGGGCGTGCCGACATGGCACAGGCAGGCGGAGTTAGTCCTACACAACTACCATCCGCACTCACTTCTGTGGCACAATGGGTACAACAACACATGAAATAACAACAAGATAAAACGCGCGTTGAGGTTAATCACACTTTCCACGCGCGTTCATTAAGGAGCAAACGTGCATCATGTTAAATATATTGTCTTTTCTGGACAAAGATAAAGCACCATCCGACCCGCTCGCCAATCGCAAATCCGTGATGCACTGGCTGGATGAACTGCCCCGCAGCGACACGTTTGCAGCACATGAACAAATCCTGAGCGCGCTAATGCGCTTACGTAGCAAAAACCCCCAGTACGACACCACCAGACTGGAAGTCATCATGACTCTGGACGAGCATGCACGTCCATTGCTTGCGATTCTGCGTGATCAATATTTGCGCAATACCCGCATGTCCACAACGATGGAAACCAAGCTATGGCAAGCCATTTCTTCGTTCTATAACGAAATCAGCCTGGCTTACTACAGTTTTATCACTGTCAATATCGCCGAGCACACTCAAGGTCAATTAGCAGCCTTACTGCCGCAAATTACTTTGCGTGCTTTATATGATCTGGGGAATATATTCAAATGGCGCTTTTTTCATTACGACCAGACCGATGAAAAACTCTGGCGCATGTTGCACAAACTCTATCAAATAGCTGAAACTCAGGGATTTGCAAATCGCGTCATGCCGATCTATGGCGACACAGAATCACGCTGCACCGATCTGTATGTGCGCGCTCTGCTGCTGACGCAACTGCACCCCAGCGCATTACCCGCAAAACAGATTGAAATGGCAGATAGCTGGCTGCTCAAATGGGCTCGTCTCATCCAGCTCGAAAAATCGCCTAAAGTAGGCCAGCACCATTTTTGCGTTGACCTGACAAAACCAAGCGGCGCAACCGCCGTAACTGAACAGAATTATTCAGACACGTATTTATGCTGGGATGCATCAACCTTATTGGGCCAATTAAACCGGACACGCGAAGAGTTGCTTGCCAACCGCACCCCATCTCCACTCGGCCCCGATATACGCTTGCCCGAGTACCTGAAGATGCTCGATTATGTTGAACGGCAGTGGGATCCGGCCAATCTTGGCAAATTGCGCAAGAGTCCGCGCATCGCCAGCAAAAAGATACTTTTGGTTGTGCACGGCTTTAACGCGATATGCAGCGCTGTCAAAAATTGTGAAAAAGACAGCGAACAAATCATAGAATATGATGCCGATATCAAATACGCTGAAATGGTTGATATCCAGCTTTATGGCTTTGTTACCGAGGCGACGCGCACACGGCAGCATCAGTCCACGGCGAAACCCAGCCATACTGAAATCACCTATGAAAGCTGGGGCATGGACGATGAAAGCGCTGAAGGATATTACGCACACCCGCCCTCAGACAATAATGACTGGTTACGTCTTAGCCGATTAGTAGGCGTAAGATCCGAAACTGATAAGCATTGGCAAGTAGCCGCAGTCCGGCGCCTGTTTCGAGCTCCCAGCACAGGCACCCATGTCGGCATGGAAATCCTGGGCAAGCATCCTATGCTGCTCATGCTCCATGAACTCCACCCTAATGTCACCCTGGCTGAAACCGAACATACTATTAACGCCGAATTACCTATTGCGGTACTGATAACCAGCGCTATCGAAAATGGGCGCTGCACCCTGGTAATTGACAGTGCAGCCTACGCAGGGAACAAGCTGTTCAAAGTCACGATAGGACAGCAGCACAGCATCGTAAAACTAGGCCGCGTGCTGGAAAAAGGAGATGCATGGCTGCACGTGCAAGCTGCCATCACACACGAAACGCGCTAAGCAAGCACTGATTGCTAACGTCCTTGTAATTTACCAATCAAACGTTCAACAGCACGCTCAGTTAGCGAACTGGTTTTTATCATGCGCGCCTCACCGTCACGCAGACGCGCAGCCAGTCTTGGCAAAGTGATGGTAATCGCATCCAGCCCCTGATTATTTGTAAACAGATATATCCCGCGCAAGGAACTAACCCAGGACAGGCGCGCAGTACGCTTACTGCCATCCTTGTTCACAAATTCCAGCCACATGCCTTTCTTCAAGTCACGCGCCTGCTCGGTGTATTCATCTTCTTCAACCGCGTCGACCGGATCAGCCGGAAAATCAAAATGCTCGGAAACCGCATCGACTGACTCAATCACAGGCAGCGGAGGCATTTCCACGTTAGACTGCTCCGCCATCGCAACACGCATGCCCTCATCTGCTTCCGGTGCGATATTCCTGGCCTGCAGCCCGGCCTTAACCGCGACAGCATGGCAAGCAACCAATCCGGCAAATATCGCATCATGCCGTGAAGACTCTACCTGTATCAGGTTCATACCATCGCGCAACTGCTTCAACAATTCCGGCAGCATGGCGACCAAAGCCAGCCTGTCCTCAGTATTAAGCTTGGGTGTCACGCTCCACAATAAATCCTGCATGGTTTTCAGACTGGCTTGCCAAGCCGGACTTTGCCCACCTTCGTGAGTATAGACATGCTGCAGCACTTGCTGCCATATCGTGCGCACAAACTCGGCAATCGAATCGGGCACCACCTGCGCATCAACTGCACGATTTACTTCATCCTGCACGACAACTTGAGCGACCTGTGCGCGCTCAGATGTCTCGATTATCTGTGCAGATTCATCCACTGCCGTTTGCACATCGCCTTCGTGGCTGTCGATAAAAAACTGCAAATTATTTAATAGTGTTTCAAAAATCTCAGCATCATCAGCATAATCATTCAGCACTGACTGTACGATTTCATCGATCTTGGCATACAACGCTGTATTGTATGCACCGACATCCGTCCATCCCACCGACACACTGGCAATCTCATCCAGTAAACGGCGAGCGGGATGCGACTTCTTGGAAAAGAATTGCCGATCGAGCATAGCCACTTTTAATACTGGAATTTGCAAGCGGCCGATAAGCGCTTTCAACGCAGCCGGGATGTTTTCATCGTCCAATACATAATCAAACAGCATAGCGACTATGTCGATGGTAAAGCTATCCACGTGATTATCGACTTGCACCAGACCTGCATCACGAATATCACGCAACACATTCGTGGTACCGGCCTGAATTAATGCAGGATCAAACGAAGTTGTCGCCACATTAGCAGCGAACTGCCCGCGTTGTAACAGGGTAAGCGCAGCTATCTGCGCAGCACTGATCGACTGCTGACCTGCCTGTAATGTGCCGGACTGCACAGCGCCCTGGCCTGACACCGGTATCGGCGCCCAATACCCAGACCCAGCCCCAGATTGCGGCATTTGCCGACTTAATAACTGTTGCAGCAAGGCGAACACGTCCATATCCGCTGATTCAGCAGATAGCGCATCTGCCGCACCGGTATTAGCCTGGGGCGCAACCGATGCAGAGTTGATTTTAGTTGTGCTGCGCTGGCGTTCACGCGTCCCGGTCATGCCGACTTTGATTGAAGGCAAAACCCCCTTCTCTACCAGATATTGATTTATACCCTGATAGATCCCCGGCAATACCGGGGCAATATGCGCATCAAAATGCTGCAGCAATATCAGCCGCACTTTGGGCTCGACTTCCAAGGCGCTACATGCTGCTAAAAATGACTCGCACAGAATTTTAGGTGCAAATGGATTGATGTCAGTTCTGACTTGAGACTGATGCAACAATGCGGCAACACGCTGCTCAAGTGCCGCCAGCTCCTCTACGGAATTAACCTGCATGCGCGCAGCAGATTTACTGACCACCAGCGTTTCTTCAAATGCCTGCTCGTCGACCAGCGACAAGCTCATATCGAATGCGCTACTTAGCCCGCTGGGCTCCGCAGCAACACCGCCACGCACCAGCGCATCAAAACTGCTAACAAACTGTTTACGCAACGCGGCAGTCAGTGACTCATTACGGTTACGTAACAAGCCTTGTGCAAGATAATAGAGGTTTCTGTTTTCCAGTATGGGAGAACGATCGGCGAGATTCAATAAATCATCTTCAATCTGGTCACGCTTATCGTTCCAGACACGATCAATTTCATTGATCATGCGGTCGCGACACTCATTGAGCAAAATGAGAACTTCCGCGGGGCTCAAGATATTCCGGGTTTTATCAAACTGCGATAGGCTGACAACATTACGTTGGCTATTTTCTATCATGTTGATCTCCTCACCTATTTACATACAGGCGACATTTGCCGAGTTACTTATTCGGCATTATTAACATGGGAATGGGCCCCATTTGGCAATCCCGCTATCATTGTGTCACCACTTTAGACCGGAAATTTTGCGTCGCCACCTTTCGATGGGTTTGCCTTTTTCAAATGCATAGATCCATTCCACAGAGGAACAGTCAACGCGAAATTTTATTCTAGTCCAAAATACTGATTTTGTATGTTTTTTTTCATCTGGAGCGGGTGATGGGGATCGAACCCACGTCTAGAGCTTGGGAAGCTTTCGTTCTACCATTGAACTACACCCGCAGGATGGTCAATTTTACGATGGTTCACACGATTACTCAACAGCTAAGTAGCCCGAGCAGACAAATGCATGCGTGAACATTACTTACTAACCTGAACGAATAGCCATCAATAACTGCCGCATGAAATGGACTGGTTACAACGGCAGTTCAAAATAGAAACATGTCCCCTGTCCCGCTACAGATTCGAAGCCGATCACACCGCCCATGCGCTCGATCAATTCTTTGCTGATCGCCAACCCAAGCCCAGTACCACCTTTTTGCCGGGTATCGGATGAATCTGCCTGCGAAAATTTCTGGAAAACACGCTCTCTGAATTCAGCCGGAACGCCAGCACCATGATCAATGACTTCTACCCGCACGATGTTATCGATACGACGTACCGCGATTTCCACTCGACCTCCTTGCGGAGAGAATTTGGCTGCATTGGACAGGAAATTATTCAACACCTGGATTATCCGGCCACTATCGACTCGTACAGTTACATCTTCTCGGACAATGAGCTGAAATTCGACATTATATTGTTCGCCATAGGCACGTATTGATTCCAGGGCTTGCTCCAGCAGGGGCATTAATGGCTGATCCTGTAGATCCAGTGTCATTTTTCCAGCTACCAGTTTATCCATGTCCAACAGATCGTTGATCAATGAGGACAGGCGCAGGCTGTTTTTGTGGGCCATTGCAATCATCTGTTTGGCCTGGTCTGGCATTTCGCCCAATGCACCGCCGGCAAGTAGACCGAGTGCGCCATTAATGGAGGTGAGCGGCGTACGCAGTTCATGACTGACCGTGGAGACAAATTCTCTTTTCATCTGCTCAACACGTTTGCGCTCAGTGATGTCGCGCACCAGACCGATGAAGAGGGGTTGGGAATTATGAATGCTGCTGGAGACAGCCAGATCCATAGGGAAGGTGCTGCCATCCTTGCGGCGGCCGACAACTTCGCGACCTATACCGATGATACCGGCGATGCCGCTCTTACCGGAGTTTTGCAGATAGGCATCATGCTCGTTGTGATAAGGTTCCGGCATCAGCATCACGACATTCTGGCCGATAACTTCACTGGCCTGATAGCCGAAGATCGTCTCAGCAGCGCGATTGAAAGATTGCACTATGCCGTAGGCATCTATGGTAAAAATACCGTCCACAACGTTATCGAGAATGATGCGTAAATCATTGGTACGCTCATCGACCACTTGCCTGGCTTTACTGGTATGGCCGGTAATCAGCAGCAATAAAGCCCCCAGCATACCCGTGAACAACAGGCCACCCGCCAGTGTTGCCCACGCCTGCCATGCGCGATGTGTAACTAAGTAGTGCGGCAAAGGCAGGAATTCAATACGCCAATTGCGCCCACCGATCGTGATTATTCTCTTTTCCGCCAGATCACTGCCAGCCAAGCCACTGCTCCAGCTGTTTGACTGGTACAGCACCTGCTCGGTAACAGGCGCAGCTTCATCTATCACCCGCAACGCGATATCCTGACTGTGCAGATCCCGGGCAACAGCACCCAGAATATCTCCTACGCGCAACACCGCGGCGACATAACCTCGAATACGGTGGTTGCGTTGTTCTGCACTGCCCAATTCATCGATACGATCATACACAGGTATAAGCAGCAGGAAACCAAATCGGTCGCCAGTCTCCTGCACCAGTTTAACGCGTCCAGTAGCAACAGCTTGTCCGGCATCCCGAGCCTCGAGCAAAGCTTTAAGTATGGCAGGACTGGAAGCCAGGTTAAAGCCTAGTGCATTTTCATTACCGTTGTAAGGCTCGACAAAACCTACTGGAATGTATTCATCGGCTGGTTGAGCGGCAATCAACATCCCACCCGGATTACGTTCGGTAATCCGAAAATCCGCATAACCTTCAGCGCGCACGCCTTGCTCGTAACGAACACGGTCCGTCGCCTTGATGACCGGCAACCACTCCAGAGCCTTAATGCCAGAATCTTCGTTTATCACCTCGGAGACAAATGTTTTGAATTGGGCGCGACTGACATCACCAGAGGCAACGAAATAATGTTCTATGGATTCCGTAATTGCTGAATAAACCCGTAAATCAGCTTGCAAGGTATCAACTGCCTTACGTGTGTAATTACTGAAATCGGCATGCTGCTGTTGCGTTTCCCATTTACTGGCATGCACAAACAGAATAATCACTACCGTCAGTGTCAGCAACAGCGGTAACGCCACCGAAGCCACGCGCTGTTGCCACAGCAATCTGGGGCGTGCCAGCGCAATAAACGCCAGCGGCGTCGCGATGAATACGCCTATCACGTCACCAACCCACCATGTCCACCAGTTAAACAGAAAAGCATCTGCGGTTATCGCCCCGGCGACAAACAGGGTGGTCGTGCCAACCACCGAATTCAGCAGACAACTGACAGGCCCGCCCAGCATAAACAATCTGAAAATGTCGCGCTCGTTGGCAAGATCACATGGAAAGCCCACGAAGCGGCGTATCAGCGCAGCGCCAAGCAGACCTTGCAAAGTCGCACCGATGCCAATACACAGTGCCACCAATCCGGTCGTGCTGAATACACTATCAAACTGGGGGGCCATAGAGAGATTAAGCGCAAAGGAGCCGAGCAACACCCCCAACCAGACGCGATTACCATAGAGCAGCAAAGCTGCCAGTGCGAAACCTGCAGGAGGAAAGATCGCAGTCGCGTATCCGGGGGGAATAGCCAGCAACAAACCTAAGCGACCCGCTGCAAAATACAGGAACGCCAGCAAGGCTATCGCAGCTAGCCGCCGAGCCAGTGGGGCGAATGAGTCTAAGTGACCGTTTTCTGGTGTCATTATTGAGTCCACTGTTTTATCACCAGCAATGTATGCGTTATCACGGCATCAGTCATGTGGCAGATACCCAGTATGGTCTACTCGCTTACTGCAAGTTCATTCTATGTGGAGCCGATTTACCCGTCAACCTTCAGACAGGTTCTTGATTCCGTGTGCAGTACGCGCAACGTTTGGCTCTGATTTCATTATGGTTATGGCAATGTATTGCAGTATCATCAAAATGTTGGACACTTCTGGCCATTCGCCCATTATGGAAAAAACGCCGCAGACTGAACAACCCAATCTACACCTGCACTGGCATGAGATATCGGGAGCAGAAACCATGCATGCCCTCAAGGCTGATGCTCAATCAGGACTAGCCTCTGACGAAGCCTCCGCACGCCTGATACAGCATGGCCCCAATCTGCTGGCAGAAAAACCGAAACGCAGCCTGCAGCGTCTGCTGCTTGAGCAGTTTTCGGACTTCATGATTCTGGTACTCATCGGAGCGGCCATTATTTCTGGCATGGTCGGCGATGTGCAGGACAGTATCGTCATTGTCATCATCGTGCTGACAAATGCAATCATCGGTTTCGTTCAGGAATTTCGCGCAGAACGCGCTATGGCCGCCTTACACGCCATGGCTGCAGCGAATGCCAGCGTGATGCGCAACGGGGAAGCCATGACATTACCCGCGAGCGAGATTGTGCCTGGCGATATCGTCATACTGGAAGCAGGCAATGTTGTGCCTGCCAATCTGCGCCTGCTGGAAGTGGCCCAACTGAAAATTGATGAAGCGGCCTTAACCGGTGAATCACTGGCGGCTGAAAAAAATATCCAGGCTTTGTCTGGTGCATCGTCAGCACTGGGCGACCGGAAAAATATCGCCTATAAAGGCACGGTAGTCACTTATGGCCGGGCACGCGGAGTCGCTGTCGCAACGGGTATGCATACGGAGCTGGGCAGAATTGCCACATCGCTACAGGAAATTGGTGACCTCAAAACCCCACTACAGCAGCGCCTGGCCAGATTCAGCAAACGCTTGGCATTAATTGTACTGGCGATCTGCGCCATTGTATTCGTAGTGGGGGTAATGCGTGGTGAACCCGTCGTGCTGATGTTCCTCACTGCCATGAGCCTGGCTGTGGCGGCAATTCCGGAAGCATTGCCCGCTGTGGTCACGATTGCGCTGGCACTGGGTGCGCACAAGATGGTGAAACAACATGCGCTGATTCGCCGTTTGCCGGCAGTTGAGACCCTGGGTTCGGTCACCTATATTTGTTCTGACAAAACCGGCACGCTCACCCAGAACAAAATGCAGGTAGAAGAAATTTTCGTCGATGGCCAGTTATTGCGGGACTGGCACAACATGATGCTCGGCGATACCCATAAATTACTGTTTACCGCACTGGCGCTCAGCAATGATGCCAGCCATGGGCAAAAAAACAAACCAACCGGCGATCCGACCGAAATTGCCCTATATCAAGCTGCGTTGGCTGCGGGATTTGACAAGGCTGTACTGCAAATCGGCGCACCACGCCTGATGGAACTGCCGTTCGATTCCGAGCGTAAGCGCATGACCACGTTTCATCGCCATCAGCAAGGCAGCATTGCCTATACCAAAGGCGCGCCGGAAAGCCTGCTACCGCGCTGCATAGCCATGCTCACTGCCGCCGGGGAGGTGGCTTTTACCGTTGATGATTTATTGCAGCAGGCCGAACGCATGGCAGCAGATGGCTTACGCGTACTGGCAGTCGCCTATCGCACCTGGCCGGAACTACCCAACGCTGACGAGACAGAATCGATAGAAAGCAATCTGGTATGTCTTGGTTTAATCGGCCTGATGGATCCCCCGCGACATGAGGCCAAGGAAGCTGTTGCCATGTGCAAATCTGCCGGAATAGTTCCGGTCATGATTACCGGCGACCATCCGGCTACCGCACGCGCCATTGCCATGCGCCTGGGCATTATTGCCGATGGCGGTAAAGTTATGACTGGCGCAGAACTGGCGATACTCGCGCAGGCAGAGTTCGAGAAGCTGGTCAGCGAAATTCGCGTGTATGCCCGTGTTGACCCACAACAAAAAATCAGGATTGTGAGTGCCTTGCAGGATAAAGGCGAGTTTGTTGCCATGACCGGCGACGGCGTCAATGATGCGCCCGCGCTCAAACGTGCTGATATCGGCATCGCCATGGGCAAGGGCGGCACCGACGTGGCGCGTGAAGCATCGGCTCTGGTGCTGCTGGATGACAATTTCGCCACCATCGTGCATGCCGTGCGTGAAGGACGGCGCATCTTTGACAATATCCGCAAGTTCATCAAATACGTAATGACCGGTAATGCGGGAGAAGTCTGGACCATTTTTCTGGCCCCATTTCTTGGCCTGCCTATCCCGTTGCTACCCATCCATATCCTGTGGATCAACCTGGTCACCGATGGCTTGCCCGGTCTGGCACTGACTGCAGAACCTGCTGAAAAAGGCCTCATGTGCCGCCCGCCTCGTCCACCTCAGGAAAGCATTTTCTCCCATGGCATGTGGCAGCATATGTTGTGGGTGGGACTGCTGATTGGCGCGGTGTCGCTCATCACCCAGGCATGGGCATTCCATACTGGCTCAGCACACTGGCAGACCATGGTATTCACCGTGCTGTGTCTGTCGCAGATGGCGCATGTGCTGGCGATCCGTTCGGACACCCTGTCGTTATTCAAGCAGGGAATATTCTCCAATCCCATGCTGGCAGGGGCGGTAGTTCTCACTTTTGCACTGCAGATGGCAACAATTTATGTGCCAGTGCTGCAGCCTGTTTTCAAAACGCAAGCACTCAGCTTCAGCGAACTGGCTGTGTGTCTGGCGCTGTCATCCGTTGTGTTTTTTGCTGTCGAAATGGAAAAATTATTAATACGCAAAGGTCTGCTCTATCAGAACAATCAAGCCGGATAACAGCTTGATCAAGTTTCCGATAAGTTGCTTTCGATCAAAGTAGCGCGCGTGCTGTGTTAAAATATTCAGGATATTGTCGACGTATAAGCGAGGAATCTTAAGTTGATTGAACTCTCTATCAATGGCACAAGCAAACAACTGCAAGCAGCCCACACTGTCGCGGAGCTCATCACCGAGCTGGAGCTGACTGGCAAACGCATTGCCATCGAATGCAATGGCGAAATCGTGCCGCGCAGTTTATTTGCAACCACTCCACTCCATAACGGCGACCAACTGGAAATTGTAGTCGCCGTAGGTGGTGGTTAATTCGCTCAATAAGGAACAATTAAGGCATTTATGGACAAGCTAATTATTGCTGGCAAAAGCTACGACTCACGGTTACTGGTAGGCACCGGAAAATACAAGGATTTTGACGAAACCCGACTCGCGGTAGAAGCCAGCGGCGCAGAGATCGTCACCGTGGCGATACGTCGCACCAATATCGGCCAGGATGCGAACCAGCCGAGCCTGCTCGACGCCCTGCCCCCCAGCCGTTACACCTACCTGCCCAATACCGCAGGCTGCTATAGCGCTGAAGATGCAGTACGCACCTTGCGTCTGGCGCGCGAACTGCTGGATGGACACGACCTAGTGAAACTGGAAGTGCTGGGCGACCCGAAAAGCCTGTACCCCAACGTGGTGGAAACCATCAAGGCCGCCGAAATCCTGATCAAGGAAGGCTTCAAGGTCATGGTCTACACCTCGGACGACCCCATTATCGCCAAACAGTTCGAAGCCATGGGCTGTGTGGCAGTGATGCCACTGGCCTCGCTGATCGGCTCGGGCATGGGCATCCTGAACCCGTGGAATTTGCAGATCATCATCAACGAACTGCAGGTACCAGTGATAGTCGATGCCGGTGTCGGTACCGCCAGCGATGCGGCGATTGCGATGGAACTGGGTTGTGCCGGTGTGTTGATGAATACCGCTATCGCCGGTGCGCAGCATCCGGTGCTGATGGCCAGCGCGATGAAAAAAGCCGTACAGGCCGGTCGCGAAGCTTATCTGGCCGGGCGCATGCCGAAGAAAATCTACACTGCCAGCCCGTCTTCCCCTACCAGCGGCGTGATTGGTTCCTGATGTCCGATTCTGAAAAACCAAGCTCTGAGAAACCAAGCCCGGTCGGTCGCCCCATACGTAGCTTTGTATTGCGTCAGGGGCGCATGTCAATCGCGCAGCAACGTGCCCACGATCAGTTACAAGCGGTGTACGGTATTCCTTACGCTGCGCAGCCACTGGATTTAACCGCAACCTTTGGCCGCAGCGCGCCGAAGATACTGGAAATCGGTTTCGGCATGGGTGATGCAACTGCCGCCATCGCTGCAGCGCATCCCGAGAATGATTATCTGGGTATCGAAGTACATGGCCCCGGCGTCGGCAGCCTGCTCAACCAGATTGAGCAACGCGGCCTCAGTAATCTGCGCATCGTGCAACATGATGCAGTAGAGGTGCTCAACCACATGATTGCGGATAACAGCCTGGCAGGTGTACATATTTTCTTCCCGGATCCCTGGCATAAAACACGCCACCATAAACGGCGCCTGATCAAACCTGAATTTGTCGCACTGATCACCCGCAAACTTGCAGCAGGTGGGTATCTGCACTGTGCCACTGACTGGGAAGATTACGCCACGCAGATCCTGCAGGTGTTATCCACCCAACCGGCGCTCGCCAATACGGCAACGGATTATGCACCGCGTCCGGAGTACCGGCCCTTAACCAAATTCGAACAGCGCGGCATCCGCCTCGGGCACGGCGTATGGGATATCGTCTTCAAAAAATCCGAATAAATGCTGTTTAATATCCCGATCGAATTCCTGCTGTTTGCCGGCACCTTGCTGGGCGTGGCCGTCTGGCATGAACGCAATCTGCAGATCGCCGTAGGGGGGCTGTTCAGTATCGTCGGTTACAAACTGTGGGCGCAACATTTCGCCCTGCTCCCGCACTTCACCCATGAGGCACCGCTGATACTGAATCTGCTGGGCCTGCTGCTCGGTTTTGCCATCCTCGCCAAGCATTTTGAAGAATCCGGACTGCCTGATTTAATGCCCCGTTATTTACCGGATGACTGGAAAGGCGGCTGGCTATTACTGATCATGATCGCGGTCATTTCCAGCTTCCTCGACAATATTGCCGCCGCCATCCTCGGCGGCGTGGTTGCCCGCCGTGTATTTGCCGGACGTGTCAGCGTCGGTTATCTGGCTGCCATCGTCGCAGCCAGCAATGCCGGTGGCGCTGGCTCGGTTGTCGGCGACACCACCACGACCATGATGTGGATCGCCGGCGTACCTGCACTCCATGTTACTAAAGCATTCATTGCTTCAGCCGTGGCCATGACCGTGGTCGGCATCTTTGCCAGCCGCGCCCAGCAGCGTTACCAACCCATCCGCAAAGACCCACCTGCCAGCAGCATGGTAGACGGTATCGAACTGAGCGTTGTCAGCAGCGTCATCGCGACACGTCTGATCACCGTCGCCCTGATCATAGCCGGCGCAGCAACCAGCAATATCCTGCTGGATTTCCCGGCAGCGGGCGCATGGCTGGCCATCCTGATAGGTGCCTGGTTCCACCCCATCCCCTGGCGTGAAGCACGCAATGCCTTTGGCGGGGCTATTTTCCTGATTGCGCTGGTACTCTCCGCATCGCTCATGCCGGTAGCGGCATTACCTGCCGCCAGCTGGCACACGACACTGGGGCTGGGCTTTGTCAGCGCAGTATTCGATAACATCCCGCTCACCGCGCTGGCGTTGACCCAGGGCGGCTATGACTGGGGTCTGCTCGCGTTCGCGGTCGGCTATGGCGGTTCTATGATCTGGTTTGGTTCATCTGCCGGTGTTGCCATTGCCAGCAGCTTCCCAGAAGCCAAAAATACCGGCTTGTGGCTGAAACAAGGGTGGTATGTACCGGTTGGATATGTGCTGGGCTACTTCACCCTGTTGCTGCTGTTAGGCTGGCATCCCGATATTTTGCAGGCCAAATAGCGCCGCGATTTATCCCCGCTCACTCAACCCTTCCTACGGTCTGCAAGGCACTGCCCAGGTCCGCTTGCCAGTTTACTTGCCCCAACATCGCGTCCACTCCGGCAAGATGCAGCTTTTTCTGTACGCGCTCGTTAGCTTCACACACAATCACGCGCGCACCACGTTTCTGAAACAGCTTGATAGTTGCCTTCAGCGAATGTATCCCCGTCGCATCAATAAATGGCACATGCCCTAAACGGATGATCAGCACTGTTACATCTGCATTCAGGCTCGCCAGCGTACGTTCAAAGGTTTCCGCAGCACCGAAAAAAAACGGTCCATCTATGGAATAGATTTGCACACCTTTAGGCACCCCCACCGGACAAAACTCAGCCAGATCAACTTCGCTGTCGCCTGTGACTTTTACTGAATCAGTCATTTGCTTCATAAACAGTAAAGCTGCCAGCAGCACCCCGACATTCACGGCAATAACCAGGTCAGTAAATACAGTGAGGACAAAAGTAATAAGCAACAGCACCCGGTCATTTTTCGGTGCATGGGTGAGAATGTCCCAGAAGTGATGCATCTCGCTCATGTTCCACGCCACCACGAACAATATCGCTGCCAGCACCGCCAGCGGTATATAAGCGGCCCAAGGCGCGAACACCAGCACAATCAGCACCAGCGTCAGTGCATGCACGACACCTGCCAGCGGACTGTTAGCGCCATTACGGATATTGGTTGCCGTCCGCGCAATCGCGCCGGTTGCAGCAAAGCCGCCGAATAATGGCGACAGGATATTGGCAGCCCCCTGCCCGATCAGTTCCTGATTGGAGTCATGGCGCGTCCCCGTCATGCCGTCTGCCACCACGGCTGACAGCAGTGACTCAATTGCGCCTAACAGCGCAATGGTAAATGCCGGACCTATCAACTCGACGATACGCGAGAAAGTAACCTCTGGTACGTGGAACGACGGCAAGCTGTCGGGAATTCCGCCGAAGGCCGAGCCGAGTGTAGCGACGCCATCGAACTGGGCGTAATACTGGATTAAGGTGACTACCACCATCGCAATGAGCGGCGCAGGAATCCGCTTAATAAAGCGTGGTGCGACGATGCAAATAACCAGCCCTAGCGTTGCCAGCAAGGTCGTTGCCAGATGCATGCCCGGTAACGCTGCGATCAGATGCATTAATTTTTCGTGAAAATGCGCACCTGTGATAACCGGCTGCAAACCGAAAAAATCTTTCCACTCCCCAACCCAGATCAGCACAGCAATGCCTGCGGTAAATCCGGTAATCACCGGCATCGGGATAAAACGAATAATCGTGCCGAGTTTACTGAAGCCCATGACCATCAGCATAATTCCGGCCATCAATGTCGCAATCTGTAGGCCGTCAAAACCGTGTTTGGCGGTAATTGCCGCCAGTATCACGATAAATGCGCCGGTAGGGCCGGAGATTTGCACACGGCTGCCACCCAGCACCGCCGCAAAAAATCCGGCAATGATCGCTGTATAGATACCCTGCTCCGGCTTGGCACCGCTAGCAATCGCAAAGGCCATTGCCAGCGGCAAGGCGACAATACCAACGATGACACCCGCCATCAGGTTTTTAACTAAATCACGCCGATTAAATAAACCAGCCCGTTGCGCTTCCAGTAAAACAATCATTTGCATCCCCGGAAAACAAAAAGCCGCCTTTTCCAATCATGGATAAGGCGGCTTTTATGTGAATTCGATGTTTCTATCCTAAATTAAGAAACTCGAATCAGCGTAACAAATTAAAACTCATTCTGCAATTTTTTGTAACCCTTGACCAAGTTTACATTGGTCTGTGCCACATCTTCGGAAAAATCCTTTTCGCTGAAACCCACTTGTTTAACCAGGGTCAGATCCGAATCAGCGTGGATATTGGTGGTAGACGGAATATGGAAACCGTCCGGCAGTTCGCAGCCTTCAACCACCGAGTTATGCCGCACCACACAGCGCTTGCCGACCACGCAGTTAAACAGCACCGAATTAAAACCGATAAACACATGATCACCCACTACGCAGGGGCCATGCACAATAGATCGGTGTGCAATTGAAGTATGTTGACCAATCTGCACACGCGCGCCGGATTTGGAATGGATAACCACCCCATCCTGAATATTGGAATTGGCACCGATCTCGATCGGCTCCATCTCGCCATTAGCATCCACCTCATCGGCGCGGATCACCGCATAAGGGCCAATGAACACATTCTCGCCAATAAACACCTTGCCGCAAATAATCGCGGTGGGATCAACAAACGCTGATTCATGAATTACGGGTAAATCACCACTCGGGTTTTTACGTATCATTGACGAGGCTCTCCATTGGGTAACTTAACATTGCATGGTGCAAAAATGCGCGCCTGGCAGGTACGACAAATTTCACTGTCCAGTTTGGAGTAAATCGTATCTATCGGCCGCGTCTTGGCAGGAAACAGATTTTCCTCACCGATATCGCGCAAGTAATTACCCTTGACCAGCAGATCCTGCACGCCTGGCTGCATACGATAAAAATACAGACCGCCACCGATTTTCTTACGACGACGGGCTTCCTGTACCAGCATTTCGGCACCGGCAATATCAATAAAGTTCATTCCGCTCGATGCCAGCAACACATGTTTCTGAGCAGGGTTAACCTCATCCACATCCTGCAGCACCTGCTGCACATGATTCACCGCGCCAAAGAAAACAGAACCCTGCATGCGCAAAATTTTCATCTGTGGACATTCCGGCTTGGTATCTACCGGCACATAGTGATAACTGTCAGGCTCGGCATCCGGCACCACTGCCACCACGGAAGGGCGTGAAGTACGATATAGATACAGCATCAGCGACAGCATGATACCGAAGAAAATACCCTTTTCCAGATCCACCAGCGTACCAATCAATGTGACCGCCAAAACAGCCGTTTCCTGTCTGCTGGTGTGCAGAATAGAGTGGATATGATGGAAATCAATCAAGGCGTACGCTACCAGAAACAATATCCCCGCCATCGCAGCGGTTGGCAAGTATGCTGCCAGCGATGCAACCATCATCAGAATAATGACCAGGAACACGGAAGAATACACCGCTGCCAAAGGCGTTTTTGCACCAGCCGCATAATTCACGCCGCTACGATTAAACGAACCGCTGGACGGATAGCTGGAGAAGAAGCTACCAAACAGATTGGATAAACCCTGGCCGATAAATTCCTGGTTACCGTCAATACGCTGTTCCGATTTCACTGCAATCGCACGTGAAATAGAGACCGCTTCCGTCAATGCCAGCATGGTCACAATCAATGCAGGGAATAACACCTGCTTGATCGCTGCCAGCGACAGATCCGGATAGGTCAGCGGTGGCAAATGTGCTGCCAGCGCACCCACCGTCTTAATCTGGGTAACATCCGGCCCGCCTGCCATTTTATTAATGATGACGGCGGCCACGCTACCAATCACCATGGCCAGGATCATATACATCTTGGGCATCAGTTTTTTCAGCACGATACCCGACACGAGCGTTATTGCTCCGACTGCAGCCACATAAGGATTAATCTTGTCGAACTGCAGATATACCTGCTCAAGAATTTCATGGAACGGCAAGCCGCGTTGCATCTGTAGACCCAGGAAATGCTTGATCTGGCTACCTGCAATCAACACCGCCGCACCTGCTGTAAAGCCGATCACCACGGTATGCGAAATGAAATTAACCAGCGCTCCCATGCGTGCCAGACCCATAATTAGCTGGAACAGACCCGCGAGGAAAGTCAGCGTTAATACCAGGCTGATATAGTGAGCGGAACCGGGTTCGGCAAAAGGGCTGACCGAGGCAAATACAGCGATAGAAATCGCAGTAGTCGGGCCTGACACCAGATGCCAGGACGAACCGAACATGGCGCCCATAATTGCTGGTACCATGGCTGCATACAAACCATACTCAGGCGGCAAGCCGGCGATGGTGGCAAACGCAACACCTTGCGGCAATACTATCATTGCCCCGGTCAGTCCCGCGATCAGATCTGCTTTGGTGCTGGTTTTATCAACCATCGGCCACCAGCGCAGAAACGGGAAAACTTTATACAGCCAGAGAGGACAAGCGAGAGTATTTTTCAAGGCAACCTCAGATTAATAAGCAAAAAATTCATGCAGCAAATACCGCCAATTATCGCTTATTTGGCACGTGACAGCAATCCGAAACTTACACGACACTTACGTCGATTTGGTTTAGCTTGCTGCATCGACTAAACTTAACACTATATTTCACATTATCCGCATAATCATGGCCAACACTCCACTACCATTAGAAACCGCTATCAGCGCCCTGCGCACCGTGCTGCCACTGGAAGCACCTGCCGATGTTTTACTCAGCCGTTTTTTCCGCGAGAATCCCACATTGGGCGCCAAGGATCGCGCCTTTATCGCCGAACTGGTATTCGGCGTATTACGCAACTTGCGCTCGCTGGACACCGCTTGCGGCAAACCCACGCCGCGACTGCTGGCCATTGCCTGGTTAGTACGTATTCAGGGCATGAATATGCGCCAGCTTGAACCGTACCTGCGTGGCCCGGAGATGGACCAGGTGCCTGCCATTAAAGCTTTCGATCTGAGCGCTCAACCGCTGGCAGTACAGTGGGATGTGCCGGACTGGCTGGCCGACCGCCTGCTGGCAACATACGGCGAAGCCGAGGCGACCCGTCTGGCTGCCGCTTTACGCCGCTCCGCACCACTGGATTTACGCACCAATACCATACTCGCTAAACGCGACGAGTTACTAGCCACACTCAACGCCGCAGGCATGACCGCAACCGCCACACCTTACTCACCCGTCGGCATACGCCTGGCCGACAAGCCTGCGCTCAGCAAATACAAGCCATTCCTGGCCGGTGAATTTGAAGTACAGGATGAAGGCAGTCAGTTACTGGGTTATCTGGTCGCACCAAAACGTGGCGAAATGGTAGTGGATTTCTGTGCCGGCGCGGGTGGTAAAACACTATTGCTAGGCGCCTTAATGAACTCGACCGGCCGCCTGTATGCGTTTGACGTTTCCGAAAAGCGCCTTACCAAGCTCAAGCCGCGCCTGAAGCGCTCGGGCCTGTCCAACATCACCCCGCAGCTCATTACCAGCGAGCATGACAGCCGCATCAAACGCCTCGCCGGTAAAATTGATCGCGTGCTGGTCGATGCTCCCTGTAGCGGACTTGGCACCTTACGTCGCAATCCGGATCTGAAATTACGCCAAAATCCGGAAAGTGTCGCCGAACTGACTGTCAAACAGGCCAGCATACTGGCCGCATCATCCAAATTAGTGAAGCCGGGTGGACGTCTGGTTTATGCTACTTGCAGCCTGTTGCCGGAAGAGAACGAAGATATCGTTACCGCGTTCCTTGCTGCCAACCCGCGCTTCCAGCTTAAAAATGCTGCTGAGGTACTAAAGAACCAGCAAATCAATGTGGATACCGGTGAATATCTGCGCCTTAACCCGGCAGATCATGCTACGGATGGATTTTTTGCCGCCGTTATGGAAGCTGATGCGGCACCTGCTAGCGAAAAAATTAAAGTCAAAAAAGCAGTTATTGTGACTCCGGAAGACTCCGAGGCGCTGACAACGGATGCTGTATAAATTATTATTTTTAATTAACGTGCTGTGGTCGTGCCAGGCCACCGCGCTGCAACCGGCAACCGCTCCACAGACTGCCGTGGGTAGCATACAGGTAGCCTTCACGCCGGGAGATGATGCGGCCGGACTGATCATGCAAGCGATCAGGCATGCGCGCAAACAAATTCTGGTGCAAGCCTACAGTTTCACCCATATCGGTATCGCCGATGCGTTAATCCGGGCTCATCAGCGCGGCATCGAAGTTCTGGTGATTGCCGACTCACAACAGAGCGAACGCATCCCTACCAGCCTGATCCGCCAGCTTGCCGCCGCCGGAATTCCGGTACTGATGGACAGCGAACACCTCAGCGCGCATAACAAGGTCATGATTATCGACGCCGATAATCACCCAGTCGTCATTACCGGCAGCTATAATTTCACCCATGCTGCTCAATTTACCAATGCTGAAAATTTGCTGGTTTTGCACGACAATCCGGGCATTGCCGACGCCTACCGCAATAACTGGCAACGACATCGTGAACATTCGCTACCACTATTACCATGAGCCAACCTGTCGCTTTTGAAAACCTCATCGGGCATTTACTCAATGAATCGCACCAGACCGAACTTCTCTGGCAAACCGGCTTATTGATCGCCTGCGGTTTGATTAGCTGGGGCCTGATGCGCCTGCTCTCCCCCTATCTCACCCATGAAAATGCCAATTGGCGCATAGGCCAGGCTGCACTCAAACGTCTGGGACTGCCACTAATCGGACTAATCCTGATCATCATCGGTCGCAGCATATTAGAACAGTGGCATGAGGCCCACCTGCTTAACATTGCCGTCCCCTTATTGGGTGCACTGGTTCTGGTTCGCATGCTGGTGTACATGCTGCGCTACGCCTTTAATAACAACGTAGCCCTCAAAGTCTGGGAACGTTATATTGCGTGGACCATCTGGTTAGGCTTCGCCCTGCATGTAACCGGGCTGCTACCCCGTATTAAATATGCACTTGACGCCATATCTTTTGAATCAGGCAAACATCATTTTTCGCTACTGCTGCTACTTGAAGCTTCAACCGTCATAGTTATCGCCGTCGTCGTTGCACTCTGGCTGGCGCAATTTATAGAAGCACGCCTGATGCGCGTGACCAGCCTGGATCCAAGCTTGCGCCTGGCCCTGATTAAAGCCATCCGTACGTTATTGCTGATCATCGGTGTACTGATCGCGCTGCCCGCAGTGGGCATAGACGTAACGGTATTATCAGTGTTCGGCGGAGCATTAGGCATAGGACTGGGACTGGGACTGCAAAAAATCGCCAGCAACTACGTCTCCGGCTTTATCATCTTGCTGGATCGCTCCATACGGCCCGGAGACATGGTCACGGTAGACAACCGCTATGGCGAAGTCAGCCAACTCAACACCCGTTACACCTTGCTGCGCGCTCAGGACGGCACTGAAATCATCATCCCTAACGAGACCATGATGACCTCCACCGTCGTCAACCACTCCTTCACCAAACGCGATGTGAGATTAAGCTTGCCCATCCAGGTCAGCTACACCAGCGATCTGGAACTGACATTCAGCCTCATGACCTCGACAGCCCTCAATCATGAACGCGTACTGAAAACCGAGAACACCATGCCTCGTGTGCTGCTTACCGCTTTTGCCGACAGCGGCATCAATCTGGAATTGATCGTGTGGATAGATGACCCGGAAGAAGGGCAGGCCAACTTGCGTTCCGACCTGTATCTCAGCATCTGGAAGGCTTTCAAAGCCAACGCTATTGAAATTCCTTATCCGCGCCGCGATATACACATTCTGGAAAATACAAGCAAATTATGACAATATCTTGACTTCTGGTATATTGTCAGACTATAGTAAACAAACAGGATAAGATTATCCTAAATAGCCCCGCACTTTAGCGGCGCATTGCTTAAAGGTAAAAAACACTATGATGGAATTACTCGCGAACGGTTTGGTTGGTCATCTGCCTTGGTATGGCTATGTCTTAGTCGCACTGGCATTTACCCATTTAACGATTGCAGGCGTCACCATTTATCTGCACCGCCATCAGGCGCACCGCGCACTGGAGCTTCACGCTATCCCTAGCCATATTTTCCGTTTCTGGCTATGGATGACCACCGGTATGGTTACCAAACAATGGGCAGCGATACATCGCAAGCACCACGCCAAATGTGAAACCCCGGAAGACCCGCATAGCCCGCAAGTTCTGGGCATCAAAAAAGTGTTTTTTGAAGGCGCAGAACTGTATCGCGCTGCCTGTAAAGTTCCTGAAACCATGGAAAAGTATGGTTCTGGCACACCGGAAGACTGGGTAGAACGCAATATCTACAGCAAGCACAGCGGCAAAGGTATTTACCTGATGATGGCCATCAATCTGGCCTTGTTCGGCCCTATCGGTCTGACCATCTGGGCAGTACAAATGGCATGGATTCCAGTCACTGCCGCCGGCATCATCAACGGTATCGGTCACTACTGGGGCTACCGCAACTTCACCTGTGAAGATGCCAGCACCAACATCGTGCCTTGGGGCATCCTGATCGGTGGCGAAGAGCTGCACAATAACCACCATGCTTACGGTAGCTCAGCCAAGCTCTCCAACAAATGGTATGAGTTTGACATTGGCTGGCTGTATATCCGCACTATGGAAATCGTCGGCCTAGCCAAAGTCAAGAAAATAGCACCGACTGCTCGATTCAACGCAGCTAAACAAGTGTGCGATCAGGATCTGCTGCAGGCTGTCATTACCCATCGTTATGATGTATTGACACGCTATGCCCGCACCGTCAAAGCCACTTGCAGCGCTGAAATGAGCAAGCTGCAGCAGGACCACGGCATGATCAAGAAACTTAAACACTGGCTGCATCTGGATGCTGCTGATCTTGCGGATGATGACAAATTAAGACTGGCAGAAGTGCTCAAGCAAAGCCATGAGCTCAATACCATCTACACCATGCGTCAGGATTTATCAGCTTTGTGGGCACGCTCCAACGCCTCCAAGGAACAACTGCTGAAGCAGCTGCAGGACTGGTGCCAACGCGCTGAGTCGAGCGGTATTGAATCGCTGCAGGCATTTTCACGCAAGTTGCGTTGCTATGCCTAAGCAGTAAAAGCAAGCCAATAAAAAACCCGCTGTGAGGCGGGTTTTTTATTGGATAAGAACTTTCAGCCAGTCAGACTTGACTCCACAACCTGTCACCAACTTGTGCCTGTGCGTACCAGCGATTCAGCTCAGCACCTTGCTGCGCATCATCAAGCTCATAACCGGGCGCAAAATCCGCACTGTTAATCGGCGTATAAGGGCCGCGCTTCACTTCAAAAATCACGCCCCCCGTATCCAGAGACAGCACACCATGCCAACCGCCTACAGGAGTTTCCTGCACGGCACAGCCTTCGCCCAGCACCACACGTTCGGTCACTACGCCATCATCATTGAATAACAGCACAATAAAACGACCACGCAATGCGGTCAGCAATTCCCAGGTATGCGCGTGCCGATGCGGACGAATAACGGTATCCGGCTCCATCGCAATAGCGAGGCGCTGAATAGGGTCGCTCAACTCGTCATGTAAATTCGCATTCGCCCGTAACCGTGGTGATGCTTTTGCCTGTGCGCTCAACGTATCGAGCATAGCCAAATCCAGTTGCTTCAAATCCTGCTCCTAACTAACGTAAACTCGTGTCAATAACGGCAACTCATGGCGACTCGCATTCGCTGCCAGAAAATCGCCGCGTAACATGTAATCGCCACGTGCCTGTGATTCAGCGTTGAGTTCGGCGATACATTCAGAAGGTTCTTCCACCAATGTGGCAAACAGCACTTCCAGTTCGCGCGGCTCAATTTTGAGGCGGCCAAACGGATGACGGTGATCGATCGCCTCCCAAAACAGACCCACATCCCAATTATGTGCCTGAACAGCAGGATGCTGAAACCATGTAACCAGTTTTTGTTCGAGCGCAGACATAATGTTTTCCAGTAAAATAAGCAGAATCTTATTATACGACGAGAATGCCATGCGATATTGGTTAATGAAATCCGAACCTTCCGATGTGAGCATAGACGACCTGGCTGGTTTCCCGGATAAAACAGTCGCCTGGTACGGCATACGCAATTACCAGGCACGCAATTTCATGCGCGATCAGATGCAGGTCGGCGATGCGGTGCTGTTTTATCACTCCAGCTGTGCCGAGCCGGGTATCGCCGGGCTGGCGCGGGTCAGCCGGCTGGCCTATCCGGATGAAACCCAGTTTGATACGAGCAACAAATATTTCGACCCCAAAGCCACCCGCGAAACACCGCGCTGGCTTAACGTCGATGTGCAGTTGGTCAAAAAAACCCGGTTAATGCCACTCAAGGAAATACGCGAATATCCAGAACTGGAACAGATGCGCATACTGCAGCGCGGCAATCGCCTGTCGATTACCCCTGTCGATCCGCGTGAATATGAGTTTATCATCAGCAAATTATGATCAAACTCTATCACCGCTGGTCGTCCATGGCTGCGCAACAGATCCGGCTCGCGCTGAGCTATAAAGCCATCGCCTTTGACAGCATCGCGCTGGCTCAAAACGACGATGACATCTGGTTTGAACTCGGCGTCGCGCGTGCCGATGTGGCACTGCACATCCCCGGCCAGCCCATTCACACTGATGCCATGGCGATCCTGCGCAACCTGGACGACTGGCTAGGTGGCCCTCCGCTATTCAATGGTCTGGTCGATGATGCTGCATGGCAAGCCTTGCTGGCATGGCATGACAGCGTTCTGCATCTGCGCGACCGTTTGTATGCGCCAGTATTACCTGCATTCAGCGATATTGGCGGCAACGAACACGACATGGCCGCATACAAGGCTGCTGTATTGCATCGCTATGGCATGAGCGTAGAAGCGCTTTCCAATGACCGGTACGATGGGTTTTTGCAGCTCGCGGCGCAAGCACATCTGAGCCAGCTCGGGCAGCATCTCGCCAAGCAGCGTTTTTACCTGAATAACACACTCAGCGCCTGCGATATCGTCATCGCCTGCGATCTATTTCCGTTACAATTACTGGATGGCGTAACCATGCCCCTCGACTTGATGTACTACATCCAGCGTGTCGAATCAGCCTGCAACGCCAGTTTGCGTGCGGGTCTCATCACCCAACATTAATCCTTAAGGAATCCACATGACATTTATCGAATTACTCAGCTATGTCGGCGCCAATTGCAAATATGACCTCATGGACGGTGACATCAACACCACCCTGGCCAAGGCCATCGACGGCACCCATAAAAACCCTATCGTCGGCAATATCATTGCGCAAATGTACAAAAACAGCGGCATCACCAGTCCTGACGCGGCGCTTGAACGGGCCCAGGCGATTAAGACCCTGGGGCCGATACGATTGACTTACATGAAAGATGATGCGCCGGTGGAAGGTTTTCGCCTGGTAGAAGACATCGTCCATAAAATCGACGGCGCTTTTAACGATGAGGCTATGCGCTTAAAGGAATGATTACCTATCTGCCTTACTACCTTGCACTGGGACTGGCCTCAGGCTTTGTCGCGGGATTGCTCGGCGTAGGGGGCGGCCTGGTGCTGGTACCGATACTGGTGTGGCTGTTCGCCTTGCAGGGCTTTGATCCGGCACATACCATGCTGCTGGCACTGGCGACCTCGCTTGCCGTGATCAGCTTCACCGCGATCTCCAGCATGCGCGCACATCATGCCCATGGCGCAGTCAACTGGGTCATGGTGCGCCGGATTACACCGGGCATAATCGGCGGGACGCTACTCGGTGCATGGCTGGCAGACCGGCTACCCGGTCAGTTCCTGCACTATTTTTTCGTTGCCTTTCTATTTTATGCGGCAACGCAAATGCTGCTCAACTTTAAACCTGCGCCGCACCGCGAATTGCCGGGCAGCACCGGATTAACGCTGGCAGGCAGCATTATCGGCGTAGTATCGAGCTGGGTAGGTATCGGCGGGGGAACGCTCTCTGTGCCATTCATGCTATGGTGCAACAGCAAATTACATCAGGCCATTGCCACCTCGGCCGCCATCGGCTTACCTATTGCCATGGCGGGAACGCTAGGCTATATCGCCTCAGGCTGGAACGTAACAACACTGCCGGCGTACAGCGCGGGGTATGTCTACCTGCCCGCACTCGCCGCCGTTGCCAGCACCAGCATTCTGACAGCCCCCTTAGGCGCACGCATGGCACACCGTTTGCCGGTTGCCATACTCAAACGCATATTTTCCATCCTGCTGTATGCGCTCGGCATCAAAATGGGCATCGCCTTAATTTAACTTACGGCTTTAATGCAACAAGCCCCCGCGGGTACTAATCGCCGTGATATCCACATAATTGGAAACCCGGTGATTAGCGCCCGAATTCAGGTAAAAACCGCCCATATCAAAATTACGTAAATTGCTAAGAGACTGGTTAATCTGTTTCGGCGCATCGCCCCGCTCCAGCGTTTTCACCAGCAGCTTGGCGGCCAGATAACCCTCCATGGTCAAGTGTGAGGGCGCTTCATCGCGGTATTTCTTCATCAGTTTGTCCAGCTCACGCACAGCAGCCAACGAAAAATTGGCTGGATGCGGTACGACTTGCGTGATCACCACACCGGCTGCAGCTTTTTTGCCAGCAACTTCGATCAAGGTCTGATGGTTAATTTGCGACAAGCCTAACAACAATGCGCCTGGTGAAAGCGGATGGTAGGTTTTAACAAACTCGGCAGCAGGCAAGGTTTCCAGAATCATCAACGTAGCCTGTGCGCCACCTGATTTTATCTTCTGAATTGCCGCCGACATATCTGCTGCATTATTTTCACGCATCGCCTGTTCAGCTACCAGTTGTAGCGACTTACCCTGCAATTCGGATTTAACCGCTTGTAACGCAGAACGGCCATAGGCATTCGGACTGTAAACCACAGCCAGTTTGCTCATACCCAGATTCTGTACATATTTGAGTACCGCCTGGGTTTCCTGAAGATAACTAGGGCGCAGGAAAAAAATATTGCCGGGATTAGCCAATGTCGCTCCGGAGAATGGCGCAACCAGTGGCATATCAGACTGGGTAAATCCTTTGTCTTCCGCCGTCGCCTCTACTACGCCTTCGCCATAGTAACCAAACAGCACATCCACTCGGTTCTTATTCAGAAACTCCTGGGTAATCAGCCGGGATTGCGCTACTGAACCCTGATTATCGCGCACGTCGAGTACGATTTTTTTGCCATGCACTCCGCCATTACTGTTGATGTAATCGAAATAAACACGTGCGCCCGCTAAAAAATCCTTACCTGTATCGCCATTGGCACCCGTCAAATCTATCGATTCACCCACCCTGATATCAGCTGCCCACCCAGCCTGCACACAGGCCAGCGACATACCAACAACACTCAACATTCTTAATCCACGCAACAAACCCCGGGGTATCAACATAACGTAACACATTCCAAAACAATAAGAGACGCCAGTTTATTGCAACTTGGTTACAGTTATATTAAATGGCTCATACCTTTTCTTCCGACAATGCCTACTCATTTTCCATACTAAATAATCCATTCCCACTCTGGCCAGAACACGGCATATATTCGGGATTTCGGGTTAGAATCTAACTTTAGACTTCACTGAGCGCGCACCATGCCTGTCAATTTAGCCCCCCCTCTCGCTGAAAAACTATTGCCGATAGCCGGCGTTACCATCGGTATTGCCTCGGCCGGCATCAAGAAAGTCGGCCGCCAGGATCTAACCCTCATGTTGCTTGCTCCTGGCAGTCGCGTCGCCGGCGTATTCACCCAGAATCGCTTTTGCGCAGCGCCGGTCATCGTCGCCAAAAAGCATTTAAGCAAAGCCGCTCCGCGCGCGCTCATCATCAACACTGGCAATGCCAATGCCGGCACCGGCGAAGATGGCCTGGCACGCACCCGCCAGGTATGTGATGCCGTTGCCGCATTGCTGCCATGCCGCGAGCCCGAAGTGCTGCCATTCTCCACCGGCGTCATCATGGAACCGCTACCAGCCGACAAAATCATTGCCGCAATCCCGGCTGCGATTGCCGACTGCCGTGCCGACAACTGGTTTGCCGCCGCCAACGCCATTATGACCACCGACATCGTCGCCAAAGCCACTTCGCGTCAACTCGAAGTGGGTGGCAAAACAGTGACCATCACCGGTATCGCCAAAGGCTCGGGCATGATCCATCCCAACATGGCAACCATGCTCGGCTATGTCGCCACTGATGCGGCGGTAAGCCAGGATGCCTTGCAAAACATGGTGACCCAGGCGGCTGATCTCAGTTTCAACTGCATCACCGTGGATGGCGACACCTCAACCAATGATTCCTTCATACTCATCGCCACCGGACAAGCCGGCAATGCCGAGATAACCGACGCTGCCAGCGCGGATTACGCCGCACTTGCCGCCGCCATTACCGACCTGTCGCGGGAACTTGCGCAAGCTATCGTGCGCGACGGCGAAGGCGCCACCAAATTCATGCAGATCCAGGTAGAAGGCGGCGTAGACCGCGATGAATGCCGCAAGATCGGCTATGCCATCGCGCATTCGCCATTAGTAAAAACCGCATTTTTTGCTTCCGACCCCAACCTGGGGCGCATCCTCGCTGCTATCGGTTATGCCGGCGTAATCGACCTCAATGTCGATACCCTGCAGTTGTATCTGGACGATGTGCTGGTAGCGGAAAATGGAGGTCGTGCCGCGAGCTATCAAGAAGCAGACGGTCAGCGCATCATGAAGCAAGCCGAAATTACCGTGCGCGTGGTACTCAATCGCGGTACGGCCAATGCCACCTTGTGGACTTGCGATTTCTCCTACGACTACGTGAAAATCAATGCCGAATACCGCAGCTGATCTCGTCCCCCTGCTCACCCGCGCCGAAGCAGTACTGGCGCGGCTGGAAGCGTGGCTACCACCGGCACCGCCCGCGCCCGACTGGAACAGCGCCATTGCCTTGCGCTGGCGGCGGCGTGGCGAGCAAGGCTGGATAGAAGCCATCCACTCCCCGCAGGCAGTTGACCTTACCCGCCTCACCGGCATAGACCAGCAGAAGCAGCGTATCCAGCAGAACACAGCGCAATTTGTCAGTGGCAAACCGGCCAATAATGTCCTGCTCACCGGCGCCCGAGGCACCGGCAAATCATCGCTGGTCAAAGCCATGCTGCCGCTGTATGCCAGCCAGGGGCTGCGCATCATTGAAGTCGATAAAACCCATCTGGTTGATCTGGCCGATATCACCCTGCAACTCGCCGACCGCCCTGAGCGTTTTATTGTATTTTGCGACGACTTGTCATTTGAAGCCGAAGAAGCTGGCTATAAAGCGCTCAAAGCTGCGCTGGACGGCACGCTCGCCGCGCCGCCGGAGAACGTGCTGATATATGCCACTTCCAACCGCCGTCATCTCATGCCCGAATACATGAGCGACAACGAAAAAACCCAGCATCGTGGCGCGGAAGTCCACCCCAACGAAGCGGTAGAAGAAAAGATCTCGCTGTCAGAACGCTTCGGCCTGTGGCTGTCGTTCTACCCGTTTGATCAGGACAATTATCTCGCCGGTGTCACGCAGTGGCTGGATGCGCTTGGCATCAATATCAGCGACCCAGAGCTCTACAGACGCGAGGCATTGCAATGGGCGCAGGCCCGCGGCACCCGCTCGGGCCGCACCGCATGGCAGTTTGCGCAGGATTATGCCGGACGTCGTACTTAGTGTGGCATTACATAATCTTCCTGACTAAAACGGTCAATACCGCAATCCAGAGTAGTAATCCAGTCCAGAAACGCATTAACGGCCGGCTTGCCCTGAAACCAGCGGCCATGTTGCGGCACGATGGTATGCACATCCATCTGCCGCACCATGTTGACCCAATAACGGCAAATTTTGCTCGACACCATATAGCGTTGATGAAAACCCTGCATATACTGGATATGTTCACGAAATTCACTCGGGGTGACGATGGGCTCGGTTACCGCATCATGATGTACCAGCGACGCCCCCATATCGCCGCTGAATAATATGCGTGCGCGTGGATCATAAAACTGGAAATTGCCTTCCGCATGCAGGAAATGCGCAGGCACCGCGACGATTTCATCTTTCCCCAAAGGAATACGCATACCCTGATCCGGGATGCCGACAATACGCCCCTCGGTTTTATCGCCGGTGCAAAAATGCGGTACAAACCTAGACCACAAACTGGACACGTACAAATCCGCATCGGTGGACATCATCCACTTATTCAGCGACCCCACTATGTCCGGGTCCTGATGCGAAGCCAGTAGGTATTTGAGCCGCTTGTATGGGAAATACCGCCCCATGCCGACGATCAGCCCGTTATAAGTCATATTGCCGGAAGGATCAATCAATGCACCCTCGCCATTCGACACAATTAAGAATTGATTTGCTTGCACGGCTGCGGCATTATCATCGACTAAATCGCTGAACATCATGCACACATGATCGCCGTCGTTATACAGTTCTATGGACATCAGACACCTTTGCTATAAATAGATATTAATGTCTGCATTATGCTGCATCCGCACTAAATTAGGAAACACTTATGAGCAATCCCACCATACACGTCGCCGCGGCAGTCATCATCCGCCCCGATGGCCGTTTCTTGCTGGCCAGCCGTCCCGCCGATAAACCTTATCCTGGTTACTGGGAATTTCCCGGTGGCAAAATCGAGGCTGGCGAAACTGCCTACGAAGCCCTTGTTCGCGAACTCGACGAAGAGCTCGGCATCCATGTCACCCACGCCACCCCATGGCTGACCCGCCAGTTTGACTATACGAAACTGCGGGTAGTACTGTCATTCTTCCGCGTCACTGCCTGGCAAGGCGAACCCCATCCGCGCGAAGGGCAGACCTTCGCCTGGCAAAGCGCTGACGACATCACCGTAGCACCGCTATTACCCGCCAACACACCTATTATTCAGGCTCTGACCTTACCCCCCATACTCGGCATTACTCAGGCAGGTGATGATATTGCCGGCTTCTTACCCAAGCTCGATCATGCTCTGACGCAGGGATTAAAATTGATCCAGGTGCGCGAAAAGCAGCTCACCGGCTCTGCCCTGAGCGAGTTCGCCCAAGCTGTGGTCCATCGCGCCCACGCTGCCCATGCCCGCGTCATCATCAATGCCGACGCGGCACTGGCACAACAAATTCAGGCCGATGGCGTGCAACTCACCGCCGCGCAACTCGCCGCAATTGGCTCGCGCCCGGATCTGACATTGGTTGGCGCCTCCTGCCACAACGCCGCCGAACTCGATCTGGCCGAACAACTGGGATGCGATTACGCACTGCTATCGCCGGTACTGCCCACCGCCAGTCACCCTGGCGCACCGACGCTAGGCTGGGAACAGTTTGCCAGCCTGACCAGCAACCGCAGCATTCCCATCTATGCCTTGGGCGGGCTGAATGCAGCCGACCTTGAATTGGCGCAGCAGCATGGTGCGCACGGCATTGCCTTACTGCGTGGAGCCTGGCAATGAACCGGGAATGGCTGTTGAAATATGCCTTGCCGACATTGCTGATCGGCATCCTGGTCGCGGGTGGCGTGTACCAGACCTGGCAGCGTTCTGAGGACAAAATCACCACCATCAACTGCCCCGATCCGCTCCAAGGTTGCCAATTCCAGTTGCACCATCAGCAGGTAAGCGTTAATTTCATCGAACCCCCTTCCGGTCTGCACCCATTCACGGTGCGCGTCAGCAATGCCGAGGCCAAAGTCATCTATGCCTACTTCACCATGCGCGATATGGAAATGGGCTACAACCGCTATCAATTGACGCAACAGTCACCGCAGCACTGGCAAGCCAAAGTGGTGTTGCCGGTTTGCGTTACAGGCCGGCATGACTGGTTACTGACCCTGGACATGGACGGTGAAAAGGTCGCCATACCGTTTTCCGGCTAATGTCACCAAATTGTCACCTATATCGCTATTTCTAACGCTATAATTAACGATGCGAAAAGGAGAGAGACATGCCACAAGAACATACCTACAGACAATTCGATACTGATTTAGAAAACATGCGCGCTCGCGTATTGCAGATGGGCGGTCTGGTGGAACAACAGATCGCTCAAGCGATAGAAGCGCTAATCAATGCTGACTTTATCCTTGCCGAAAAAGTAGTCAACAACGATCATCAGGTGAACGCGCTGGAAGTCGGTATCGACGAAGACTGCGCACAGATCATCGCGCGCCGCCAGCCTACCGCATCTGACCTGCGCATGGTGATGACCGTGGTCAAGACCATTACCGATCTGGAGCGCATCGGTGACGAAGCCGCCAAAGTAGCGCGTATGGTCAAGGAAATTCATCATAGCGGTCGCATGATGCAACCCAAATTCAATCAGATCCAGTACATGAGCGAGATCGTACTCGACATGCTGCACCGTGCACTGGATGGCTTTGCCCGTCTGGATGTGAGCAATGCCGCCCATATTGCCCGCCAGGACATCGACGTGGATGAAGAATACCATCTGGTACTGCGCAACCTTATCACCTACATGATGGAAGATCCGCGCACCATCTCTACCTTCATCGACATCATGTTCGTTGCCAAGGCCATCGAACGCATGGGCGACCACGCTAAAAACATGTCGGAATACGTTGTGTATATGGTCAAGGGTAAAGACGTACGCCACACCACAGTAGAAGAAATCGAACGCGAAGCGATGCGTTAAACCGGCAGCGTGTCGACCCAGTGATCGCGTCGACACAGCCCGCGCATATCGCAATACTGACAGACCTTATCAATACCGTTAGCCGGTAACGGCGCATGCTGATGTAACTGATTGAACAGCAGCACGAGCCGTTCCCCGCACTCATCAGCCGCTGCCTGTGGTTCAACATCCAGCGCAATCGTAGTCACTTTCTCCGCATCGAGGCTGACAAACGCCACCTGGCCTACTTCGTCCTGCATCAGCAGCGCATAGGCCGCCAGTTGCACATCCTCGTCAGCCCGGCTTGCCTTGTCCTTCAGCCCTTTGCTGCTACCGGTTTTGTAATCCAGCACGGCAAAGCTGTCTGCAACGCGATCAATACGATCCAGGCGGCCATACAGCTGTATCGACTGATCGTCATCCAGTGGCAAACCATGCTGCTTTGCCACCTCACCCTCCAGCCAGCGCCAGCCTTCCTGTTCACGCGCCAGCTGCCAGTCCAGATAAGCCGGAATCTTAGCCAGCCATTGCTGCTGCCAGGCACGCGCATAATAATCATCACGCAGCATGGGGGCGAAAGCCTGCAGACTGATCTCGATTAATGCTGCCATCAGCGCCTCACGCGGCACGTCACTGATAACCCGGTGACGCTCATGAAAGGTTTTGAGGATGGCATGCACCGCCTGACCGTAATCCGACTTCTCTACCTCTGCGCTGATTTCATCCAGCTGATTCAGCCCCAGCACATGACGCGCGAAATACTGATAAGGGCAGGCAACCAACGTATTGTAAGCGCTTACACTTATCTTATGCGGCACCAGCGCCGAGGGAATATTCGGCTGTGGCATATTACCCGGCACCGGCACAGACTGCTGATCCGGTGTCGCAATCTGCGCCGCCGCACTCATTTCACGCAAACCGTGGTCAAGCAAGCTGCTACCCCATGTCAACTGATGCAGACTGTCCAGCCGCTCCAGCCACGGGCTGATCGCATTGATTTCGCCCTCGCTGCGCGCCTGCCACACCACCAGCACGGCAGGCGTGGTTACCAGCAACTGCACCAGATCCGCCTGGATCTGCGCCATTTCCACAGCAGGGGTCGGCAAACCCAGTGCCGCGCGCACTTGCTGATTAAAAAACACCGCATGACTGGTCAGCGAGGGCAGATGTGCGGCATCAGCGCCTAAAATCAGCGCCGCATCGAATGCCCGCAACCGCGTCGCCGCCAGATGGGTAAATACAACAGGACTATCCACGCGCTGGTCGACAAAAGCACCACTCTCCAGCTCGCGGCTTAACCAGCGATGAAACTCGGCCAGACTGAAACTGCCGTCATCCTCCGCCAGCTCATGCCTGCGCCGTGCCAATAAATTCAATAACTGCCGTCCCGCCGCATCCTCTGCCAATGTGGCTGCTGCACCCAGCTCGGCCATACTGCGCTCAAGCTGATCCAGCCAGTCGCGCAAACTGGCCGTGCGCCGGGCGCTGTGCTGCGCCGCAGTCTGCAAGCGCGACACCGCCGCCTGCGCATCTTCGGTATCCGTTTGCGTACGCAATACAGCAAGCACACCGGCACAACCATCCACCGGGCCATGCCTGCGCAGGGCGTGCTCAATCTGCCAGGCGGCCTGTTGCCGCCGGGATATCGGCCAATCCGGGAATAAATGCGGGGATTTAATCAGGTCGAGCATATCCTGATATGGAAAATCAGCCAGCAGCACCTCGACCCAGCGCATTACCACCGTGCTCGCAGTGGTGGTATCCAACGTCCAGCCGGTCTCGTCACTGACCAGAATTTGCGCGCGTTCCAGCAACGCCCGCAAACGCCGGGCGCTAACCCTGTCCTGCACCACCACCGCAATACGCTGCTTACCCTCATGCACCCACAGGCGCACCTGCGTATCGGCAGCACTGGCTTCATCTTCCAGACTGTAAGCTGCGCAATAACGCAACCGGCCTGGCAACGGGCTATGGGGAAGATTACTGGCCAACGTCTGCGCGCGCTGGATCAGCGGCGTTACCAGATTTACCGGCCACGCTGCGGCCAGCGTCTGCGCAACGGCATCATTCGGCTCCATGGCGATCTCGGTCACCTGCTGCTGCCATGCATACTGCCGCAGACAATTCTGTTCCAGACGGGTCAACGTCGGCAGGCCGACCACAAACAACGGCGCAACCGCAGCATGGGCCAACTGCGCCAGTTGCAATGCATAGAGCGCCGCAGGACTGAGCTCATCCCGACTCAGCGCGAACCACAGCTCATGCACCAACTGCGCCTCGAACTCGACCGCGCTATGGCGCCGGGTCTGGTAATACGCCTGCAACTGCGTGGCGAATTCATTGACATCCACGGGCAGATCGACTGCCTGGTAAGTCAGCTCGTCAAACAGACGAGTAATTTCATCGCACATCGCCCACAGCAGCACCGGATCAAACCAGGCACGCGCTTTGAGAATATGATAAAGCTGGGTCGTTCTACGGCTGTCAGGCAGCACCGCCGCGACAGGCGATGCCGTTTGCGCCCAGGCCGGAAAAGTCAGAATCTGCGGAGCAAGCAGCACAGTTTGTCCGCTGGCTGCTACTAATGCCTGAGATAAGGCGGCGCCCGCCTGAAAGTTAGGCACCAGAATGACAGCATCGGCTAATTCAGTCTGCGTGGCTGCGCATTCCCTGAGGATCTGTTGCGCAGCCCGCTGAAAGAACGCCGCAAGCACGGGCTTAGCGTTTCAACAATGCCAGCTTGCCGGTTTTACCGTTCCAGTCATCCGCATCCGGCAAGGGATCCTTGCGCTCGATAATCGGCTTCCAGCCTCGGGCCAGTTCGGCATTCAACTCGGTGCAATGCTGCTGATCGGCAGGCACATCATCCTCGGCAAAAATCGCTTCCGCCGGACATTCCGCCACGCACAAGGTACAATCAATACACTCATCCGGATCAATTACCAGAAAGTTTTCGCCTTCGCGGAAACAGTCCACCGGACAGACATCAACGCAATCAGTATATTTACACTGGATACAGTTTTCGGTTACAACATAAGTCATGGATTTTCTTTCCTATCAAGCTATATATTGGCATTTTACCCCGATTTTGCGTTGGGCTGTGGACATCTAAATGCGGATAAACCCGACCATGGCACGACTCGCGCTGACAGGTAGCCTGTGGCTGGCCCTTAGCGTTGGCGCCATGCCAGCCGCCGCACTCGAATACCGGATCGCACTGGATGCGCCTGACAGCATCAAGCCGCTGCTCATCAAATACCTGGATATCTATCGCTGGCGCGACAACCCGGCACTGGATGATGCGCAATTACGCAGACTCTACCGGCTCACTCCGGACAGCATCAAAACCTTATTAGCCACCGAAGGCTATTATTCCCCCACTGTCACCCCGAACATCCAGCAACAGGATGGCATCTGGCAACTGCAGTTCAAGGTCGAGCCAGGCGAACCGGTACGCGTCGCACGCACCATGCTGAGTGCGCAAGGTGCGATCAGTGAAGATGCGCAACAATACCAAGCCTGGCTTAAAGCACAGTACGCAGCATGGCCGCTCAAAAACGGCGACATCTTCCGGCAGGACACCTGGGAAATGGCAAAACGCGATGTGCTCACCAGTCTGATCATCGCCAAATATCCACAAGCGCACATGCTGGCCAGCGCCGCCGTCATCAACCCGGACACCCATAGTACGGTAATCAACGTAGTGCTGGACAGCGGCCTCGCCTACCATTTCGGCCCAACTACCATCAACGGCCTGCAGCGCTACCCCGCCAGCATCGTTGAGCGCCTGAATCCCATCACACCCGGCGATCCCTATTCTCAGGCCAAACTGCTGGAATTCCAGTCGCGCCTGCAGAGCCGGCCCTATTTCAAATCGGTCAACATTGCGACTGTCGCTGATGCAACCGACCCGACCATGCTCCCGGTAAAGGTGAGCGTGGTCGAATTGCAGCGCCAGAAACTGGGTATCGGTGTGGGTATCAGCACCGACAGCGGACCGCGTGGCCAACTGGAATACCAGAATCTGAACAGCCTGGACAGCAACTTGCGCTTTAACGGCGCATTCAAAATCGACACGCATCTACGCTCGCTGAGCGGGCAAATCGAACGGCCACGTGACGAACTCGGCTACATAGACAGCATCAGTGCAACGACCAAACGTACCGATATAGAAGGTGAAATTACCAGCCAGAGCGCTACCGCGATCAAGCGCACACGCACTAAAGACCGTATTGAAACCAGCCTGATTGCCCAATATCTTGTCGAGCACCAGAGCATATCTGGTGCGGTAGGCGACAACCTGCAAGCACTCACGCTCAATTACATCTGGACATACCGTAATGTAGACAATCTGCTATCGCCCAGCCGCGGTTATTTATTCCGCACCGAAATCGGAGGCGCATCCCAGGCGCTATTGTCCGATCAGGATTTTATTCGCAGCCGTAGCCAGGCCATTTATTTCTATCCGATCACCCAACATGACAGCCTGACGTTGCGGGGCGAGCTGGGCATCGTATTCGCATCCGACACGCACGGCATTCCCAGCGACATGCTGTTCCGTACCGGCGGCGACACCACCGTGCGTGGCTATGCCTATCAGAGCCTGGGCGTAGCGCAGGGCGACGCCATCGTGGGCGGCCGTTACCTAGCCACCGGCAGCGTGGAATATACGCACTGGCTGGCCCCCAAATGGGGAGCTGCCCTGTTTTATGATCGCGGCAATGCCACTGACACCCTGCAAAATTTCCACACTGTAGCCGGTTACGGTGTGGGTGCACGCTGGCGCAGCCCGCTTGGGCCATTGAGTCTTGATGTTGCCTATGGCGAAGCCATTTCCGCTTACCGCATCCACTTCAGTCTGGGCAGTGCATTTTGAAACTACGCAACCTTCTGAACTGGCGCACCTACAGCACTTCCATGTTACGAGGCTTGAGTGCCGTTTTATTACTTGGCAGCTTAATCTGGTTATTAGGCAGCGAACCGGCCGCGCGCGCACTGGCGCAAATCGTTACCCGCGTCAGCAATGACCAGATCATCATCAGCGGCGTAACCGGCTCCATTTTTGATACGCTCAGCATTAAACGCATAGACTGGATCACACCTGAAAAAACCGTCACGCTGCAGCAACTCAAGCTGGCCTGGTCGCCCAGTCAACTATGGCAGGGCAGCCGCCTGAAATTCACGCAACTGAATATAGCCACACTGGATATCACACTCACAAAGCCGGATAACAAACCTCTACAGATGCCGTCCAGCCTGGCCTTGCCATTCGAGCTGGCGGTGCCGAATGGCCGTATCAATGCCGTGCGCATCCACCGCGGCGACCAGCATATCCTTATCCAGCCAGTCAGCTTCAGTCTCAATTACGCCAGTCATCGCTATCAATTGCACGGCACCGCACTCTCCGAATGGGGCAATGCACAACTGCAAGTGCAATTAGCTGACCAGACCCCATTTAAACTCAGCAGCCAGATCGGGCTGAGCCTGCATGACGGCCTCCATAACTACGACGCCGCTATCCAGCTTGGCGGCACGCTTGCCCGCATAGCGTTAAACGGCACGGCTAAATCGGGCCCAGCCAGCGCCACGACACAGGCGCAAATAACCCCGTTTCTCACCCGACCATTTGCACAAGCGAAGCTCAGCCTCAGCAATTTCAACCCGGCCGACATAGGCTACGCATTACCGCATGCGCGCATCGATGGCCAGGCGAACATCACCCCGACCGGCACCGACACCTACAGCGGTGCGATACACCTCAGCAATAGCGCACCCGGCAGCCTCGATCTGCAAAAGCTCCCGGTTACCCGACTGGACGCCGATATTAACGGCACGTCCGCGGACATGACGCTAACCAATCTGGCGCTGTTGCTCAGCCACAACGGTCGCATCCTCGGGGCTGGAAAATGGCATGACCAGGGCCTGGACTTGCATCTGAGTGCGCAACAAATCGATTTAAATGCCCTCTACCGGCCCCTGCATGCGACTCACCTCAACGGCAAGCTGGATATGCGCATGAACGCGCAACAGCAAACACTTAACGCCACACTCAATCAAGCCAACTACAACATGGATGTCGCCGCCACTTACCAGCAGCAGCGTCTGACCATCACTTCCGCAAAATTACGCAAGGACACCAGCGCCCTGACCTTCACGGGTGAACTGGCGCTGGCCGGCTCGCGCAAATTCAGTGCCCAGGGCAAACTGAGCCGCTTCAACCCCGCCCAGTTTGGCCGCTACCCGGTTGCCAGCATTAACGCCGAATTTACAACGCAGGGACAGATTCAGCCGCAACTGCAAACCCGACTGCAACTTGCCATCAGCAACAGCCTCTACAACAATGCCCCACTCAGCGGCCACGCCACACTGCAGATTGCCAAGCAGCGGCTGTGGAACAGCACCGCGCAATTTCAGCTCGGCAACAACAAGCTCAACCTGCAAGGCAGTTTCGGCGCACCGCGCGACCGCATGATCTGGCAGCTTAATGCCCCGAATATCGCGGTGCTGGGCGCCGGATTTAACGGCAAGCTCATCGCCAATGGCGTATTACACGGCAGCTTCGCCCAGCCTGCGGGTGAACTGAAAGCGCAAGGCGAGCAACTGGTCTGGCAGTCGGGTTTGCGCATTGCACAGGTCGACACCCAGATTAAAATCGGGCCAGGTGACAACGGCACCATCAGTGCTAGCGGCAATCTGCGTAATTTTCAATCAGGCAGCCTGCAACTGGATAGCGCGTATCTCTACGCCAACGGCACTCGCCATAACCACACCCTGACGCTGGTCGCGAATAATCGCACACTCGACCTGAATGCCGTCCTGACCGGCAACTGGCGCAACCAGAGCTGGAACGGCCAGATCAGCCAGCTCACCAATCGCGGGCTATACCCATTTAACCTGCGCGCACCGGCACCGCTGGTAATGAGCAGCAATCACGCGCAACTTGATCATGCCGAATTCAGCATCGCCAATGGCGTATTCAGGCTTGATCAGTTTGACTACAGCACAGCCGGCATCACCAGCCATGGCAGTGCCAGCGGCATTAATCTGGGCTATCTCCAGCAACGCCTGCACCCTAACAACCAGATCAGCAACTCCCTGACCGCAGGCAGCAAGTGGCAATTCACGCTGGGCAAGCGTGCCGATGGCGAGATCATGGTGTGGCGCGAAGGCGGCGATATCAGCATTATCAGCGACCAGACCACCCGTCTCGGCATTAACCGTGCCTTACTCACTGTGCAGGCACAGAATAACCAGCTCACCGCAAAACTGGATGCCAATGGCACCACCATGGGCAGCATAAACGCGCAAGCCAGCACCATCCTGACACATCAGGGCAACCGCCTGGGATTATCCACACTGGCGCCACTACAGGCTCACGCGCAGTTGCAAATCCCGTCAATGGCCTGGCTCACGGCCATACTCGACGACACATTTAATCTGGATGGCGCAGTGCATGGACAGATGGACCTGCAGGGCAGCCTCCACACACCCGTTTTCACCGGCACGATAAGCGGATCCGGGCTTACGCTGGGCTACCCTGAACAAGGGATATTTTTAAAGAATGGCACCCTGAATGCCAAATTCGATCAGGACAGCCTGAATATCACTCAGCTCGATTTCCACAATGGAGGTGATCTCACTGCGCACGGCACCATCAAACTCAACAATGGCCAGCTGGATATGCAGCTGAGCGCAACCGCCCGACAATTGAAACTGATCAATCGGCCTGACCGACAAGTTACGCTAACTGGCAAAGCCGAAGTCATCGCCAAAGACAAACACATTACTACCCAGGCCGACGTCACAATTGACCGCGCCACCATCAGTCTCAACAATGACGGCAAGCCGCAGTTAAGCAATGACATCATTATCATCGGCCACATACCGGCTAATGCCAGGGCTCGCAACAACGCCAGCTCACCGCCAGCATGGCAAATCGAATCGCATGTCATGATCGACCTCGGCAAGCATACCCAGATCACGGGGCAGGGACTGGATGCCCGGCTGGAAGGCACGCTCGATTTCAGCCAGCGCGGATCCAATCTACCCACCGCAATCGGAACGCTTAATGTTGCCGAAGGCAATTACAGCGCATTCGGACAACGCCTCGCCATCACTCGCGGCGTACTCAATTTTGCGGGCATCGTTAGCAACCCCGGTCTGGACTTGCTCGCCACCCGCACATACCCGACTGTCACCGTCGGTGTACAGGTTAGCGGCACCGCGCTCGCCCCGGTTGTCAAACTGGTATCCACCCCGGAACTCAATGACAGCGAAAAACTCTCCTGGCTGGTATTGGGTCACGGCACCACCACGGTGACCAATGATGCTGACACCAAAGCACTGCAGGCAGCCGCCGCTTATTTACTGGGCAGAAGCGGGTCTGTTTCCCTGCAATCCAAACTCACCGAACTGACCGGACTTAACGAAATCGGCATCAATGGCGCAGGCACGCTCGACAGCAGCGTCCTCAGCCTGGGCAAACGCCTGTCTGATAAGGTGTATGTCAATTACGAACAAGGGCTGACCGGCACGAAACAACTGGTCAAAATCACCTACACACTGTCGCGCCGTCTTTCCATCCGCGCCCAGGGTGGCAACGAATCCGCGCTGGATTTGTTTTATACCTTCTCGTTTGATTAAATAACGTCAACCAAATCAGAATATCCTGCTAATAAGCTATCTGCCGTTAAAAACTTAAGCGGTTCACTCAATGCCTGCGCAAGCAACATCCGATCAAACGGGTCACGATGAATGTCAGGGAGTCGCATAATTCTGGCAGCGTGCTTTGGCGTTATGTCTAACACCTGGAAGCCGTTTTTTTCTATTTCTTCAACCAACGTATCTACATTTACATCAAGCTTTCCTATCCCGGACTTGATTGCGGCTTCCCATATTGATGCGCTACTCACATAAACTTCAGTCGCAGAAATAATGATTTCCCTGGCTTGTAAAGACAGCTTTGGACTATCTTGCAACCACCATAAGTAGACGTGGGTATCCAGTAAAATTCTCATTATCGCCCTTCAAAATCCGCCTGAATCTCATCAGGCAATGGCGCATCAAAATCATCAGCAATTGTAATGCTCCCCTTCATAGAACCTGGACGACGCACAAAACTACTTTTTTTTGATAATGGAACAAGTCTTGCAGCAGGTTTTCCTGCTTTTGCGATTACGATTTCTTCGCCTTGCAAAACGGATTCAATCAATTTTGAAAACTGCGTTTTGGCATCGTGAATATTAATTGTTTGCATAAAAACCTCGATAGTTAATTAAACTTAGTCTAGCTTAGTCCGTTATTATGTACATTACAATCCATTTTGTACCTTAATTTAAGCCTGAAGCACAAAACCTGATTCGATGATTGCGAGCTGAGGGGACACAGTGGCCACACCCTGATTGAGCATCTTAAAAAATTCACACGATCATTAAGTTAAAAAATATTACATTTTAATCAATGCATTACAAAAAATAATACCTGATTTCCATCACCTCTCCGAGCTTTATTTTCTGTAAAAACACATTTCCCCCTTGAAAATCAGCACTACCGCCCCTATTATTAGCACTCCTCGGGTGAGAGTGCTAAAATTGCCGCCCGAGCCTTTTTTCTTGCAATGTATACACAGCATTGCGCTTTAATTGTTTAATTTCCAGGAGAAACAGTAATGAAAATTCGTCCTCTGCACGACCGTATCATCGTTAAACGTATGGAAGAAGAGCGCAAGACCGCTTCCGGTATTGTGATTCCTGACAGCGCTACTGAAAAACCAGACCAGGGTGAAGTTATCGCCGTGGGCAATGGCAAAGTTGGTGATGATGGTAAAGCCCGTCCACTGGATGTGAAGGTCGGTGACCGCGTGTTGTTCGGCAAATATGCTGGCCAAACCGTTAAAGTCGATGGCGAAGACCTATTAGTCATGCGCGAAGAAGACATCATGGGCGTTCTGGAATAATCCAGCCCCACCCCCTAATAAATCATCTATTTCCAGGAGTAAGTTATGCCAGCAAAAGACGTAAAATTCGGTGATGTAGCCCGTCAAAAAATGATGATCGGTGTCAACATTCTGGCCGATGCAGTTAAAGTAACCTTGGGCCCTAAAGGCCGTAACGTGGTGTTGGATCGTGCTTTCGGCGCGCCTATCATCACCAAGGACGGTGTTTCTGTTGCTAAAGAAATCGAACTGAAAGACAAATTCGAAAACATGGGCGCGCAAATGGTTAAGGAAGTTTCTTCCAAGACTGCTGACGTAGCCGGTGACGGTACCACTACCGCTACTGTATTGGCCCAAGCCATGTTGAAAGAAGGCATGAAGTTTGTTGCTGCCGGCATGAATCCTATGGATTTGAAACGCGGCATGGACAAAGCAGTAACCGCTATCGTTGAAGAACTGAAAAATATCTCCAAGCCTTGCGCAACTTCCAAGGAAATCGCACAAGTTGGTTCTATTTCCGCTAACTCAGAAAGCACCATCGGCGACATCATTGCTAACGCAATGAGCAAAGTGGGTAAAGAAGGCGTTATCACTGTTGAAGATGGTACCAGCCTGGAAAGCGAACTGGACGTAGTTGAAGGTATGCAGTTTGACCGTGGCTACCTGTCACCTTACTTCATCAACAACAACGACAAGCAAATCGCCGGCCTGGACAATCCTTTCGTGTTATTGCACGACAAGAAAATCTCCAACATCCGTGACTTGCTGCCAGCACTGGAACAAGTTGCTAAAGCGGGTCGTCCATTGCTGATCATCGCTGAAGACATCGACGGCGAAGCACTGGCAACTCTGGTTGTAAACAACATCCGTGGCATCCTGAAAACTTGTGCTGTTAAAGCACCTGGTTTCGGTGATCGTCGTAAAGCCATGCTGGAAGATATCGCTATCTTGACCGGTGGTACTGTGATTGCTGAAGAAGTTGGTTTGACTTTGGATAAAGTTACCCTGGCTGAATTAGGTCAGGCTAAACGCATCGACGTCAGCAAAGACAACACCATCATCATCGATGGCGCTGGTAAAGCTGAAAACATCACAGGTCGTGTTGCACAAATCAACCGTCAAATGGATGAAGCAACCAGCGACTACGACAAGGAAAAACTGCAAGAACGTAAAGCCAAACTGGCTGGCGGCGTTGCAGTGATCAAAGTCGGCGCTGCTACCGAAGTTGAAATGAAAGAGAAAAAAGCACGCGTAGAAGATGCATTGCACGCTACTCGCGCAGCGGTTGAAGAAGGTATCGTACCTGGCGGTGGCGTAGCACTGTTACGCGCTAAAGCAGGTATTGGTTCATTGGTAGGCGACAACGCTGATCAAGATGCTGGTATCAAAATCATCTTGCGCGCTATCGAAGAGCCATTGCGCCAGATCGTTATCAACTGCGGCGATGAAGCATCTGTCGTGGTTAATAAAGTGCTGGAAGGCAAAGGTAACTATGGTTACAACGCAGCTACCAGCGTCTACGGCGACATGGTCGAAATGGGCGTGCTGGATCCAACCAAAGTAACCCGCACCGCATTGCAAAATGCGGCTTCTGTAGCCAGCCTGATGCTGACCACGGATGCAATGGTTGCTGAACTGCCGGATGATAAATCGGGTGGTGGCGCAGGCATGGGCGACATGGGTGGTATGGGCGGCATGGGCGGAATGATGTAATTCCGCACGATGTAACTTGCGACATCTGCAAAAGAAAACCCCGTCCTTGTGGCGGGGTTTTTTTATATGGCTAACAAAGAAAGGCAGAACGCAAGTTTCTGCCTTTCTTTGTGTCTGTGATTACAAACGATAACTCGTTGCTATATACAAAACAATATAAACCATAATTACCTGATTTAATATATTATTATTAATATAACTTGTTTCATATTTCGTTTCATAATTGGCCGACATGACAAAAATCAATACGGATGCCCTAATCAAACTCCTGCGCACAAACCACCACATTGGAGGCGCTGAATTATGCGCGAGACTTGGTGGCATTAGCCGTGCTACCTTGAGCCGTGCATTAAAAGGGCTCGGCGCTTCGGTCATTAGCAGCGGAGGGTCTCGCCGCACGCGTTATGCCCTGCGTCGCACGCTACGCGGCAACGCCAACCCCATTCCACTTTATCGCATAGATGAACACGGACAAGGGCATGAGATTGGCCTGCTGTCCCTCATCTATCCGCAAGGCACCTGCCTGGCCAATCAGGCAGGATTCCCCTGGCCGCTGGATAAAGATATGGCGGACGGCTGGTTCGAAGGTTTGCCGTACCCTATCATCGACATGCGCCCACAGGGTTTTCTCGGTAGAAATTTTGCCCGAATCCACGCCCTCGACCTGAACCTTCCCAACAATCCGGACGCCTGGTCAGATGATGACATTATTTTCATGCTATCGCTGTTGGGCCATGACCAACCTGGTGACCTTATACTCGGAGAAGTTGCCTATCACCGTTTTCTTGAGCGTATCCGTCAAAGCGACACACGCTTTCTTTCCGACGACCAGATAGAAGAAAGCTATCCCCGATTAGCAGACATGGCTCTGCTGCAGGGCGAACCCGGTTCATCCGCCGGTGGCGAATTTCCAAAATTCACCGCCAGCCGCTTCATAAACAACCGCAAAGTTGATGTTATCGTGAAATTTTCCGGAGCGGATAACTCCCCTGCGGTGCGGCGCTGGGCAGACCTGCTGATTTGCGAACATCTGGCGTCATCTGTCATGGCCAATACACTCCAGATAGCCGTTGCTGAATCTGCCATTTACCAGTACGCCGACAGAACATTCCTGGAAGTGGCGCGTTTTGACCGCCACGGTGATTTCGGCCGCTCCCCGGTCTGCACTATTGGCAGCCTCAACGCAGCTTTGGTAGGCGAAAATGCAGACTGGCCAAAAACCGCGCAGGCGTTTCACAACCATGGCTGGCTGTCCGCTGAAGACGTCACACGCATTACGCTTATCTGGTGGTTCGGCAGACTCATCGCCAACACGGATATGCACGAAGGCAACCTCGCTTTTCGGCCGGGTTTAACGCTTGCACCGGTCTATGACATGCTACCCATGATGTATGCCCCGGTCAGGGGTGGCGAAGTACCAGTCAAAACGTATGCCCCGGCATTGCCATTACCAGCCGAAGTTGATTTATGGAAACAGTCTGCCAAAGCCGCCATTCAGCTCTGGGAAATCTGTTCCGACGATGAGCGCATCAGTACGGATTTCCGGCAGATTTGCATAAATAACAGCCGGATTCTGGCGAATCTTCTCTCACGCTTATAATCCTGGAAAGCGGCACTGCCGTTTCCAGATTAAATCCCGTACAATTACGTTTTCGCGTATTCCTCCCACCCTCTGATCATGGCTGACAACTTCGACACGGGCAAGGCCCACGACAGCACTGAAGACAACCTGAATCGGGTGGTGGCACTGTTACGCAAGCATGATCTGGTCACCAGCCTGGTGCACAAGCAGGATATGCCGCGCCGCGATCTGGTTGAAGGTCTGGTGCACAAGCAGCACCTGACCGAATTGCACGCGCTGCTGGACGACATGCACTCCGCCGACGTGGCGCTGGTACTGGAAGCCCTGCCGCTGGATGACCGGCTATTAGTCTGGGATCTGGTCAAGGCTGAGCGCGACGGCGAAATCCTGCTGGAAGTCTCCGACGCAGTCCGCGAATCGCTGATCAAGACAATGGACAGCGAGGAACTGCTGGCCGCTGCCGAGACGCTGGATACCGACGAAATTGCCGACCTGGCGCCTGACTTACCGCAGGACGTTATTCAGGATTTACTGCAGTCGCTGGATGCACAAAAGCGTTCACGCCTGCAATCCGCATTGTCCTATGCCGAAGACACCGTTGGTGCGCTGATGGACTACGACATGGTCACCATCCGCGCCGATGTCACACTGGAAGTGGCGCTGCGTTACTTGCGCCGCCTGGGTGAATTGCCCGACCAGACTGACAAACTGTTTGTGGTTGACCGCGATGGTGCATTACGCGGCGTGATGCCACTGCAGCGCCTGCTGCTCAAAGACCCGGATGCCAAAGTCGCTGACGTCATGGCCGAAGAAGTGGTGACGTTTCACGCCGAAGACGATGCGACCGATGCAGCCAACGCGTTTGAACGCTACGATCTGGTGTCTGCACCAGTCATTGATGCCAGAAACCGGCTGATGGGTCGCCTCACGGTGAATGCCGTGGTCGATCACATCCGTCAGGAATCCGATAGCGACCTGCTCTCTATCGCCGGTTTGCGCGAAGAGGAAGATATTTTCGCCAGCGTATGGAAATCCGTGCAAAACCGCTGGGCATGGCTGGCGATCAATCTGGTAACTGCATTCATTGCCTCGCGCGTCATCGGCGAATTTGAAGGCACCATTGAAAAACTGGTGGCGCTGGCAGCACTCATGCCCATCATTGCCGGTATCGGCGGCAATTCCGGCAATCAGACGCTGACCATGATCGTACGCGCACTGGCACTGGGTCAAATCCACCCTGATAACGCGCGAAAACTGTTCAGCAAAGAGATCGGCGTGGCCGCGATCAATGGCCTGATCTGGGGCAGCGTGGTCGGCGTGTTTGCCTATATGCTATACGGCAAGCCTGCACTCGGCTTGGTCATGATGGGGGCGATGACGCTCAACCTGCTGCTGGCCGCAGTCATGGGCGTCGCGATCCCCACCTTCATGCACAAATTCGGCCGCGACCCCGCCGTCGGTTCCAGCGTACTGATCACAGCCGTGACGGACAGCGGCGGATTCTTTATTTTTCTCGGACTGGCATCACTGTTCATGCGCTACTTAACCTAGCGCAGACATGCTAATTTCATATCTATCTAGTAACAGGGAAACGAAATGCAAGAATTTGATTTAATCGTTATCGGTTCAGGACCTGGCGGCTATCGCGCCGCCGTATTAGCGACACTGCGCGGCCTGACCGTGGCCATTATCGAAAAAGCCACCTGGGGCGGCTGCTGCCTGAACCGCGGTTGCGTACCCAAAAAAGACTGGCATCACACTGCCCACCTGGTTGCCAGCAGCAAGGAATTTGCCAAACGCGGCATCACCGGCTCATTGACTGCCGATATTCAGGGTGCATGGGATCACCAGCACAAAGTCGTGGAAAACGTACGCGACAGCTACACCGACTACATGAAACGCCTGGGCATTGCCGCATTCACCGGCGCAGGCCAATTTGTCGATGCACATACCGTTGCCATTGCTGACGCGCAGATCAGCGGCAAGCACATCATCATCGCCACCGGCTCCAGCCCGTTTGTCCCGGAAAATTACCCGCTCACCGCCGGGCGCGTACTCACTACCGACGATCTGTTCGACAACCCGCCACCTGCTGGCAAGCGCGTGGCCGTGGTGGGCAGTGGTGTGATCGGTACCGAATTCGCCTACATCCTCAGCCAACTTGGTTGCGAAGTGGTGTGGATCGCCAACAGCAAGCCATTGGCCAACAGCCAGTTCTCCCAGCCGGCACTGAAGATCCTGCATGACACCCTCAAGCAGCTCGATATCCAGGCACGCACCCGCAGCCGCGCGCAACAAGTCGAAGTGCTGGCCGACGGCGTCAAGCTGACCTTTGCCGATGGTCAAAGCGAAACCGTAGACTGGGTCTTGCTGGGTTCCGGTCGCCGTCCGCACACTGATGCGCTCAATATCGAAGCTGCCGGTGTAGCGATGGACAGCAAGGGTTTCGTCAAAGTGAACGCTTACCTGCAAACCAATATCCCGCACATTTATGCCATCGGTGACGTCGCCAACACCCGCATGACAGCCAACCAGGCGCTGGCAGATGCCTCCGTCGCCATCGCCAACATCCTCGCGCCGAAGTCGCGCAAACAGAATGTCGCCGCCGTACCGGAGCTGGTCTACTCGGCAGTGGAATTAGGCCGCATCGGCATGAACGAAGATGAAGCCGAAGATGCCGAACTCGAACCAGCCGTCGGTTTTGCTGCATTCGAAAGCAATCCGCGCGCACTGGGTCAGGACGACATTAACGGCTTTGTGCGCCTGATTGCCGACATGGACAGCGGTGCCCTGCTGGGTGCTGAAGTCGTCGGCAGCGAAGCCGGTGAAATCATTCACAGCATCGCCCAGCAGTTCGGCCACGAAGATGCACTGGCGCGCTTTGCCGGCATGTTCTACAACCACCCTGCCCGTACTGAGGAAATCCAGAACGCCACCGAAACGCTGGCCAATAAATGGGGCCTGTCGGAACAGGTATTCGGCGCGTGAGCAATCCGAAGCACGAAGGTCTGGCACTGTATTTCCGCCTGCTGCGCCATGTACGCCCGTACTGGCGCATGTTTGCCGGCGCACTGCTGGCAATGGCGGTAATGGCGGCGGCAGAGCCTGCCGTGCCTGCGCTGTTCAAACCTTTGCTGGATGGCAGCTTCGTGCAGAAAGACCCGGATTTCATCCGCATTATCCCGTTACTGATGATTGCGCTGTTTTTCATTCGCGGCCTGGCTGACTTTGCCAGCACCTATGGTATGAACTGGGTCGGCAGTCGGCTGGTGATGGATTTGCGCGCGGCGATGTTCAACAAGCTGATAGCCATGCCTACCCGCTTTTACGACAACAGTTCCACCGGCACGCTGATCGCCCACGTTGTGTTCAACGTCACTCAGGTTACCCAGTCCGCCACCAGTGCGGTCACGCTGCTGGTACGTGACACGCTGACCATCGCCGGCTTGCTGGGCTGGCTGCTATGGCTGAACTGGAAGCTGACGCTGATCATCGTGGCTATCGCACCAGTCGCGGTATTCATTATCCGCGGTGTCAGCAAACGCTTACGCAACATCAATCGCCAGGCGCAACAGAATCTGGGCGAGATCACCCATGTGGTAGAGGAGTCGGTCGGCGCACACAAGGTGGTGAAGATATTCGGCGGCCAAGAATATGAATTACGCCGCTTCGGCAAAGCCGTCAACGATGCACGCCGGTTTTACATGAAAGGCGTGACCGCTGCTGCCGCCAATGGTCCGGTGGTGCAACTGGTCGCCGCATTTGGCGTCGCACTGATCGTGTATATCGCCACACAGGAAGCACTGCGCGGCGAGCTCTCAGTCGGCGGGTTTGTCTCCTACATGATCGCCATGCTGATGATCTTCGGCCCGGTGAAACGCCTGACCGGCGTCAACGAGCAACTGCAACGCGGTCTGGCCGCAGCCGAAGTCGTGTTCGACCTGATTGATAGCGAGACTGAAATCGACCATGGCACCCTGACCCTGCCGCGCGCAAAAGGTGCTTTGGAGTTCAGCAAGCTCACCCTGCATTACCCGGACAAATCCATCCCGGCGCTGGATGATATCAACCTGAGCATACAGCCCGGTGAAACAGTCGCGCTGGTAGGCGCATCCGGCAGCGGCAAAACCAGCCTGGTCAATCTGATCCCGCGTTTCTATACACCGACCTCCGGGCAGATCCTGCTCGATGGCCATGACATTACTGCCATCACACTGGACTCGCTGCGCGCCAATATCGCACTGGTATCACAGGACGTAGTGCTGTTTAACGACACCATCGCCGCCAACATTGCCTACGGCGCACAAGCCAATGCCAGCGAAGCCGACATCATTCGGGCAGCCGAAGCCGCACATGCCATGGAGTTTATCCGCGAACAACCACAGGGCCTGAAAACCATGGTGGGCGAGAACGGCGTCAAACTTTCCGGCGGGCAACGCCAGCGTATTGCCATCGCCCGCGCACTACTGAAAAATGCGCCCGTACTGATTTTGGACGAGGCTACCTCGGCACTGGATACCGAATCCGAACGCCACGTCCAGGCCGCACTGGAAACCCTGATGCAAGGCCGCACCACGCTGGTCATCGCCCATCGCCTGTCCACCATCGAAAATGCCGACCGCATTGCCGTGATGCAGCAGGGTCGCATCGTCGAGATTGGCAAGCACGCCGAGCTCATCACGCGCAAGGGCATTTACGCCCACCTTCACCGTTTGCAATTCCATGAATAACGAGACTGAATACGCCGCCGTCAAACCACCGCGCTCCTTGCTGTCTGCTGCCGGCCGCGCCATCGGCGATTTTGACATGATCCGCAACGGCGACCGCATCCTGCTGGGTATCTCCGGTGGTAAGGATTCCCTGTCGCTATTGCACATCCTGCTCGACTTGCAGAAGCGTGCCCCGGTCAAGTTTGAACTGGCTGCCTGCACCGTCGATCCGCAATCACCGGATTATGATCCCAGCGTATTGAAGCCTTATCTGGCAGCGTTAGGTGTGCCGTATTTTTACGAAAGCCAGCCGGTGCTGGAATCGGCCAAACAGAACATGACTGGTGATTCATTTTGCGCTTATTGTTCCAGAATGCGCCGTGGCATCCTCTACCGCATTGCCCGTGAGCACCATTACAACGTGCTTGCGCTGGCCCAGCATCTGGACGACCTGGCTGAAACATTCATGATGTCTGCATTTTTCGGCGGCAAACTACGCACCATGCAGGCGCATTACACCAACGATGCCGGCGATGTACGGGTGATCCGCCCGCTGGTATATGCACGCGAACGCCAGACCAGCGACTTTGCCAAGAGCGCCAACCTGCCCGTCGTGCAGGAAAACTGCCCGGCCTGTTTCAGCATGCCCATGCAACGCCAGAGCATGAAAGTGATGCTCGCCGAACAGGAAAAATCACACCCGAAACTCTTTGCCAGCCTGCTGACAGCGATGCGCCCACTCATGAAAAATGTCTAATTATCAACAGCTTTGACGAAAACAAGACAAAAAAATGGCAGGATAAAATCCTGCCATTTTTTATAAACTACGCAATCAATTACTTGATAGCATCTTGTGACTGCTTGCTCTTACGACGTAAACGCAGACCAACCAGACCCAGACCAACTGCCATCATTGCCCAGGTTTCAGCTTCTGGCACAGCAGGAACGCCACCGCCATTGCCGCCGCCGTTACCGCTATTACCACCACCTGCGTGGTGACCGTTATTGCCATTTACCGATACTGCATTTGCATCTGCAGCAAAACCCAATGACACAACAGCTGCCAGGGCCAATACATTTAATACTTTACGTGCATTCATTATGAACACTCCTATTTTATAATACAAAAATCTTAAATAACCATCGGTAAAACACAAACCAGTAATTCACAAGCCGACTACTGAACTTATCAAAGCACTAAATATGCCACAAGTGAAATTCAATCAACCAATCGGGCACACAAACGCTAAATAAAAAAAGGTGGCGAAAATTTCACGCCACCCCTGGGTCAATCAAACCCTGAAACTATACACCGCATTAAGCAACTGAAGCTTTACCACTCTTACGACGCAAACGCAGACCAACCAGACCCAAGCCAACTGCCATCATTGCCCAGGTATCTGCTTCTGGCACTGCAGCGACGTGAGTAACATGTGGGAACTGCGAAGAAAATACGGTAGTGCCACGCGGACCATGCACAGTTACGGCAGCCGCCGCATTACCAGCAAAAACCACCAAAGCAGCTACAACCAACGATTTAATCATATTCATATCGATAACCTTTCGAATAACAACGAGACAATAATTTCATCAACTTAACCAAGTGATCAAAATTCCGGAACAAGCGGCGCTTGTCATTCTAAAATCACAGAATCCAAACCGATACAACATTAACCGCTTGCCTGATAACCAACGATTAATGTATTAACTACAACATGACAATGTTTTCTGCAGAACAAACTGAAGCCAGCAATTTCATCACCGACACTACAATAGATTTATTCTTACAAACTAAGTTCCATATTATATCATACAAAAACTACAGATTCATTCTTACACCACCACAATACAAATGCTTTTACTATAATGACCAGTCAGTTAGCACCCGCCAAAAAGAAAGGATGGCGCATTAAATGCGCCATCCTTAGACCGCTCAATAAACACTAAACCACCTAATTATTTAGTTACAACTTATTTGACTGAAGTTTTGCCGCCTTTACGACGCAGACGCAAACCCACCAGACCAAGGCCCAACGCCATCATCGCCCAGGTATCAGCCTCAGGGACAGCCGGAGTCACAGACCAAGTACCAAAACCGTCACCTACACCAGTAACGACAACGGTTGTCCCATTAGGGCCGGTACCGGTTACGGTAACCGCGCTCGCGTTACCAGCAAAACTTAACGCGGCAACAGCAGCCACACCCAACAACTTGATTGATTTGCTAACTTTCATTTTTCACTCCTAAAAAATTTAAACATAAAATCAACTTAACCCAGGGCAACGTAAGACATAAACCATTACCGCCCCAGACAAATAGTAAGCAGTTAATATGCCAAACAGATAACAGTTTGATGAAATTTTAAAACAAGGCGTCCAAGCACCTCCCAATCCCAGTTTGAAACCCCACTTAAGATGGCTAGCTTTCACCTACACAACCAGGGCATCAACTTGCAAACAGCGTGCGAAACGCAGCCATCAGCCTTATCGACAGTACCCGCCGCATCTCGATAGCCATTGGCTTGCGTTCGATTGGCAGTGCGCTGTCTCACCTTGCTCAGCCACATCCCACTCCTACATCAATTCCGAACAATTGCCGCTACACGCAACTGCATGCATACGCTCATCAACAAAACCCACCCGGCGACGCAATGGGTTGACCAGCAAAGCATTTCATTCAGCGATATATTGCGTAAACCGCACCAACATGAACCACGCATGCATCATTTTGGCTTAATACGTTAGCCGCCACATTGCTCGCGACAAAAAATAGGATGGCACGCTAAGTGACCACCCTATATATTGAACACACCTCATCACAACCCATCAACGCTTAACTTATTTGCAGACTTTCCGCTCTTGCGACGCAGACGCATCCCAACCAGGCCCAAGCCCACAGCCATCATTGCCCAGGTATCCGCTTCTGGTACCGGAGGGCACGATTCCGACTCTCCCACCTCGATCTTATGTAAGCCATGAACTTCCGTTGCATTTGCATTGCCGATAATACTGAATGCCATAACAGCACCCACACTTAGCAACTTCACAGATTTAATAACTTTCATTTCGTAACTCCTTGAAAAAATCACAGGAAAAAATGAACCACAAATGTGCAGGACAAAAACACTAATTAGCCCCTGTTAAAACCCATGCATGTAGCGTGCCAAGAACCAATAAACAGCTATTTTTCTGAATTAATAAGCCTGACTGTCCTTAAAAACCAGCTTGATAGTCTTCAGCATAATGACGATATCCAGCCAGATTGACCAGTGTTTCAGATAGGTAATATCATGCAAAACACGGCCTTCCATTTTATCGATCGTGTCCGTCTCCCCCCGATAGCCATTGACTTGCGCCCAACCGGTGATACCCGGCTTGACCTTATGCCGCCACATGTAGCCACGTATCAATTTGCGGTAATGTTCATTGTGCGCAACAGCATGCGGACGTGGCCCGACAATACTCATCGAACCCTGCAACACATTGATCAACTGAGGCAGTTCATCCAGGGATGTTTTGCGTAAAATTGCACCAAGTCGAGTCACGCGTGCATCATTTTTGGTCGCCTGGGTTACTTTGTCACCATCTTCACACACCGACATCGAACGGAATTTATACACCCAGATCTCATCGCCATCCATGCCATAACGACGTTGCTTGAAGAAAACCGGGCCTTTTGAACTCAACTTCACCAACCCGGCAATAACAACCAATATAGGTGCAATCAGCAACAAAATCAGGCCGGACACCACTAGATCAAAAACACGTTTATGTACCGCATTAATACCCACCAGTGGCGATTCGAACACCGAAATAACCGGCACGCCATTCACACTGTCCAGCCGCGCCTGAACCAGATCAAAGATGAACACATCCGGCACAAAATAAATCGAAGCTGTCGTATCGCGCAACGAATTCACCAGATCAATCACCCGCGGCTGATTCAGAATAGGCAGGGTAATGTAGACCAGATCAATATCGAACTTGGTCACATAATCCGCCACATCCTCCAACCCACCCGCCACGATAGACAGCAGCTTGGCGTCACAACGATCATCCAGCCTGTCATCGAAAAACGCATCTACCCGCACCATCAGACTACGCTGCTGATGAATACGATCAGCCAGTTTATGCCCGAGCTCATTCGCGCCGACAATAACGGCACGCCGAATTTGGCCACCTTTGCGCAAAGATTCCAGATAAGCGCGCACGGCGGATTGACTAATAAACAGCAAAACCGGCGTCATCAATACCCAGATCGCCAACACCTGCTGGTTAAACTCGCCATACAAACCCGTAGCTCTCGCCAGCAACGCCAACACCACAACCACGATAGACCAGGCAATCAGCAAATTAATGCCATGGCGACTAATCCCGGTCAACTGCGGATTACGGATTTCAAAAAAATCGAATCCATCAAATACCTGAGAACCGATCAAAAATGCGAGCACACCCAGTAGCAGATACAGCCCATTAAAGGGTGGGGATGCTAATTCAACCGAAATTATCAATGATAAAAAAATCACCAGAGGGTTAACCAGCCGCTTTGCCACACTCAGGACTGGATGCTCATAACCACCAAACATAATGAATCCTCTTAAATATTGTTATAGTTCTGACAACCAAATACTGGCTGATTTAGAATGAGCTAGTAATCGTAGCTTAAGCAAAAATCATGACAATCTGACTAAAACAGAAAAAAAACCACCGCTTCATATTAATATTACGAAACATTTCAATCCGAAAACGAACTTTCAAAGTGGCTATAACCCGATAAAATCGGAATATACAACACCCGCCATAAATTTGTAAGATAAAACATGTATTATAACTACGGAATACCTATTACATACCTTATCATATAAAACATGACCAAGCAGGTGTTACTGGCACGGTATTAGCTTAATAACAATCAAAACGCACGAAGGAAAGCACAGCATGCATCAAACGCTCTACCCGGTAATATTGTCAGGCGGATCCGGCACACGGTTGTGGCCGTTGTCGCGCGCAGCCTTGCCCAAGCAACTGTTACCGCTACTATCCGAGCAGACGCTATTTCAGGAAACCGTAAAACGCATCGCTGACCTACCGAATACCGCCGCACCTTTGATCGTGTGCAATCAGGAACACCGCTTCATGATCGCCGAGCAATTGCGCTCGATAAACATCACACCCAATGCCATCCTGCTCGAACCGGTAGGCCGCAATACCGCACCCGCTATCGCGATTGCCGCCTTAACGATACAGCGCCAGGACCCAAATGGCTTAATGCTGGTACTGCCCGCCGATCACCTGATACGCGACGAACCGGCATTCCATATCGCCGTAGCCCATGCCGCACAGATTGCAGCGCAAGGCTATCTGGCCACCTTCGGCATTGTGGCATCCTCACCGGAAACCGGATTCGGCTACATCCGCCAGGGCGCGGCCATAGCTGGCCACCCGCATACATTCCAGGTGCGTGAATTTGTCGAGAAACCGGACCTCGCCACCGCCGAACAGTACGTTGCCAGTGGCGAATACTACTGGAATAGCGGCATGTTCCTGTTCCAGGCCCAGGACCTCATTGATGAACTGCGCCGCCTGCGCCCGGACATACTCAGCGCATGCGAAGCCGCACTGGATCAAGCCAAAAACGACCTCGATTTCGTCCGCCTCGACCCCACCGCCTTTGCCGCCTGCCCGTCCGAATCCATAGACTATGCGGTCATGGAACACACGCAAAAATCCGCCGTCGTGCCCGCAGACATCAACTGGAGCGATATCGGCGCATGGAATTCGATCTGGGAAGTCAGCACCAAGGATGCCCATCACAACGTAACCCGCGGCGACGTCATGATTGAAGATGCCAGCCACAACCTGATTCGCGCCGAATCCCGGCTGGTAGTGGCATTAGGGGTAGAAAACCTGATGATCATCGAAACCGCCGATGCAATCCTGGTCGCACCTAAAGACCGCGCGCAAGACGTCAAACTCATCGTCGACAAACTCAAAGCGCAATCACGCAGCGAGCATTTGTATCACGACCGCGTCTACCGCCCATGGGGCTGGTATGAAGGCATTGATAGCGGCGACCGCTTCCAGGTCAAGCGCATCATGGTCAACCCCGGCGCTAAACTGTCGCTACAGATGCACCATCATCGTGCAGAGCACTGGGTAGTCGTCTCAGGAACGGCCATGGTGGTGCGCGGTGAAGAAGAAATCATGCTGTGCGAAAACCAGTCGACCTACATACCGCTCGGCAGCAAACATCGCCTGGAGAATCCGGGCAAAGTGCCCCTGCACCTGATCGAAGTGCAATCCGGCACCTATCTCGGCGAAGACGACATTGTGCGCTATGAAGACATCTACCGGCGGAATGCCTGATGATGAAAAAAGCCCCACTATTCGCCTTGTGCGTCAGCAGCTTCAGCTCACTGGCACACGCCAATATAAGCGACACATTCAGCCCTTATGTGTCTGCAGCCTACAACTACAACAGCAACCTGTTTCTGTTGCAGAACGAGCAAGCCGCGCTGGCTACATTAGGCACCACCACCATGTCCGAATCCTACAAGGCGTACGCCGCTGGTGTCGGTATGAACTGGAAAACCGGCCGCCAAGTCATCAGCGGTCATGCCGAGGCCAGCCAGATTAATTTCGACACATACAAAACCATGGACTACACCGGCCATGACTTGGCATTGAAATGGGACTGGCTGATAGGCGACACCCTGCTCGGCGATGTCGGTGCATCTGAAACCCTCACCCTCGCCCCATTTCTCTACACCAAAAAACCGCTGGCCAACCTGCTCAACACACGCAAGGCATTTTTCAACGGCAACATCAAGCTCAACAACCGCTGGCAGCTCAAGCTGGGTGCGGAAAAAACCCAGAAGACCAATAGCGATGCCACCCAGCAATATAATGATATTAACATCGACACCTACAAGACTGGTTTCCGTTACCTGACCCCCAAAGGCAGCAAAATCGACTTCAATAGCTCGGTAAGTACTGGTACTTACCCTAATCGGCCACTCAACGCCTACAACCAATACGATAACGGCATTGGTTTCGACTGGATCGCCACAGGCAAAACCAGAGTGCAAGGCAAAGTCAATTACACCCGACGTAACTACCCTGACTCGCAGCAACTTAATTACTCGGGGATTACAGGCCGGATTAGCGCTGACTGGTTCATCACCGGCAAAACCACACTCAACCTTGCACTGTACCGTGACATCAACAGTTTTATCACCGACACATCCAGCTACGATGTGACTCAAGGCATATCGGCCAAGGCAACCTGGTTAGCCACTGCTAACGTCGCTGTCAATCTGAATGCCAAGCATGACAGCATTGATTACCTGAACACACCACACCGCAAGGACGAACTATCCACGTTAAATCTGGATGTGGCTTACACCCTGTTACGCAACACCAAGCTGGATGTCGTGGCAGAGCGGGGCGTACGCAGTTCCAACATTGACGGCAACAGTTATCGCTACAACAGCCTGACGATAGGACTCAATCATGCATTCTAAAACGATAAATTTTTTAAGGACGGATAACATCATGCGCAAAATGCTATATCTCCTGCTGGTCATGCTTAGCGTATTCACCCTCCCCGCCCATGCCCGCGAATATCTGCTGGGCACAGGTGACGTAGTGCACATCACCGTATACGACCACCCCGATCTGCTAGTGGATGCCGTGCAGGTAGATGAAGACGGCAAAATCGCCGTACCGCTCATCGGCGCAGTGCCCGTCGCAGGCATCACCGCCAGCGCAGCGCAGAAGCGCATTGCACAAGGGTTAGAGTCCGGCGGATTCATCATCAAGCCCAACGTCAACCTGATTGTGCAGCAATACCGCAGCAAGCAGATCTCGGTACTGGGACAAGTCAATAAGCCGGGCAAATACGCTCTGGAATCCACCAGCACCCTCACCGACCTGCTCGCCATGGCCGGTGGCATAGGCGCACTGGGTTCCGACACCATCGTGCTTATCCATAAAAAACAGGACAACCAGCTCAAGCAAACCAAAATAGACACCCTGGCATTATTCAAGGGTGGTCAACTTGATCTGGATTACACCATAGGTGAAGGCGACATTATTTTTGTACCGCGCGCAGAAGTGTTCTATATCTACGGTGAAGTTCAGCATCCCGGCGCATTCCGCCTGGAGAAAAACATGAACGTCATGCAGGCAATCTCATTAGGTGGCGGCATCACCCTGCGCGGCACAGAGCGCGGCGCACAAATCCGCCGCCTGGATAAAGACGGCAAGACCATCACTATCTCAGCCGCCCCTGGTGAGCAGATACTCCCGGACGACGTCATTTACATTAAAGAAAGCCTGTTCTAACCCGACAGAGACAGAGGCCAGCCATGAACATGATCAGTTTTCTCAGAGTAATCTGGGCACGTAAAACCGTACTGCTAATCACGATTGCACTCACCGTGCTGGCAGCCATTGCCGTCAAAATGATATTACCGCCACAGTATCAGGCAACCGCCAGCGTCATTGTTGACTTCAAGCAGCCGGATAATGTTACTGGCGTCATGCTCTCACCCCAGTTGATGCCGGGCTATGTAGCCACCCAGGTCGATGTGCTCGCCAGCCATAATGTGGCACTCAAGGTAGTTGATGACCTCAAACTGACACAAGACCAGCAACTCCGCCAACAGTTTGCTGATGAAGCCAAGGGCCAGGGCAACATACGCGACTGGTTAGCCGAATTACTGCTGAAAGACCTGACGATCACCCCATCCCGGGAAAGCAACCTGATCGATGTATCGTACAAATCCACCGATGCAGAATCCGCAATGATCATTGCCAATGCCTTTGTCAAAGCCTACATCCAGACCAATCTCGAGTTGCAAACAGGCCCGGCCACCCAGGCTAACAAATGGTATGAGTCCCAGTTAAATGAACTCAGAACCCACCTGATTACCGCACAGAAAAAATTATCCGATTACCAGCAAAGCAAAGGCATTGTTGTCGTCGATGAAAAGCTCGATGTGGAAAGCGCCCGCCTGGCCAATACCGCAAGCCAGCTAAGCCTGGCGCAAGGCCAGACCTTTGACAGCACATCGCGCAACAGCCGGTCCGGTGATCAGCTGTCCGACGTGATCAATAACCCGGTCATCCAGTCACTCAAAACCGAGCTGGCGAAAGGTGAAGCCAAGCTGGATCAACTCTCCCGCAGTGTTGGTAAAAACCACCCTGATTACCTGCGCGCCCATGCCGAGGTAGACGCCCTGCGCAGCCAGCTCGCACAGGAAACCCGCAGCGCCCAGCAAAGCGTCAACACCACCATGCGTGTCGCGCAACAACGCGAAGCAGATCTGCGTAACTCATTAGCCGCACAAAAAGAAAAACTGCTGGCCCTCAAGCAAAACCGTGACGCAGGTGCCGTGCTGGTGCAAGACGTAGAAAGCGCGCAAAAAGCCTACGACATGGCCTTGCAGCGCTCAACCGAAACCCGCATGGCCAGCCAGACCAATCAGACCAACATCACCCTGCTCAACCCGGCAACGATGCCCACCCAGCAATCCAGCAAAGGCATGGCCGTAGTCGTCATACTTGCCTTATTTATGGGTACATTCCTCGGTTTGATGTTTACTCTGGTTGCCGAAATCATGGATAGACGTATACGCACAGAAACTGATCTGACTGACATCCTCGGCCTGCCCGTACTAGTCACACTCAATGCCAGCAAGCCCATAAAAACCAAAGGACTATCGGGTTTACTCAATCGTCCGAAACCAATGCTGAACTAGGTCTGGAGAATTAATCATGAGCACACCTATCATCAATATCCAGCCGCGCACCTCCGCAGACGACTCCATAGGTAATCTGCTGCTACAGGCCGGCAAAATCCGCGTCTCCGACGTGCAGAGCATATTAAGCCTGCAAAACACTGAAGAACTAAGATTCGGCGAAGCCGCAGTCAAGCTCGGTCTGGTCACAGAGGGCGACATCAGCCGCGTACTGGCCGACCAGTTTGACTACACCTACTTAACACCAGGTGAAGGCGGTTTCAGCCCAGAGCTGGTATGCGCCTACCGGCCATTTACCCAGCCCGCAGAAAAAATCCGCATGCTACGCAACCAGCTGCTGTCACGCTGGTTCAGCAATGGCAAAAAATCCTTATCCATACTCGGCGCCGGCAATGGCGTAGGCACCAGCTACACCGCCGCCAATCTGGCCGTTGCCTTTGCCCAGCTTGGCCAGCGCACATTATTGATAGATGCCAACCTGCACGCGCCACGGCAACACCAGATATTCAACCTGGATAACCGTGCCGGATTTGCCAGCATGCTGGCCGGACGCGCCGATATGACCAGCATCATCAAGCTGGAGGCTTTATCGTCATTGTCAGTCCTTCCCAGCGGAGCCATCCCGCCTAACCCCGCCGAGATCATCGCCCGCGGCATGAAATCCAAATTGCTCAGCGACCTCGGCCACCATTTCGACATCATTCTGTTCGACACGCCTTCGTTTAACGAACATGCCGAAAGCGCAAGCCTCGCCATGATCAGCGAGGGCGGCATACTGGTAACACGGCAGGACAAAACCAAATACCGCGACCTGGAACAAATCCGCGACACCCTGAATGGCACCAGCGCACAACTGCTGGGCACTGTGCTCAATCAGGCATAAACCATGAACCTAGACGCCGCCAACCTGCAAACACCACCCGCACTGAACAAATCTGCTGTTTGGCTGGTCTGGTTACCCATTGTCATCGGGTTGGCCGCATTGTTATTGCCGACTTTCTATGAGCTATCCACCACGTTATGGGATACAGAAGAACAAGGTCACGGCCCGTTAATTTTAGTCGTATCACTCTATTATTTCTGGCAGAAGCGCGACGTATTCAGCCAGCCAGCCAAATCAACCGCTCCGATTGCGGGTAGCCTGATATTAGCAACCGGATTATTGCTCTACGCAGTGGGTCGCTCCCAAAGCATCTTTATATTCGAAGTTGGCTCATTGATGCCGATACTAGCCGGCATGCTGCTCATCATGCGGGGCTTATCCGGCCTGCGCAGTTTCTGGTTCCCCATCGTCTTTCTGGTTTTCATGATTCCGTTGCCCGGCTCGGTAATTGATGCCCTGACTGGCCCATTAAAGCAATACGTATCCATCGTGGTTGAAAACATGCTGTATTACATGGGCTACCCCATTGCCCGTAACGGCGTCATCCTGTCCATCGGCTATTACCAGCTACTAGTAGCAGACGCCTGCTCAGGGCTCAACTCCATGTTTTCGCTGAGTGCGCTAGGTTTTTTATATTTGTACGTAATGCAATACCGCAACTGGTTCAGAAACGGCCTGATCGTTGCCAGCATACTGCCCATCGCCTTTGCCGCTAACGTGGTGCGCGTCATTATCATCACACTGGTGACCTATTATTGGGGTGACGAAGCTGGCCAAGGCTTCATTCATGGCTTTGCCGGCATCGTCTTGTTCATCGTCGCCCTGCTCAGCTTCATGGTGTGGGATTGGATACTAGAGCAACTATTCAAGCCGGGGAAGCAAACAGCATGAACATGACCCGCATCAAATCCGTATTAATCGGGCTGGCCATGATTGCCGCCGCCGGACTGGCGATGGCGTTAACTCCCACCAAGCTTACCGCAGCCACAGCACCCAAGATTGATTTAAACACCATGATCCCCAAGCAGTTTGGCGAGTGGCATCAACAGCAAGAGCTGGATGTGATATCGGTCAGCCCCGAATTGCAAGCCTCATTAGACAAGATATATCAACAGACACTATCGCGTACCTACGTAAACGCCAAAGGCGAACAAATCATGCTGGCACTAGCCTATGGTGGCGATCAGCGTGACAGCATGCAGGTTCATAAACCCGAGGTCTGTTATCCCTCGCAAGGATTTGAAATACTGCAATCCAACATCGGCTCATTACATCTGACACAGGATCAAAAAGATATACCGGTAAAACGCCTGGTAGCCAGACATGGCGCCAGAATCGAACCAATCACTTACTGGATCACTGTTGGTAACCAGGTTGCACTGGAAAGCCTGCAATGGAAATTGGCACAATTAAAATATGGCCTGACAGGTAAAGTCCCTGACGGCATGTTATTCAGAGTTTCATCAATCGACACCAATCCGACGCAAGCCTTCACCCTACAGAATCAGTTCGTTAATGCTTTAGTAGATGCCATCGATATAAAAGAGCGCGACAGATTCATTGGACACACGACAGGTCGCAACTGAAGCTATGAATACGACTCATAAAGTATGTAGATTGCGTTGTAAGCTGCCATGAAGAATATTTTTTTCATGGGTTCCAGCACAGCTATCAGATTGGTTTTTGGACTGCTGACATTCACCATACTCGCACGATTGCTTGGCCCCGCATCTTTTGGTTTATTTATGTTCTGGCTGTCAATTGCGACTTTACTGGGTCTGGTAGCCAACTACGGTTTCACACCCTACCTGTTACGCGAAATCGGAGTGAAGCCTGATTCAGCGCACACGGTAATGAGTGAAGTATTGTCGGCCAAGATACTTGTATCTATTGCATTAGTCATAGTAGCTGTTTGTGCAATGCCTATCATTGATGCTGAAAATCGCTGGGTATTCTTCATACTCATGCTGTCAATACTGACAGACTCCACTACTGACTTTCTCAATGTAGGTTACCGCGCCACCAACCGCTATGCGGTAGAAACACGCATAGCGACCATCGCTTCAGCAGCACAATTTGCGATAGTGGCTGGGGCCATCTGGTATCACCCCACCGTACTTATAGCCGCCATCAGTTTCCTGATTTCACGTATATGCGTACTTGCCATGACCTGGTACAGCCAAGCCCAATATTTTGCCAATTTACAACCAGCAGCTATTCCCCGTGCAGTTTTCCGATTAAAAAAAGCCCTGTCGTACGCCACAGATTTTGCCCTGCAAAGCCTGTTCGGACAAATTGACAGTGTCGTGCTGAATTATTTCCTGGGACCAGTTGCTGTCGGTTTGCATCAGGCTGGAATGCGACTGGTCCTTGGTGGCAGCCAGGCTGCCAACGTATTAGGCAATGTGTTTATACCCCGTATCTCGGCTGTTATTGATGACCCGACAAAGCTGCAATATGAAGGTCAGCGGCTTCAAACGGCATTCATTGCATCAGGCATGATATTTGGCCTGGTGCTCGCTGTTGCCTCCGAGCCAATAGTACACATCCTGTTTGGGAAACAATTCATCGCTCTGGCTAACTTGTTACCATGGTTCGGGTTGTTATTTTTTGTCCGTTTTCTTGCCTCTGCCTGGGGCATCATGCTCACCTCAGCCGGCCGGCAGACGCTACGTGCCAAGGCCAATCTTATGCACTGGATCGTCATTCTGCTCACGGCATGGTCACTCGTCCCAGCGTATGGCAATGTAGGCTGGATCATATCGCTCACCATTGGCAATCTGCTGCTGGCCGCTGTTTACTTCACAGCATCGTATAGCCTTGTGCAACCAACGCGCAGCAATACGCTTATCACCATCGCTGGTGCTGGCGCCTTTTTACCTTTTTTGCACTTTAGTTAATTAATGCAAACACCCATATAAAATGAGCCAAAATCAAACTACACCCACTGACGGATTGATTGAAAGCATAACTAAAAATGGCCTATGCACTGGTTGCGGGCTATGTGAGTCAATTGCGCCAAAAGGGCATATTCAAGTTGAGCTCAATGCATCCGGCTACTTACGGCCACGCACCATCCAGCCATTAACTGCCGCCATTGAACACCAGATTGCCGAAGTATGCCCGGGGGTAACAGTACAGCACCGCGCAGGCATTAAGGGGTATCACCCGATATGGGGCCCATTGATTAAAGTACGTACCGGCCATGCCGTTGACCCTGAAATAAGAAAACAAGGCTCATCCGGCGGCGTTATCTCCGCGCTATTAACGCACCTACTGGAATCGGGCAAAGTCGATTTCGTTGCCCAGATTGCCACCACCCAACAAAACCCGCTCGCAAATGAGTTACAAATCAGCCGCACGCGAGAAGATGTTATTCGCGCAGCCGGGTCGCGTTACGCACCCTCAGCGCCACTGCGCACCCTGCGTGACCTGCTCGCCACCGGGCAAAAATTCGCCTTTGTAGGCAAGCCCTGCGATATCGCCGCATTACGCAGATATTCCGAATTCAATGAAGATATCAAAACGCAAGTGCCATACATGCTCTCATTTATGTGTGCAGGTATCCCAAGCATGCGCGGCACATATGAAGTGCTAGAGAAACTCGGAGCGGATCGTACAAAATTAACCAGCTTCCGCTATCGTGGTGATGGCTGGCCAGGTATGACACGTGCCGTACAAACCGACGGTCAATCATTTGAGATGGATTACAACACATCATGGGGAACCATTCTGGGTAAGCATCTACAGTTTCGTTGCAAGATCTGCCCCGATGGAACAGGGGAATTTGCTGATGTCGTCTGTGCTGATGCATGGTATGGCAAGGACGGTTATCCTGATTTCGCCGAACATGATGGGCGCAGCCTTGTGCTATCACGAACGCAGAGTGGTGAAGCATTAATCCAGACAGCCATCGAAAACAACTCCATTGATGTCAGCAACTTACTCACCAAAGAAATAGCACTAATGCAGCCTTATCAAGTATTACGAAAAAAAGTTGCACTCGGAAGAACGATAGCAACATTTTTTTCGCGCGGCCGCATGCCAATATATCGCCGACTTGGATTGTTTCGTGCTTCGATAATGATAAATCCAATAATATGGTTAAGGCACGCATGGGGTACTTACCGTCGAGCAAATGGCGAGTAATGCCCTCTATATGAAGTAAACATGACAATTAGAAAATTAATTATGAGCGGAAAATAGCGTGATGAAAAAACTGAAAATTGGCTTTGCATGGCAAACACTGACATCCGAAAATCTCGGAGTGGCTGCACTTGCTCAATCACAAATAGCCTTAGCTAAAGAAGCCGCGAATACTGCCGGATACGAATTAGAAGCAATTGAATTTTGTCCAACAGGACCGAAACTCGGATTAGCCAAAGAGTTAGGGTGTGAATTAGCTGACCCGCTTTCTATCAAGAAAATAATACTTGGAAAGTCGCGGTATGTTGGCCAAATGCGATCTTGTGATCTTGTATTGGATATCGGTGCAGGTGACAGCTTTTCCGATATATACGGTCAGAAACATTTTTTCTTTCTCTGCCTTTCAAAGTTAATTGCTTTGGGGTTGAAGAAACCCCTTATTTTAAGCCCGCAGACAATTGGCCCATTCTCGGCCAGTTGGGTTAAAAAACTTGCTGTTTTCATTATGCATCGCTCAAAGAAAGTCTTTGCGCGAGATGGAATGTCGATGAAAACTCTTGTGGATATGGGCGTTGTAAATAACACCGAAGAAGTGATTGATGTTGCATTTTGTTTGCCGTACGAAAAAAAGGTACTTTCTGGACAGAATAAAACGCGAGTCGGGATTAATGTTTCTGGTCTTTTAATGAATGGAGGATATACACGCGATAATCAATTTGGTTTGTCCGTTGAATACCAATCCCTTATCAACCAGGTCATTGAGTACTTCCTTACCCAGCCAGATGTAGAGATTCATTTAGTGGGGCACGTCTTAGCAGATACGATGCCCGTCGAAGATGACTATATAGCCAATATGGCACTACATGCAAAATACCCAAGCCTTGTCGTAGCACCCAAATTCAATTCGCCCAGCGAAGCCAAATCATATATTTCAAGTTTAGATTTCTTCACCGGCGCGCGTATGCATGCCTGTATTGCAGCCTTCTCATCTGGTGTACCAGTAATACCAATGGCTTATAGCCGAAAATTCAATGGATTATTTGGCGCGCTTGGATATTGGCATCTAGCCGATCTCAAAACAGACGATACCGAGAACGCATTATCAAAAATAATAAACGGATATAACAACCGCAGCAATCTCAAAACCGAGGTTGATAGCGGCAACATAATCGCGCAAGAAAAATTAAGCCACTACAAAAATTACCTGATTAGTTTATTCCGGACTATGGAGACAAAATGAAGTCTATTAAGTTACGAATCTGGCTAATATTGCATGGTGCCAAATACTTAATGCTTTTATACGTCGGCAAAATTCCCTCCCATTTTATTCGCAAGGCTATTTATTCTTCTGTGGGTATGCGAATCGGACGTGCAACAGCAATTTATTCAGGCGCAGAAATTCGCCGACCTGAATGTATAGAAATTGGTGAGGGCACAATAATTGGTCATCACGCGATCCTTGATGGACGACTTGGCATCAACATTGGCAGGAATGTTAATTTCAGTACAGGTGTATGGATTTGGACAGTTCAGCATGATTACCGCGACCCGCATTTCGGTGATGCTGGTGGTGCAGTAACCATCGGCGATAATGCATGGATTAGCTGTCGTGTAACAATTCTGCCCGGAGTAACAATTGGTGAGGGTGCCGTAGTCGCTGCTGGTGCTGTAGTAACCCAAAATGTCGAACCCTACACCGTAGTTGGTGGAATTCCAGCAAAAAAAATTGGCGAGAGGCCTAGGGACATACGTTACTTTCTTGGTGATGCTTCGCCAATACCATTCGTATAACCTCAGAGTTCACTCAATTTTTATTCATAAACAAACGTAAATTATGAAAATACTGAACCGTGGTCTACTGATGCTAGGTTTACTTTTCACCACATTTTTACTCGGTGTGACGGTAGCACTAATGCCGGTAGGTGTATCCGCTCGCGTGGCAATCATCATGATTGCCATATTGTTTCTGGTGACAGCATGGGGCTTTAGGCAGACAACCGCCATGTTTCCAGAACGTAAACTTATTATTTTCAGTGCTTTTGTTCTAACAATGTCTATTGTATGGCCACAGTACATATTTTTTTCCGCAGGCGGGTTACCTCGTGTGAACCCATTCACACTCTCGACCGCAATGGGATTGATTTTCATCCTGGCATTGACAGCCCATTACAGAAGTTTTTCTTCGCGCATGCCTTTACTTATTGCCGAAATAAAACCCGTTGCGATTTTTTTTGGGCTATGGATAGTTTGGCGTGCGATTAGCAATCTTTTGTCCGGTGCACCTGTAGCAACGAACACAGGTCTGTTACGCGAACTGATCTACGTCTATAGCTTATTTGCGTATGGGCTGTTTGTTTGCCAGGGGAAAAATGGCATTCAACTGCTTGGCCGAATTATTGTTGCATGCACAGTCATTGTCGGTCTTGCTGGCATAGTCGAAGCGCTACAAGGCAAAAATATGTTTATCGGTTTTGCAGCCAGTGGTGAAACCGGCGATGTGGGTGATGCTATTGCCACAATTATTGCCGACAAGGTGCGTGGTGGCGCTTATCGTGTGCAATCAGTATTTAGTCATCCCATTTTGTTTGGTCAGTTTTTGGGTGCAGCCGCGCCTATTGTCCTTGTGTCGTTTTTACTTGATCGTTCGCGCGCCTGGAGGCTCGTCGCGTTGATTGCCCTACCACTAATTATGATAGGAATATTGAAATCCGGATCAAGGTCCGGGGTGATGGCGCTAGTCGTTTCTGGGGCAGTTTTAGGTATGATGCTTTGGGTATATTTGCTAACAAATTCAAAAAAATATAGCAGTTTCGCAATAGTAGCGGTTCCAGTAGTTCTGATTGTCATTTTGGCTGCATATGGAATCGGTGAGCATTTAATCGCTGGCGGATCACGAACGGAATCTGGCAGTTCAATGGTAAGGGCAGTTCAGCTGCAGTTGGCGCTAAATGCGATACCTAACAGTCCCTTTTTTGGATACGGCCTGGGTGCCGCAGTACAAATTGCGGGTGTGAAAACATATCTTAATGCACTTACTATGGATATATATTACCTATCCGTTCTGCTTGATTCAGGTTGGGTGGGTTTAGCGCTATTCTTTGCCATGGTACTGTCTTTGATAGTCACTTCGCTGCGTTACGTTAGTAGCCATTCTGGACGAAACATGTATTACGTATCTGCTTATATGGCCGCAGCAATCTCGGTATTAGTGACACTAGGTGCAGTATCCATGCCGCAAAATATTATGTTCGTTATGTTGGCTGCCGGTGTCCTCGCCGTTGCGAAGCATGAATCGAGGGCGCAATGAGCCGTGTACTTAATTCAAAAAACAGTCACGCATACGTGATAATATTGAATTGGAATGGCTGGAAAGACACGATTGAATGTCTGGATAGCGTGTTTCTTTCGTCAAACGTAGAATATACCGTGGTCGTTTGTGACAACGATTCGAAAGATGGCTCCATGGAACACATGGCGGAGTGGGCTATGGCGCGATTCAACACTGATGAATGGGCGCAGCTGACCCGTGTCGAGGTTGAAAGTGCGGCATCACCTGCGCTGGGCAAGCGTCTGATATTGATTCAGAACGGTGCTAATCTGGGCTTTGCTGGGGGCAATAATGTGGGTGTTCGCCTGGCAATGCAAGACCCGAACTGTGCGTTTATTTGGCTCTTGAACAATGACACGACAGTTGCACCAGATGCATTATCACAAGCTGTAACGCGCATGACGGCCGATGAGCAAATCGGATTGTGTGGTTCCACACTGATCTATTACCACGAACGTGAAAAAGTTCAGGCTTTCGGTGGTGCAATTTATTCACCATGGACTGGGCGTTCGCGCCACGTGGGAGCGTTCTCACAACTTTCAACCATCCCGGCATCGCCGTCCGAAGTCGAAAAAAATCTGTCTTATGTGGTGGGCGCAGCGATGCTGATACGACGCGAATTTATCGAACAGATTGGTTTGATGCGCGAAGACTATTTTCTGTATTTTGAGGAAATCGACTGGGCAACGCGCAGCAGAAACCTGTTCCGACTGGGGTATGCGCCATTGAGCGAGGTATATCACAAGGAAGGTGCGTCAATTGGCACCACTGCCTCGGGCGGCTCAGCGTTATCTTTGTATTATCTGTTTAAAAATCGGCTGAAATTTACGCGCCATTTCTATACTCCATATTTGCCGTCAGTCATTCTGATGAGCTTATGGGACGTGCTGAAGTTCGCACTCAAGGGTCGTAATATACAAGCAGTAGCGGCTTTACGGGGCATGGGTGGTTTTGCACCGCCGATTGCTAAAAGGCCAGGCACATGAATCGCCGCTTGCGCCTTCTGGTGGTTGCATCCGAGTTCCCCTACCCACCCAATCATGGCGGGAGAGCAGACATTTGGCGACGACTACAGATGTTGAAACGCTTAGGCTGTGATGTCAGCCTGATATGTTGGTACGATGACCAGCCTGATACCCGACCTAATGCCGAAGCATTAGCCGTCGTAGAAAATGAAGTTGCAAGCTTGCAAGCATTACCAAATCAGCGTGGATTTAAACGTAATGGTTTACGTTTGCTACAAATGCTAAAAGGCATACCGTCCCATGTGGCGGCACGCGCAGTCTACGGTGATCAACGGACCGAAATTCATCGTGCGGCGAAAGTCTTCTCGGCTGATGCCGTGTTGTTGGACAGTCTATATGGCGGGCTATTAGCATTTGATTTGAGTGCCGCGCTTCGCATACCAATGTTTTTTCGTTCGCACAATATAGAACATCGCTATTTCGCTGGTCAGGCTGCTGCTGCCAATAATTTGCGCGACCGCATGGCGTGGTCGCTCGCGCGGCTAAATCTGGGCCGTTTCGAGCTGAAAGTAATGCAAAGCGCGCAGGTGTGTTTTGATATTTCAGCCGATGATATAGCCTGGTGGGCTGATCGCGGAGTGAAGGGTGCTCAATGGCTGCCGCCATTATCAGAAGCTGCAATATCGCCACCAGCGGTGAGTGAGACAGCACCTATACGAGAACTGGCTTTTCTAGGTAACCTGAATACCCCAAATAACGTACAAGGCATACACTGGCTGGTTGAACAAGTCATGCCCATAGTGTGGTCATTACGCCCGCAAACGATATTGCATGTGGCTGGATCACGCCCGGCAGCTTCAATTAAAACTTTGTTTTCCGGCTCTGACAAATTGCGTCTTTATGAAGACGTGCCGAATGTCATGACATTTTTAATGGACTCTGCGGTTCTGGTAAATCCGGTATTGACTGGTAGCGGCGTCAATGTAAAGACGCTAGACATGTTAATGACACAGCGCCCCGTCGTGAGCACCCCACAGGGTGTTGCAGGCTTGGTGCCTGAATTAAAAGCGTTATGTGATGTGGCTGATAGTGCCGAAAATTTCGCACAACGATTGGTGGCACAACTGAATTCACCAAATATTGATTTAAGCAAACGTGAAAAAGCTCGTCCATTATTTGGCCCGGAGGCCATTCAGGCAATGATAGACAGAATGCGTACCGAGATTACAGACAAAAGGATTGAAGCATGAGTATCATTTTGTTTGTTCATCAATCCGCTGAAATGTATGGTTCTGACAAGGTATTGCAATATCTGGTTGGCGAACTATTACAGCGTGGCCAATATGAACCTGTAGTGATACTGCCTGAAACGGGTCCTTTGCATGATGCTTTAATTGCTGATGGTATCGAAGTGCATATTGGCGAAGTCGCGAAAATTAGCCGAGCTGTCATGAGCCCTATCGGTTTAGTGCGACTTACAGGCCGCATGATTAAAGGTGTTGGTGAGATAGATCGTATTATTGCAGGTCGTAATGTTGCAGTAGTTCACTCCAATACGCTGGCAGTGCTTTCAGGTGCGATATGGGCAGCACGGCGACGGATAAAACATCTGTGGCATGTACATGAAATCATCCTTTCACCAAAATTGGTAAGTAAAACCTTTCCATTATTGGTGCGACTATTATCAGATCGGGTGATGTCCAATTCGTCCATGACAGAACGCTGGCTACTTGACGAACAACCCAGCCTGAAAGCACGTTCAGGCGTGGTATTTAATGGCCTACCCCCGGCACAGGCGCCATCGGCAGAACATATTGCTGCATTTCGATCCAGTGTCGGGGCAAGTCAGAACGACATTGTGATCACGCTTGCCGGCCGCATCAACCGCTGGAAAGGTCAAGAATTACTTATTGAAGCTGCGACGCTCTTGCACCAGCGTGGCTTGGTACATAATTTGCGTTTTGTGATCGTGGGCAGCCCCGCGCCTGGTCTGGAAAATCTGGTGACTCAACTGCAACAAAGCGTAGCAACGGCTGGGTTATCCGATAGATTTACATTTATTCCCTTCGTGGATGATATTTGGCCAGTGTGGTTCGGCTCGGATATCGGAGTAGTTCCTTCAACTGAACCTGAACCGTTTGGAATGGTTGCAATTGAAGCTATGGCTGCAAACGCTCCTGTAATTGCAGCTGCTCATGGTGGATTGTTAGACATAGTTGAAAATAATAAAACAGGACTTCTGTTCGAACCTAAAAACGCATCCAGTCTTGCTGATGCAATTGCTCAACTGGCATTGGATGAGGATTTGCGTAAAGCAATGGGTGCGGCAGGTGGTGATCGGCAGCGCGCGATTTTCTCGCTGGAAAGTCAGGTAACACAAACTGAGCAGGTTTACCTCGCAATAATCAAACAGTCGGTTCAATGACATTGGTAAATTTAAAATATGATGAAAAAAAGACAAGATATTGAGTTGTTTCGTATCATTAGTGCCTTTTCTATAGTTTGGTATCACTCTAACGTAATAGGCCACGAAATAGCTTATGGCGGTCTGATTATATTTCTAATAATCTCCATGTATCTTGCTGGTTGCAGCAGTTATGTAGCTGAGCGTCCATTTCTACCTAGAATAAAACGCTGGCTTACACCATGGGGGATTTGGTTCATAGTTTATGGGTTAGTAAACATAATTAGCCACAATCCAATAATTCCTCTAAATAATGGGTTTACTTCTGGTGTACTAGCAGGGCCAAGTATCCACTTATGGTATATGCCCTTCGTATTAGCATGTTTATTAATGTTTGATATTATCAGACGCTACTTTATCGCTAGCCATATAGCTTGGGGTGCCGGATTGCTCAGCATTTTAATATTAGGCTCAACATCAATTTGGCGGGATACATCGATTCAGCTTGGATATCCAATAGCACAATACGCACAAGCATTAGCGGCAGTAGTTTTAGGCATTTTCTTTGCTTATGCTCGCAATATATCTAAACAACTTCAAATAACGCTACTCTTATTTATTATAGCTACTGCGATATATGTAATCCCATATAAGGGGATAGGTATCCCATACTTAATTGGCATCTTTGTAGGTTGCATTTTAGCTTTTAGAATATTAAAAATACCTTCATCGCTAAACTTTAACATCATCGCAAAAAATACTTTGGGTATATACTTCATTCATATATTAATACTAAAAACCCTTGTACATTCAAATACCATACATGGGATTTATTTACCAGTTACAACTTTTTTTCTATCTTTATTAATCATAATTTTACTACGTCGCACATTCCCAAAAATAGCTAAATATTCAACATAGAGCCATTTAATATAATGTTTTAAGGAATATCGATACTGTCCCAATAAATATACTTTACGCAAGTTAACCTAATATATAGGAGACAATGCAATGTTAAAGAACTCACATTATGCAACGCTGGTTGTCAGCTTAATAGCTGGCTCTATTATGACTCCATCGCAAGCGGCTATCACTACCGTAAAAAAAACGACTAGCTACACAACCATTTCTAGTAGTAAAACAACTAAACCGCTTTATCAGATTGGCGTTTATTACTATCCCGGCTGGAAGGACAATCAAGTTGGCGGAGCTTATGCCTTACCCTGGAATCAAATTGCATCATATCCAGAACGAAAACCATTAGTTGGTTATTACCCTGAAGGCGATGTCTCTGTAGCAGAACAAACCATCCAGCAAATGCACGATTACGCTATCAACTTTGTTGCTTATGATTGGTACTGGGATGGGCAGAAACCACAACTCGATCACGCCATTAAGGCTCACTTTGCCGCCAATAATAAAAACCTGGTAAAAGTATCTCTACTGTGGGCAAATCACAATAGCATTCCGCGGACTCAAACTGAATTTACCAGTATGGTGAATTATTGGGTAACCAATTATTTCAACCAGCCTGAATATCTACGGATTGATAATAAGCCTGTCGTTTTTATCTTCTCTGCCACCATGTTAGAAGCCCAAGCAAATAGCTTTGGTTCAACAACATTAGCGTTGATTAACCAAGCTAACCAGATTGCAAAATCCGCAGGTTATGCGGGAATTTATTTTGTCGGTGGCGTCGGCGCAGATGCAACTGCCTATACTTTTGCACCGCAAAACGGATACAACGCACTGTCTGCCTATAACTATCATTACTATCAACCCGGTGCTTATTCGCATAGTTATGCTGAACTGGATCAGGGTTATCGCAACCAGTGGAGCTGGATATTAAGCGGCTCTCCACTGCCTTATATTATCCCGATGACCGCAGGCTGGAATAAAAAACCTTGGGGCGGTAGTGTAGACCCATTACATGACAACTCAGTCAGTACACCGCAAATTTTCGCCCAGCACTTGCAGGCTGCCAAAACATTGATGAATGTTTACCCATCAAAAACCATGAAAACAGGCATCATTTGCTGCTGGAATGAGTTTGGTGAGGGTTCTTATATTCAACCAACAGTTAAGTATGGCACCCAATATCTAGACCAAGTGAAAGCCACTTTTGGCACTCAGTAAGTAACACTCACAAACAAACTTGACTTATGACCGCACATAAAACCATCAGAATACTCGGCACCCGTGGTGTCCCTGCCGCTCACGGCGGCTTTGAGACCTTTGCCGAGCATTTGGCGCTTTACCTCGTCAAACAAGGCTGGGAAGTTATAGTCTATTGCCAGGAAGAGGGTGAGGGGCCTACGTTTGAAGATACCTGGCAAGGGGTGCGGCGGGTACGCATCCCTGTTGCGACTTCAGGTGCGGCTGGCACGATCTTGTTTGACTGGAAATCAACTGTGCATGCGGCGGGTGAGTCTGGCCTGGTGCTGACACTGGGCTATAACACGGCGATTTTCTGCGTGCTGTACCGTCTGCGTGGCCATAAGAATCTGATTAATATGGATGGTATAGAATGGCACCGCCAAAAATGGGGAGCCGTCGCCAAACTGTGGTTCTGGATGAATGACTGGGCCGGCTGCTGGCTGGGGAACCATCTGGTAGCGGATCACCCCGAAATTAAAAAGCATCTCTCCACTCGGGTTAGCCCCAATAAGATCACGACGATCCCTTATGGTGCTGATAGTGTTGACCAAGCCGATCTTGGTGCATTGGCACCCTACCAACTGGAATCCAATCGGTATGCAATTCTGATTGCACGTGCGGAGCCGGAAAACTCCATCCTAGAAGTCGTGCGCGCCTGGTCGCGCCGCCCGCGCGGGATGCAGTTAGTAGTATTAGGTAAATATGACCCCAACCACGCTTATCAGCGTGCGGTAAAAGAAGCCGCTTCAGATGAAGTGAAGTTTATCGGCGCGGTTTATGACAAGCCCACCGTGGCGGCGTTGCGTTTCCATGCGCAACTGTATGTGCATGGCCATCAGGTGGGCGGTACCAATCCTTCGCTGGTTGAGTCACTGGGTGCTGGCAATGCGGTGCTGGCGCATGACAATCCGTTCAATCGCTGGGTTGTAGCAGAGGGTGCGCATTACTTCAAAAACGAGGACGAATGCGCTGCTGCGCTGGATAAGCTACTCGACAATGACGCTGAAATTTCACGTATGAAACTGGCCAGCAAAACACGCTTTAATGCTGAATTTACCTGGGAGAAAATTCTTGCTGAGTATGAAAATTTATTACTGAAATGGCTGTGATTGCTCAAGCCACTGCATTAAATATGCAAAGACATTATTTATATCAATAGGGAAAGAACAATGATACTAGTGACCGGTGGTGCAGGTTTCATAGGGGCGAATTTTGTGCTGGATTGGCTGGCGGGGTCTGATGAACCTGTCATCAATCTGGACAAACTGACGTATGCGGGCAATGTTAAAAATCTGGCCAGCATTGCGGATGATAGCCGCCATATTTTTGTACAGGGCGATATCGGTGACACTGCGCTGGTCACTCAGTTATTGCAAACTCACCAGCCACGCGCGGTGATCAACTTTGCTGCGGAGAGCCATGTCGATCGCTCTATTCTGGGGCCGGAAGATTTTGTGCAGACTAACGTGGTGGGGACATTCCACCTGCTTGAATCCGTACGCGCCTACTGGAACAAGCTGGATGATGCGGGCACAGCTGCTTTCCGCTTACTGCACGTATCAACGGATGAGGTTTATGGTTCGCTAGGCCCGGATGATGCGCCATTTACCGAGACCACAGCTTATGCGCCGAATAGCCCTTACTCAGCATCGAAAGCGGCTTCGGATCATCTGGTGCGCGCTTATCATCATACTTACGGCCTGCCGGTATTAACGACGAATTGCTCGAACAATTACGGGCCGTATCAATTCCCGGAAAAGCTGATTCCACTGGTGATGATGAATGCGATTGCCGGTAAAGCGTTGCCAATTTACGGGGATGGCTTGAATGTGCGCGACTGGCTGTATGTTGGCGACCATTGCAGCGCTATCCGCACTGTACTGGCCCAAGGTAAAGTCGGCGAAGTGTACAACGTGGGCGGCTGGAATGAAAAAGCCAATATCGATGTGGTTAAAACCATCTGCACGATATTGGATGATTTGCATGCTTCATCCCCCGTCACGCCCCATGCCGATCTGATTACTTATGTGAAAGATCGCGCCGGTCATGATCGCCGCTATGCGATTGATGCTACAAAATTACAACGCGAATTGAACTGGGTGCCGAGCGAAACCTTTGAAACCGGCATACGCAAAACAGTGGCCTGGTATCTGGCTAACCAGGAATGGGTGTCGGATATCGCCAGCGGTGAATATCGCAACTGGATAGCAAAACAATATGGGAGCAAAGCATGAGCGCACGTAAAGGTATTATTCTGGCCGGTGGTTCCGGAACGCGGCTGTATCCGGTGACGCAGGCTGTATCAAAACAGCTGCTGCCGGTGTATGACAAACCGATGATTTACTATCCGCTGTGCACGCTGATGCTGGCAGGGATACGCGATATTTTGATCATCTCTACGCCGCAGGATACACCGCGCTTTGAGCAACTACTGGGCGATGGCGCACAGTGGGGTTTGAATATCAGTTACCGTGTGCAGCCTTCACCCGATGGGCTGGCTCAGGCGTTCATTATCGGTGCCGATTTTATTGGCAACGACAACAGCGCACTGGTATTGGGCGATAACATTTTTTACGGTCACGAATTTGCGCATGATTTGCGTGCAGCGGCTGCCAAACCTGAAGGCGCCTCGGTTTTCGCTTACCCTGTGCACGATCCTGAACGCTATGGCGTGGTGGAATTTAATGCGGCAGGCGATGCCATCAGCCTGGAGGAAAAACCAACTCAGCCCAAATCCCGCTATGCGGTAACCGGGTTGTATTTCTATGACAATCAGGTCATCGACATTGCCCGCAATCTCAAGCCTTCACCGCGAGGCGAGCTGGAAATCACCGACGTGAATCGGCATTATATGGATATGGGCCAGCTTCACGTTGAGGTCATGGGGCGTGGTCATGCCTGGCTGGATACCGGCACACATGAGTCACTGCTGGAAGCATCGACTTTCATCCAGACCATAGAAAAACGCCAGGGCCTGAAAATCTCCTGCCCGGAAGAAATCGCTTATCGTCAGGGTTATATCGATGCAGCACAAGTTGAAATTCTGGCACAACCATTGCGTAAAAATGGCTATGGTCAGTATCTGTTAACAATGTTGAATGAACGGTTATTCTAATCATGAATATTATCCCTACCCGTATTCCTGACGTACTCATCATCGAACCTAAAGTTTTCGGGGACGACCGCGGGTTTTTTTACGAGAGCTACAATCGTCGCGCCATGACTGATGCGGGGATACCTGGCGATTTCGTACAGGACAATCACTCTCGTTCCGCACGCGGCGTGTTGCGTGGCCTGCATTATCAGATCCAGCAGACCCAGGGCAAGCTGGTGCGTGCGATCAGCGGCAGCGTGTACGACGTTGCGGTTGATTTGCGCAAGTCATCTCCGACATTCGGCCAGTGGGTGGGCATTGAGCTAACTGCTGAAAACAAGCGTATGGCGTGGATACCGCCGGGCTTTGCGCATGGTTTTACGGTCACCTCGGATACGGCCGAGTTCCTGTATAAAACCACGGATTACTGGGCGCCTCAGTTTGAACGCAGCTTGTTGTGGAACGACCCGGCACTCGGCATCGACTGGCCGCTGGATGGCGAACCGCTGCTCGCGGCGAAAGACATGGCAGGCTTGCCATTGGCTCAATGCGAGGTATTTCCGTGAAGATACTGCTCACCGGTGTGAATGGCCAGGTTGGCTGGGAGCTGCGCCGCACGCTGGCAACGCTGGGTGAAGTCGTCGCGCCCACCCGCGCTCAACTGGATTTGACCGATGCGGTAGCCTTGCGCAGTTTTGTGCATGAGGTTCGCCCAGATCTGATCGTTAACCCGGCAGCTTACACCGCTGTTGATAAGGCTGAAGCCGAGCCTGAGTTAGCGCACACTATCAATGCAATTGCACCCGCTGTGATGGCAGAAGCCGCCAGCCAGATCAATGCTGCTATGGTGCATTATTCCACTGACTATGTATTCGATGGCAGCAAGCCGGGCGCGTATCTGGAATCCGACGCTACCAACCCGTTAAGTGTGTACGGCAGAACCAAGCTGGAAGGCGAGCAAGCTATCATTGCAGCCGGTATCCCTCACCTGATATTGCGTACCAGCTGGGTATACGGATTACGTGGCGGGAATTTTCTGCTGACCATGCAGCGTTTATTCAAGGAACGCGACTCGCTGAATGTGGTGAACGATCAATTCGGCGCGCCGACCTGGTCACGCATGATTGCCGAAGCCAGCGCGCAGATCATTGCCCAGCGCCCTTTCCCGGACAATAGCGGCATCTACAACCTGACCAGCGCAGGCAACATCAGCTGGCATGATTTCGCTCAGGCCATATTAGCCAGAACTACGCTGCCGGAAGGTAAACAAGTTGCCCTCGGTGCTATCCCTGCGGCTCAATACCCCACGGCAGCGACACGCCCGGTCAACTCGGTTTTGTCAGGCAGTAAAGTTCAGAAAACCTTTGGCATCTGCATGCCGGATTGGGAAGCTGCGCTGGATAGATGCATCGAGAGTTAGGAAGCACTGATTTAACCAAACATGGATTGCTTGGTTAAATCAGTGCTTCCTAAGCTGCACACATCCTCAGTTTGTCATTGAATAGCCTATCCGTTATAGTCATGGGACTTCTTCTTTTATTTGCCCTATGATTTCCTGGACCAGTATTACCAGCCTCGGTAGCTTTTCCGTGATGGCACCGGCAGCAGCAGCCATCACCGCGTGGCTGGTTCTTGGCCGCGCCTGGCGGCTGGTGGCGTGGTGGTGCGCGCTGTTTATCGGCGGCATGGCTTTGGTCGTCGCGACCAAAATTGCATTTATCGGCTGGGGGATGGGCATACGCTCACTTGATTTCACTGGGTTTAGCGGCCACGTTATGCGTGCGACTGCCGTGGCGCCAGTGTTGCTGTATTTGATTCTGCAATCGGCACCGCGCCTGCTGCGTAATATGGGTGTGTTAGCCGGATTGGCATTCGGCGTGATTATTGCTGTATCGCGCGTGGAAGTACATGCTCACTCCGTGTCAGAAATAATAACAGGCTGGGTGCTCGGTGCGCTGGTCAGTCTGAGCTTTATCTGGATCATGAGCCAGACTCGCAAAGTTGAATTGCACCCGTGGTTTATCACGCTGAGCTTGCTGGCCTTGCTGCTCACCCCGTATGCAGAGCCCACCCCTACCCAGCGCTGGATCACTAACGCTGCGCTGAATCTGTCTGGCCATGATCGGCCATACATACGTGTGACCTGGCGATTAGCGCCTGTTGGTTGGCGGCCTAGTGTTGATGAGGTTGATCCTTAATTTCCCTGAAAGGCTTCGGCTGCGGGTATAACCTTGCTCAAGTGCGTATTCTACTGAAATTCACCACTCATAATCACCCAAAGTCTACCACCCAAAAAGAGCAAAGACCTCTCACAAACGATGGTCTGCGAGAAGGTCAGTCGGTTCTGACCTCATTAAGCAGATCGGGGTGACGATCCAGCAGTTTGAACAGTTTGACTAATGCCAATGGCGGCTTGGTCTTACCGTTCTCATAGCGCGAGAAGGCGTTGATGCCGCCACCGAAGATTTCGGCGGCCTCACGCTGGCCAAGGTCTAGCTTCTTGCGCACGTTAACGATGAAAGCGGGATCAACAATGGCTGCGTTCACCTGCTTGTTGAATGCATGCATCTCACGCATGACTCGCTCAGTTTCGGCCATGTCGGTGATGGACTCATCACAAGCAGGGCAAAAATCAGCGGTTACCGCTGGAATAACAGTGGTTTCACCCTTGTAGGTATAGGGCAGGTCGCGGGTGTCGTGAATAAGTTCTGCAGCGCCGCAAACAGGACATTTCATGGTCATAGCTCCTTGAAGGACACAATCAGCACGTCATCAATGACCGTTAACTTCAGGTACACATCACCCGCCTGCGTACTGGGTCGGTAGACGTCCTGTCATACCGTATGATCGGCATGGGTGGTCATGCTCTTGTAAAAGTCTGCTGACGTGAGCGCCATTACCACTGCCAGCATGTCGGGGAGTTCCAATCCCAATGCAGTGGCTCCAAGCCTTGCCGAATTGGTTGTGCGTACTTTGCCAGCTTCAACGAAGGTTTTGACGATGGTTAGCTTGCAATGTGGGGCTAGTTTCTCCATAGGTAAATTCTAACCTAATTGGTTAGAATGTCAAATATATGGCTAATAGGAGGCTCGAATTGGTTATGGAACTGGATGGTGGATTTCGAACAGAACGAGTGGCCGACTTTGGTGTAGAACAGGTGGTGGGACGACTGTTGGTTGGCGGCCTAGCGTTGATGAGGTTGATCCGAAACTTAAGCCGTGCGTATTTCCTCTAGCAACTCGGGGTGCTTATCGAGCAGCTTAAGCAGCAAGACGGTTGATTTTGGTGGCTGAGTTTTGCCGCGCTCATACTCTGAAAAAGCGCTGACACCACCACCGAATAACCGCCCTGCTTCCGCTTGGTTTAGTTTTAATTTGCGTCGTATAACGCGCAAGTTATCTGCACGTTGTTCATTCACTGTTTTACGCAATGTGGCCAATGCCTCACTATATCGCTTTCCTTCGCCATCATCGAATTGGCATTCTCCACATGCTGGGCAATGCCAACCAGAAACAGAAGTGACGACTGCAGACACACCATTAACTGTAACGCTTAAGTCCTTTACGCCATATTCAAGCGCTGTGCCATCATCACATTGCAAACAGAATTTTTTTGCGTTCATATCACTTCTCCTTAAACTGGATAACCGTTGCCCCATCCTGAATCGTTACCTTGATGTAGGCGGTCTTTCCATTTTGGCATGGGTGCATAGTATACATCCTGCCAAATTGTGCTATCAGCTTGTGTTGTCATGCTTTTATACAACATACCTTGCTGCAAACCAAGCACGATAGACAAACCATCTGACTCACTTAACCCCATATTATCTAACCCGCATATCGCCGTTCTGGTGTTGACCCTTAGAATTCTTACTCTTCGGCCCAGTTCTGCAATCGCAGTGCTGGTACTCGTACAAATTCACGTGTGTTATTGGTAACCAGAATAGTATTAGCTGCTAGCGCATGCGCGGCAATCATGGTGTCTAGCGCACCAATTGGCTGGCCGCGACGCTCCAGCTCTGCACGCAATTCACCATAGTGCCAGATCGTAGATGCGTCGAAAGGCATGATTTCCAGCGTTGCCAGGAACATCTCCAGCGCCTCGTGGTTCCGCGCAGAACCACTTTTTGCGACACCAAAAGCCAACTCCGCAGCGGTCACGCTGGAAATTCCGATACTGCCTAAATGCTCTTTCCTGAAACGCGCCAACACCGCTGGCGGCCGTGCGTTGATTATGTAGATACAAATATTGGTATCCAACATGTAGCTAATCAAGATGCAATCTCCTCGCGCTCCTGCGCGGCAGGCTGATCACGACTGATCTGAAACCCGGGCTCGAAGGCGGCTAGTGCTGCATCCAGCATGGCCCATGGCTCATTCATCGGTAGCAGCAGGACACCATTACCGAAATGTCGCACAACAACCTCTACCCCCTCAAAGCGGTACTCTTTTGGCAAACGAACTGCTTGACTGCGACCCGACTGAAATAGACGTGCGGTATCCATGGTTTTGTCCTATAGCTTGGTATATATCAATGATATATACCAAGCTATAGGAAATCAAGGCATTAATGTGATTTGATTGTGCGGTGACTAAGTTTTAGTCACCAAAGGGTATGTTAATACCCAATATGGGTATTTCCAAAGAACACACACATGTTCAGCACTAATCCTTCCCGCCCACATATTCTATCTTCGCCTGACTGCGATATGACTGCGTTAACTCCGCAATTTTTTGCTGACGCGCTGCTGCAGCGAGTATCTGGCCAATCTTTAATTTGACGTCATCAAAGGCCAGAGGTTGGGGCTGGGTTGAGGTCAGTACGGTAATGTCGATTGCATCCTGCGTCTGTCTCAGGATCGTCGCTTCGCCTACTTTGCTTCTTAATAACGCGGTTTGCTCATAGCTCCCCATGTCTTCCGGGGCTTTGACTGTGTGTATTTCATCATACGGTATGCGTTGAGTTTTCAACCATTTGATAAAATCTCCGACAGTTGCGCTGGCGCTTAATCGGGCCAGCAATCCCGTTTGCTGTGCTTCACTGGCCTGAATACTGAGCTGATCCAGCAGATAGAGTTTACGCTCGGCAAACAATGCAGGGTGTGATTGATAATAATCCTGCAACGCAGCTTCGGAAGGTGGCGGTAACTGGGTAAACTGCCGTGCCAGATACGCGTTTATCAGGATTTTTTTATTGCTCGCCAGCAAGGACTGCAGCACATCTGGGTCGCGGTCGAGTTTGGCTTTTTTAGCTGCCGTCAGCAGCAGGTTCTGGTCGATCACCGCGTCGATGGCGCGCTTGCGAATCTGCTCGGGCGTGCCTTCGAACTGGGTCATCTGATTGATGTACTGATTGACTTCATGAATGGTGATTTCTTTGCCGTTGATCTTGGCGACGACCTGGGTTTTACTGGCGTCGACAGCTTTATGATCACACCCTGTGAGCACTGCTGTACTCATTAACAGGGTGAGTAACAATGTATAGGAAAATGAAACTGTTAACCGGTTCGATATTGCTGCTTTGGTCCGATTATTGCGCTGCATGGTTTCCCCTTTGAGCAAAAAAAGACGCATGACTCAGCCAACCCTGCACCGTGAATCATGCGTTATGTTATATCACCACTACGCTGCATCCATACATGATATTTACATTCATTTATTACAGCACATAGCGTGCCAAATCCTCGCTTACTGCAATATTTTTCAGCCGAACATCCACGAACCCGGCATCAATATGAACCGGTGCGCTATGATGCTTGCCGGTTTCAAACGAGACTTCTTCCAGCAGGCGCTCCATGACGGTATGCAGACGGCGCGCGCCGATATTTTCAGTGGTTTCATTGACCTGATAGGCAATCTCAGCCAGACGACGGATACCATCGGCAGCGAATTCCAGATGCACGCCTTCGGTGGCGAGCAGTGCCTGATATTGGTGCGTGAGGCACGCATCGGTGGCGGTCAGTATCGCTTCGAAATCCGCTACTGACAACGAGGTCAGCTCGACGCGAATCGGGAAGCGGCCTTGCAGCTCAGGGATCAGATCCGATGGCTTGGCCAGGTGAAATGCGCCGCTGGCAATGAACAGGATATGGTCGGTCTTGACCATGCCGTATTTGGTAGTAACGGTGGTGCCTTCTACCAATGGCAGTAAGTCACGCTGTACGCCCTGGCGCGACACTTCACCACCGCTGGCTTCGTTGCGGCTGGTGATCTTGTCGATTTCATCCAGGAAGACGATGCCGTTCTGCTCTACGCTGATCAGCGCGCGCTGCTTGACGTCTTCTTCGTTCACCATTTGCGCAGCTTCTTCTTCGATGAGCAATTTCATGGCCTCAGCGATTTTGAGCTTGCGGGTTTTACGTGGACGGTTGCCCATGTTCTGGAACATGTCCTGAATCTGGGTGGTCAGGTCTTCCATACCCGGCGGTGCAAAAATCTGCGCGCTGGCTTGCGGGCCGGCAACGTCGATTTCAATTTCCTTGTCATTCAGTTGCCCTTCGCGCAGCATTTTGCGAAATTTCTGGCGGGTGCCGGAATCTTCTGTTTTAGCGGCTGGCTCTACGCCCAGAGAATGCGCGACATCGCGGGCGGGTGGCAGCAAGGCATCGAGAATGCGCTCTTCGGCGGCGTCTTCTGCACGCATCTGCACTTTGGCCATATCCTGCTCGCGCAGGTCTTTGATGGCGATCTCCATCAAGTCACGAATGATGGAATCGACATCGCGACCGACATAGCCGACTTCAGTAAATTTGGTTGCTTCGATCTTGATGAACGGCGCATGTGCAATGCGTGCCAGACGCCGGGCAATTTCGGTTTTGCCGACGCCGGTGGGGCCTATCATCAGGATGTTTTTCGGGGTGATTTCGTGGCGTAATGGCTCAGCCACTTGCGCGCGCCGCCAGCGGTTGCGCAAGGCGATTGCTACCGCGCGCTTGGCGGCATTCTGGCCGATGATGTGTTTATCCAGCTCGTGGACGATTTCTTGAGGGGTCATCTGGGACATGGTTACTCTAAGACCTCTATCAGGTGGTTTTGATTGGTGTAGATGCACAGGTCGCCGGCAATCGCCAGCGATTTGGCCACGATATCGCGCGGTGACAGTTCAGTGTTTTCCACCAGGCCGCGCGCAGCCGATTGTGCGTAAGCCCCACCGCTGCCAATTGCAGCAATGCCGTATTCCGGCTCCAGCACATCGCCATTGCCGGTAATCACCAGAGAATGGTCACGGTCAGCGACGATAAGCATGGCTTCCAGTCGACGCAACATGCGGTCGGTACGCCAGTCTTTGGCTAACTCGACCGCCGAGCGCATCAGGTTACCTTGATGTTTGTCCAGTTTGGCCTCAAAACGTTCAAACAGCGTAAACGCATCGGCCGTTCCGCCGGCGAATCCGGCCAGGATCTGGTCCTGATACATGCGCCGGATTTTACGTGCGGTGCTTTTAATGACGATATTACCCAATGTCACCTGACCATCGCCGCCGAGTGCGACCTGATTGCCGCGCCGTACGGAGAGTATGGTGGTGCCGCGATATTGCTCCATGATATTTCCTGCCGAAAGATAAAGGGAATTAAATTCAGATGAGGGCAAGACCGAATATATCAAGAGTCAAGCGGACAAAACAAAGGGGCCGTTAGCCCCTGATGTTAGTGATGCGAAATACTGACGGCATTATTTGCGCGGTGCAATTTTCGCCATCTGATCAACGCCCATGACTGTAAGCAACACGCACACCATCATGTTACTGCCGGTGATAGTGACCTGCTTGCCAGTCGGAATCAGCGCCATCAACGCATCCATGAACAGCCCCACGCTGGCGAATTCAACTCTGTCCACATCGAACATATCCAGCTCGACCTCAGGATGCGTAGCGGCAAACTGCTTAAACTCATCAAACACCACCGCACTGCCACTGGTAATCGTACCCGACATTTTGAACGCATTATTTTCGGATGGGGTTGCAACTGTCTCAGGCTCTGCAGTAACCGCAACCACTTGCGCGACTTGCGCCGGCGCTTCCCAGGAAGGTGGCGACACTTCAAAGTGAATTGCAAATTCGATGGCCAGATCTTCAAATTCGGTTTGTTTGCCTTGCAACTGGTAGAGCTGCATCAACAGCAACCATGGCTCCGGCGCGCTCCCCTCGGCTTTTGCTACATAGTGCTGCAATAAGCCCACCAGCGCACCGCTGGCTATCTGCAATCTGGACTGCTGTTTCTGCAATTTCACCAACGCGGCTTTTAGTAAGGTACACCCTTCCGGCGTCACTTCGCTGATTCCCGACAGATCAAGCTGAATTGCACCTTTGGCGGCGGCTTCCTGCAACAGATTGATGCGATCGGCCATGTGCTGATCGAGGCGGCCTTTCAGACTGAACAGTTGCCCGTCAGAGCCGGCTGGTTTGACAATTTTGCTGGTGTTGCCGGCGGATTTTGACGTGCTGCCTGTGACCCAGACTGGCGGTGATTTTTCGTGCTTGACGGCATATTCCATGGCCAGCTTTTCGAATTCCTGCTGTTGCTGGCTGACCCAATACAGATCAAACAACATCAGCCACAGGCTTTCTTCTTCCGGCGAACGGTGAATAAACATCTTCAGGTGATTGATGGCTTCTTCGCTACGGCCATTGGCATAGAGCATGGCGGCATCTTCAACGCCGGGAGCAAAGCAGGACTCGATTTCGGTAACAACAATGTCGTCTTTAATCAGCGTATTCTCGAAATTCTGCTCTTCCAGCGGCGCATCATGGATAGCCGCGATCGCCTGCTCCTTGCTTCTGGGCTTGACCGCCTCCATGACCGGTGACGGCTCAGGCTTTTTCTTATCCTTACGCGTAAAAAAAGAGAAATCCAATTCGTTAACCCTAAAATAGAACAGCCATCATTGTCAGGTTGCTATTATTGCCCGATCACGGGGAAACAGCAACGTATTCACAGTTTAGATACAAAAATCCGGCTTAACAATGCCATTATTGCGATCGCCCATACGATTACCGCACCAGATGGCACGTCATACCAGGCCGACGCAGCCAAACCCAGCGCATAGCCGACCGCACCAATGGTATAGGCAATTCCCACCGCAAATTTACTGGAGACACTACGCACTGCCAATGCCGGAATAATCAGACTGGCAAATACCAGATACACTCCCACCAACTGCACTGAAAGCGTAATCGCACAGGCGAAAATCAAGTAGAACCCAACGCGCCCTAGCGCTTTACCGAGCAATTTGCGTGCCAATAACAATCCAGCCGTCACCGCCGCCATAATTTGCAGTTGCGCCGGGCTTACCCACAGGATCTGCCCCACCAGCAAATCTTTCAGATGTTCGGCACCGTGCGGGTTCCCGGCCATGAGTATCAGCCCCGCGCAGGCGGCGAGTACAAACAGCACGCCAATCAGCGCTTCCTGACTGTCCGGCCAGTGTTTCTCCGTCCAGGTCAGCCCGATGGCGCCGATGGCTGCAGCACTCAGCGCCGCAACCTGCACCCCCCAGCCTTGCGGCTCCCAGCCAAACGAATCTGCGGCGATCACGCCCAACCCGGCAATTTGCGCAATCGCCAGGTCGATAAAGACGATACCGCGTGCCAGCACTTCACGCCCGAGTGGCACATGGGTGGCGAGCACCAGCATGCCCGCCAGCATGGCCGGGCCCAGAATAGACATATCCAGCGCGGCAAAATTCATTATTTACCCGCCTTTAATAAACGACTGATGGTGTCATCGTACAAGCCATACAGATTATTAGCGCCAGGTGTGCCGCCCACGGTGAACGGCAATTCAACCGCCGGAATATTGGCACGTTGCGATAGCCACTCTGACGCACGCCCATCGTTATATGCTGACCGGATCACCATTTTTGCCGGAGTGATTTTGAGTTTGGCCAATACCGCTGTCAGTGATGCCACACTCGGCTCCACACCTGGCTTGGGTTCCAGCGTTGCGACCTGCTTCATCCCCAGCCAGTTTTCCAGATAAGGGTAAGCCTGATGCTGGGCGACGATGACAGTGCCTTTCAACGGCGCAGCCTGCGCTTCCCAGCGCGCTATCGCGGCTGTCCAGTGAGTTTTGAAATCAGCATAACGCGCCTGGTAATAACCGGCATTCGCAGCATCGACACTGGCCAGTGTCTTGCTCAATGCATCTGCGACCAGGGCGATATTGCGCGGATCAGTCTGGATATGCGGATTGCCTGCGGCGTGGATATCGCCCTCGGAGCGATCCAGTCGCTGTGGTTTTTCCATTAGCGGCACATAACGCGTCGCTTCAAAATTACCGGGCTGGCCGGGTTGAATCAGCGGATTACCGGATTCGCGCAGCAGTATCGGCAACCAGCCGATTTCCAGCTCGGCACCGGTACATACCAGCAACTCGGCATTGCGCGCCCGCGCGATCAGCGAGGGGCGTGCTTCGATACGATGCGGGTCCTGCAATGCCGTGGTGGCATTGGCAACCTTGACCTTGTCGCCACCCAGCTCTTGTGCCAGCGCACCCCACTCCGGCTCACACGCCAGCACATTCAATGCGGCATGCGCAGGCAAGGTAACAGTTATGGATAACAGTGCAAATAACAGTTTGGTTTTCATAGCGGCTTCCTTAGAAAGTGTGGGCGCCGTGGGCACCCAGGCTCATGATGTATTGGAGGGCGAACTGGTTATCCGCTTCGGTCGGGCGTGATTCGTCGCGCGCATATTGCACCCGGAACCGGGAAAACTCGCTCGGACTGTAGTCGAACATCACCGTATTGCGCTTCGGGTTATACGCTGCCAGTATCGGCAAATCCGCCGCCGTCAGCCCCGTACCCAGATCCACACTGCCGCTGTTCAGGCGGTCGTGGCGCAAACCTACGCGCCAGTGCGGCATGAACTGGTACACGCCTTGCAAATACCAGCCGGACTGGGCGGACTGGTAAGCACCGGGCACCCCGGAGCATGCGCCACCAGTACAGGTCAAGTCACCGGTTTCATTCCTATGCATGTATTCGCCCTGCAGTTTGAAATTGCGTACCGTGGTATTGCCGTTTGGCGCCCATTTCCACACAAAATCGCCGATCCAGGTCTGACTTTTGCCGGAGAAACTATTGGTGGTCGCTACGCCATTCACATCTGTATCGTCATAGCTGCGGTTTTGCGGCCCGGCCCCCAGATACGACAGGCCGGCACGCCAGCTGTTGGATTCGTCATAATCGCCGCCGACGTGGGCATACAGGGCACCCGCGACACTGCCGTTCTTGTCCCGTGTGGTCGCCGGGAAGCTGCGGCCGCTGCCGATCTCGGCACCCAGCTCGACCAGCAGGCTCTCGGTCGGCGCCAGCCAGGTCAACTGCACGCCGTCATCCCCAAACTGATTACCGAGGAAGGCTTTATATACCAGCGGTGAATCGGTAAAGTCCCACGCGTGCGCGTGCACGTTGTTCAAATAGCCGATACCGGAATAGAAACGGCCGGCACTGGCCGTGAGTCCGTGCCCCAGACCCAGTGTCTGCAAATAGGCATTCTCGACAGCGACGGTATTATCCGGCGCCATCGCCAGCATGAAATTGCCACGGAAATCAGGATCGATATTGGCGCTGATCGCCAACTCGGACTCACCCAGCGAGAAGCCGCGCGGATTAGGCGCGACCTCGCCGCCGGACGGAATAAAGCCGCCGATTTTATAAGTAGATGGACTGAGCGAACTGTGGCTTGCTGTACCCGACAGGATCAACGAAATCGCCGGGTTGAATGCGTTTTCATTGCTTGGTGCGGGCAGTGCGGCGACGGCCGCCGTCTGGCTGGCATGTTCGGCTTTGCTGTCGGCTTGCTCAGCCTTGGTATTGGCCTGTTTGGTTGCCGCTTCGGTTTGTGCGAGACGCGCTTCCAGCGCCTGAATACGGGCTTCGTAGCTCGCTTTCATCTGCTGGATTTCGCTGCGTATGTTTTGTAGATCATCGGCCGCATGGGCGGACGTAGCCAGCATCATCAAGATGCTGGACGCAATCAGGGTACGTTTCATTGGAACATCCTTACTGAAAAAATAAATCGACACGCTGCGGCAAGCCGCAACGCTGTGCAGATCAGTTTAATCAGACAAGGACGGGTGGTGCACGGGACTGGTAATGATACGGGGTGAGCAGTTGCTGACTGATGACAGGCTCAGCAAACTGGATATGGCCGGAGACAGTGGGCAGCCCTAAATCCGGCAGTGTGGCGGGAATGTTATCCAGGGCGCTGATGACGCACAGATCACACAGCAGCTTATCCGTACCCGGTGTTTGCTTCTGCGATCCACTATCTTGGTACGGATGCACCACGCCATGCGCGGCCACCAGCTGCTGCGACCATACCAGCAGCAAGGCAAGGATCAGTGCGATTCTGGCAAAATGGCGACGTGTAAGCATACTGTAAGTATAACTGGTATTCAGTTAAACAAACAACCAGCAACAAACTAATCCACGTCTATCGCCACTTTCACGTCCTGCACCGACTCAACCGGCTTGCCGGCCTGTATCGCCGGGAAAAACCGCCATGTTTTCAAAGTATTCAACACCAGCCGGTTCACCCGCGGGTCGGGGGCCGGGTTAACCAGCTCGACCGCCACATTGCCGTCCGTGCCGATATGAATACGTGCCGTTACGACTATATGCATAGTCTGGTCGCGCAAATCTTCGGGCACCACCGGCTTGGGCTGGTAGAGTGCGCGCGCGCCCATTTGCCGGGTGCCGTCCTGACTGCTATCGGTACTCGGCTGCGGTTTGGGCGGGGGCGGCAGTACCGGTGCAGGATCGGCATGTACCGGCGGGGGGGCTGGGGGGGCTGGCGGCGCTACAGGTACGACTACTCTGGGCGGAATCAGCGCAGGTTGCGGTGTAGCATGCACAGGAACAGGCGTTGCCTTGACTACCCGCCTGGACGGCAGTTTGGGCGGTGCCGGGGGGGGCGGCAGCTCGATAATGCGCTCATCGATCGCTGCAGGGGGGGCGCTCGCCACCCTGTCGGGTGCGGCAAAGGAAAGACCGAATCCCCACAGCACTATCACCCACAGCAATAGTCCCGATGGTAACGACCACCACAGTGTCGGTTCAGCCGGATCGAATACCGCAGTACTATTCATGGGCAACAGCGATCAGAAAATGCTGCGCTCCGGCAGCACGCGCCTGCAACATGGCCTGTACTACCACGCCTTGCGGCGCCTTGCTGTCCGCAGAGACCACCACATCCTGCTCGACACCGTGCAACAAGGGTTTCAATACCGCCGCCAGCGTCGCTAGCGTGACCGGCACGCGATTAATGAACGTCTTGCCGTCAGCCGTCACCGCCAGCGTTGCCGGAGTATCGGTACTCATGCGTTCGGCCTTGCCCTGCGGCAGATTGACCTTCAGCGAATTGAGGTTCTGCATGGACAAAGATGCCAGCATGAAGGTCGCCAGCAGAAAGAACATCACATCTATCATCGGTATGATCTCGATGCGGCCCTTGCGCTGGACTCTGGCTTTGCGCAATTTCATGGCTGCCCTCCTGCCGTATCCCGAACTTGCTGATCGAGTCGGATATGATCGATCAGGCGGGTGCCCAGGCGTTCCATTTCATCCATGGTTTGCGCCTGCAAACGGGAAAAATAATTAAAGCCGAACAGCGAAATCAGTGCAATCAGCAAACCCACGGCAGTCGCAATCAGCGCCTGTGCCACACCACCGGTGACGCCGATGGGATTCACCAGACCGGCGCCGCCGATCAGCTGAAATGCGTGCATCATGCCGCCTATAGTGCCCATCAGCCCGAGCAACGGGGCGGCCGTAACGATGGTTTCCAGTACCCACAGCCGACGGGACAGGCCGGTTTCGATCACCTGCGCCTCATCGGCAGCGCGCGATTCCGTCCACCAGGCCGGGTGCTCGCGATTGCTCAGGATCACACTGAAAAACCGATAAAAATAGTTACGGTTATTCAGCGCGGTCAGTTTGTGCTCCAGCTCCTTCCAATCGAAACCGTAGGTTTCCACCAGATTCTGCAGTTCGCCGGATAAATGCGCATAACGCCAGTACAACACCGCTTTTTCCAGCATGATGGCAAGTGCGAGCACCGCCAGCAATGACAGCGGCAATATCATGACGCCGCCGAGTTTGAGGGCAATCCAGCTTTCGTGTAAATCTTGCATGTGTATCTCCTGTAGGGCAATAATTTCGCCCGGTGAATTCAATCAAAAGAACTTGTCGAGACTGACGTAGACTGCACGGCGCGGGCCGTACTGCGGTGCGCCGACGCCGATGCCGCTGCCGTCGCGAATTTCGTAACTTTTATCGAACAGGTTGAGAATACTCACTCGCGCCTGCACTTTGCCCAGTTGCGTCACGTTATAGATATGCGCGGCAGCAATGTTGACCTGAACGTAGCCCGGCAAATGCGCGGTATTGGCAAATCCGCTGCGCAAACCGCTGCCGTACATTGCATTGGCACTGTAAGTCGTACCCAGCCAGCGGTATGCGGTACCGGCCGAAACGGTAATGAACTGGTCATGATCGAGGTTTACCCAGTTGTTGGCGATGTAAGCCAGCTCGGCAGCGTCGAAGTTGTACTGGGAAGATACGATACCTTTACCCAGCGCAGCGGAACGGGCGAGACTGAGATACGCCGACAGGTTGTCCTTGCGGTAATTTGCGGTTAGCTCCGCGCCGTAAATTTTGCCTTCGCTATAATTGAACGGGGTATACAGCAAGGCCGAACCGAACTGGCCTTCGTCGAGCAGATTGCTGACCTGCTTGTAATAGCCGTCCAGCCCCAGTGTCAGATTGGGGGTCAACTTATGGCTGATGCCCATATCGTAATAATCGGCAGACTCCGGTTTCACCTGATCGTTCAACGTACCCGGTGGCGCCGCTGTCGTACCCTGCGACAGGGCAAGCGTCTGACCACTGATCAGCTCGTTGGGCGGCGGTGTGAAATAGCGGGCGTAACCGGCATGCAATGTGGTTTGCGGAGTGGCCTGATACACTGCACCAATGCGCGGGCTCCACTGGTTGCCGGTAACATAGGCATCAACCTGATCGAAGCGCATGCCGTAATTGACCGTCAGTTTGTCACTCAGCTTCCACTCATCCTGCGCGTAAACGCCGTACAGATTGGCTATCTTGCTATTGATGTCGGTAAAGCCGACCGGCGTAGAGCTGGTCTGGTTGCCCGAGCTATCCGCCGGGAACGCCAGCACAGCGTTGTTGTTGTCGAGATGCTCCTGGCTAAAAAATACGCCGCTACGCAAGGTGTGCTGCGGGTTGAGGTGATAGCTGCCGTCGGCTTGCAATCCGTTGGCCTGGCTGGTACGCAACACGCGCGAGGCCACGCCGGTATACATCAGATCGCCTGTCGCATCCGGCTCGAACAGCACCTTGGAATAGCGGCTGAACGCGGCCAGCTGATAATCGAATTTGTCGCCCAGCGTGCCCTGCAAAGCCAGAATGCCGTAACGCGTGGTTTCATGCTGGCGCTCATCCAGATTCTGCGAAGGATAGCTGCTCACTCCAGTCAGAGTGTAGCCCGGCGTCTGATCCGGCACGTTGGGGATCTGGAATTTGCTGTCAGAATTACCCAGTATCAGGCTCACCCGCGTGCTGTCGTTAAGGAGATAGGAAAAGTAGCCGAATTCCTTGTTTTGATGCGTGGTGTCGTGGATCGCGCTACTGGCCGAAGTCGGGTTTTCTATCCCCAGATCGTTTTTCAACACGGCGGCATTCAGATAATAAGTGAAATTACCCTTGTGCCCGCTGGCCTCGCCCGACAACTCCTGCGTATTATTGCTACCCACGGTCACGCCTATACGGCCGCCATTGGCAAGCGCACCGTTCTTGGTATGGATGTCAACCACACCGGCAGTACGATAGCCGTATTGTGCCGGCAGCGCTCCAGTGAGCAGATTGATACTGTCAGCAAAGCGCGTATCCAGCGATTGACCGAACCCGGTAATCGACTCGGGTATGATGATGTTATTGATGCGGTACTGCACGTTGCCGTGATCGCCGCGTATATGCAGTTGGCCGTAGGAATCCTGCGCCACACCCGGAGCCTGCAGCAGCACTTGATTCAGTGGCGTGCCGGCCCCTTGCGGCAGCTCGGCGATATCATTGGCGCCAATATGATAATTGCTGCTGCCGGTATCCACGGCAATGCCGTTGCGCGCACGATCGAGCTTTTGCGCTGCCACTTTCACTTCCAGCGCTCGCGTGCTGGCCAATGTGATTTTGCTGGTTTTTCCCGCTGTTGGCGTCAGGGTAACGATGTCGGTACCGGTCTGGTACCCGGGTTTTCCCACCACTACCGCATAAGTCCCCGTCGCTATGCGGTCGAATTCAAATGCACCCTGTCCGTCGGTTTGCGTCACCCCCAGCGTTTTACCGTCGGAGGACTGCAATCTGACCGTCGCGGCAGCCACTGGCTGGCCCAGCGTATCGCTGATCTGACCGGCGATATGGCCGGGCTGCTGAATTTCATTGGCTATGGCGGGTAATATGCCTGCCGCGTGCGCAGGCAAGCCCAGCATCATGCAGATGCTGGACGCAATCAATGTGCGCTTCATGGTTATTCCTTCCTGAAAAATAGATAAACACGCTACGCCGGGGCGTAACGTTTTTATTCACACCAATCAGACAGGAACAGGTGGCGCACGGGACTGGTAATGATACGGGGTGAGCAGTTGCTGACTGACGACAGGCTCAGCAATCTTTATGTGAGTGGTGGCGGTAGCCAGCCCTAAATCCGGCAGTACCGTGGGGATGTTATCCAGGGCGCTGATGACGCACAGATCACACAGCAGCTTATCCGCACCCGGCGTCTGTTTCTGCGATCCGCCATCGTGATACGGATGCACCACGCCATGCGCAGCCACCAACTGCTGCGACCATACCAGCAGCAGGGCAAGGATCAGTGCGATTCTGGAAAAGTGGCGATGGATAAACATGCCTGTCAGTTTAACTGATTAAGCTGACAATTTGCCTGCACCATAGGCATCATTAAAATCTTTCAGCATTTTCGGCACCAGGTCAGCCGCCAGATCAGCCACGATGAACACAAACCGGCTCTGATGATTATCATCTGGCCATTCCGGTAATTCGACTGGCGGTGAAAACACATGCCCGACTGCGTGCAACACGGTCGGACGCGGTTTGCCCTTGAGGTTGACGATGGCTTTCATGCGCAATACTGATTTACCGGCCTTCCACAGCAACATCTGCAATGCGGCGTGGATTGCATCCCATTCCAGCGGCTCGTCGAAGGTCATGCTGAACGAACGAATACGATCGTCATGCACCGCATCGCCCTGCGCTACCGGCTTGCCCAGCACGCTGGCGGTTGTTACCGGGCGATAGCGACTCAGTTTCAGCCATTCGTTGACATCGCTGATTTTGGTTTGCGGATTGTACAGCCCGGCATTCAGGATCAATGCCGGATCGATCGTACCGTGATCCGCTGCCAGTATCGGCGCGGCTGGATTGAGCGCCGCCAGACGGCTGCGCAATGCATCTACCATTGGCACACTCGCCAGATCGGTTTTAGTCAGCACCAGCCGGTCAGCCACAGCGACTTGCTTCACGGCTTCGAAATAGCTGTCCAGCTGCTGTTCGCCGAGTACGGCATCCACCGTGGTGACGACGCTGTTCAACACAAAGCGCGCGGCGATCCAGCGGTCGTTAATCAGCGTATCCAGCACCGGTGCCGGATCAGCGATACCGGTGGTTTCAATGATGACGCGCTCGAACTGCGGCAGGTCACCGCTTTTTGCCGCCATGAACAGGTTTTTCAGCGTTGGCGACAAGGAACCGACTACGCTGCAGCAGATACAACCGCCCTGCAACAACGCTAACGGGCCATCGGATTTTTGCAGCAACTGGTGATCCAGCCCGATCTCACCGAATTCATTCATGATGATCGCCGTGCGCGGCAATTGCTGGATCAGGTGGTTGAGCAGCGTGGTTTTACCGCTGCCCAGAAAACCGGTGAGCAGAGTAACGGGAATCAGGGCTGGAGGTGTTGGCGTGTTGGTCATTTAGAACTGCGGCAAAGAAAAGTAATGAGCCGCTATGATAATCCTAAATCTCTGATTATTGCGACGAGGCCACAAACGCATCCGCGTAAATATCATTTATTTTGGCTTTGGCCATGTAGGTTTTTTTTCTGGCCGCCTTGACCATATTCGGGTTGCCGCACAGATACACGCGCCAGCCGGTCAGATCCGGATGCGCTTCCAGCGCGACATCAACAGCACGTCCTGCATGGTAACCCGGCACGGTTTCCCCGCTGGAAATACACGGCGCATAGTGAAAATTCGGATGCTGGCTGGCCAGCTCGCGTAATTCGTCGACCAGATACAAGCCTGCCACATCGCGGCTGCCGTGATACAAATGGATGGCTCCGCCATGCTGCTGACTGAGTGCATCGCGCAGGATACCCATCAACGGCGCCAGACCCGAGCCGGTGCCGATTAACAACAGCGGCTGCTCCGGATCGCCGGGCAAATAGAAGCAAGAACCCAGCGGCGGACTGATATGCAGGCTGTCGCCCAGTTTCAGTTCGTCATGGATCCAGTTACTCATGCGCCCATCCGGCAAGCGCCGTACGTGCAGGCGCAAATAGCTATCTGCAGGCACGCTGGCCAGAGAATAGCTGCGCGAAAACGTTTCGTCGCGATACAGATTAATAAACTGCCCTGCGCGGTAATCCTTCAATGACGGGCAATCCAGCCCGACACACAGTATTTCATCATTGAGCTGGCGGATGGCGGTAACGGTTGCTGGCAACATCCGTTCACTGCTGTCGGCCAGGGTAATAGTCATGTCCTGCTCGGGTTGGCAGGAACATGCCAGGAAATAATTCAGTGCCTGTAACGTACTTTTCAAGCCATGCTGAGCAGCGCTCGGCACATTGGCATCGGCTGACTGCATCATGCAGCTTTGGCATACGCCGCTGCGGCAGGAAAACGGGACCGCAACACCCTGGCGCGTGAGCGCATCCAGCACGGTTTCGCCCGCTTCGCACTGATAAGTCACATCATTCAAGTATAATTGCGTCATGATATTGGATCCCTGTTTTAAATTACTTACCTAATACATCGTTGCGGGTAGTTTCGCAAACTGCGCCCACTTCTGCGATCAGCTCAGCGGGCACATTCAGTTCCTGCAATGACGCTACCAGATTTTCCACTACCGCATCAAAATGGCTGTCATTCAGGCCACGCGCAACCAGATGGGCATGACCTTTACGCATATCCGCACCGGAGTAATGCACCGGACCGCCGAAGGCCATGGTCAGGAATGCTTTCTGTTTTGCCGCCTGGCGTTCCATATCGACATCATCAAAGAAATCGCTGATACGGTCGTCGCTCAGTACACGACGATAAAATACGTCAACTGCTGCATTTACTGCTGCTTCGCCACCTAAACGCTCAAATAGATCATTACTCATTACGTCACTCCCGGTTAATGTAGTTAACTAAGTTAATAAGGTATATTAAAAATATATCTTATAAGGCAAAAAAACAGGTCTGTTCGACCCGAGTACGATGTAAAATCAGGCTAGTGCACGACCTATATAAGATACATCTTATATGCATGTTAATAAATACCTCATCCTCGTGTCAAGTAGTTTAGTGTTAAGGATTTTATGCAACTTACTCGCTATACCGATTATTCATTACGCGTACTGGTCTATCTCGGCATGAAAACCGAGCGTCTGGCCACGATTACCGAGCTCGCTGAATTTTATGCCATCTCCCGCAACCATCTGGTGAAGGTGGTGCATCATCTTGCCCAGCAAGGATTTATTCACACGTCGCGCGGCAAAAACGGGGGGATGACCTTGGCCCGTCCGGCACAGCAGATCCGAATTGGCGAAGTCGTGCGCTGCACTGAACCGAATTTTGAAATTGCCGAGTGCTTTAACCGTGCAACCAATCACTGTGTGCTGTCACCGGACTGCCGGCTGAAATCAATCTTGCAAGAAGCTAACCTGGCTTTTCTGGCGACGCTGGATCGCTATACCATTGCCGATGCCATCGCCAATCAGGGCTTTCTGGCCAGCTTGCTGCCTAAATCGACATGACCGCCTCTGTCGCCGCACTGCACTTGATGGCGAATCTGCACGACTGTGCCGCACCGGTGTTGATGGCCGATGCTGAAGCGTTGCGCAGTTATTGTTTGCAGCGGGTTGCTGACGCGAACTTAACCATAGTGGATGATAAGTTCCACCAGTTTAATGCAGGCAATGGCATCACTGGCGTGGTGCTGCTGGCAGAATCACACCTGGCAATTCATACCTGGCCGGAACGCGGCTATGTCACGCTGGATGTATTTGTATGCAATCTGCACTGCGATAACAATCACAAAGCCGAGCAGTTATTTAACGAGCTGATTTCGGCTTTTTCGCCTGCCAGCCAGCACACGTACCGGGTTAACCGCGATTAACCGGATACTCCCTGCCGTTTCAGGAATTCCTGCAGTATTTTCAAACGCATCAGGCTGTCGTTCATTTCCAGCAGATCCTGTTTGGCACTGGCTTTGATCGGCAGACTTTCAGCCAGCCGATAACCCAGCCAGGCTGCCTGTTCAGGATGCATGGGATTAGAAAAACGCGCCTCGCCCAATTCCTGCACGATGGTCTCAAACACGGTGGTGCACAGGCTATGTTCTTCGGTCACCAGCAGCGTGGGTTCGGCCGACAGCAAACTCACTTCTGCGGTAATCAGGCCGTCTTGACCCACTTCACTGGATTCGATCAAGAACCGCTGACCACCTTGCGCGGTAATATTGAGAATACCGAGTTGCGGCATATCCCAGTCGGCAATATGCGCCAGTGTGCCGACAGCGTAAGGTGTTGCCGGCGCACCCACTTCAGCGCCCGACTGAATCAGGCACACGCCAAATGCACTGTTGTCTTTCATGCAGGCTTTCGCCATATCCATATAGCGCGTCTCGAATATCTTCAGCGGCAACAGCCCATCGGGATACAGCACTGTCGTGAGCGGGAAAATCGGAATGCGCAGATGACGTACATTGTGCAGACGGTCAAACACTAAAGGCAGATTCTGTTTGAACCAATTCATACTTGTCCCCAACGAGCCATAAGTTGATGCGGAATGTGCAACTGATCGAGAATACGCGCGACGACAAAATTCACCATGTCTTCGATGCTTTGCGGATGATGGTAGAAGCCGGGATTAGGTGGCAGAATGACTACGCCCAGACGCGCCAGTTTCAGCATATTTTCCAGATGGATTGCCGAATACGGCGTTTCCCGCGGCACCAGTATCAGCTTGCGCTGTTCTTTAATACTGACATCGGCCGCCCGTTCGATCAGATTATCCGACATACCCTGCGCAATGGCCGCCAGCGTACCCATCGTGCATGGGCATACCACCATTGCATCCGCCGGATTCGACCCTGATGCCACTGGCGCAAACCACTCTTCACGCCCGAACACCCGCAATTGGCCAGGACGGGCAGCATACTGCGCGGTCAACAACGCTTCCAGCTCACTGGCACGACCCGGCAAGGTCAGATCCAGCTCCTGCTTCGCTACAATCTGCGCGGCGCTGGAGACTAGTAAGTAAACACTCACATCCGCCTCCAACAGACACGCAAGCAGGCGCATACCATAAGGCATACCCGATGCGCCGGTCAATGCCAGGGTAACGCTACGTGGCGGATTCATGTTGGCTATTTCCATGGTGAGAAGTTAACAGATACGCGGTAATGAGGCCGTTGCTGAGGCCGAACACCCAAGCTGCTGCGGCGAACACCGGGCTTAAATAAAACACATTGACTGTCGGCATCAGCCACAGCGAGACGATAGTGAGTTGCGCACCGACGTGGGCAAAGGCGGCAAGCACACTCAAACTGACTGCGCCAAAATAACGTTCCGGCAAGCCGCGCGCCAGCCACAGCACGGCAAGACTGGCAACGGCGCCGCCCAGACTGAGCATAAAACTCGGTGTCAGAAAACTGCCTAGCAAAATACTGCCGGCAACCACGCGCAATCCCGATACCCACACCGCGGTACGCAAGCCATATTGCTTGAGCACCAGCAGGGTAACGATATTGGCCAGGCCGGGTTTGACTCCCGGCAACGGCGACGGCAATGCGGCTTCCATCAGCATCAGCGCAATCGCCAGCGCTGCCAGATAAGCAATGCGATGATCTTCCGCAGTAGGTTTAATAGTTAAGACTGTCATAACGCCGCACTTGCCCTACGATTTCCACACTCACCTGATTGGGCAAACAAATGGCAGCCTCACCCTCATGACTGATCCAGCCCTGCCGTACACATAACTGACGCGGGCTGGGATCACTGCGTACCCGGGCACGCTGGTCGCGCACCTCTACCTGCGTCACACCTAATGGCCCAGGCACATTGACACTGAACGGCTGCTGCAGTGAGGCCGTTAAAAACACATCCCCACCGCGTTTAATTACCAGGTGCTGCCCCGGCGGACTCATCCAGTAATGCTTAGCCAGCGCTATCACAACCAGCAAGCCAAGCAATAGCACGCCCCAATCCCCGCGGCGTATTAACGCCATTGCCGACCAGGAAAACTTCACATCAATTCGCGATGGCGCACCAGCGTTTGCATACTGGTAGAAAATCGCGCAGCGAGCCGTTCACTCAGATACACGGAACGATGCTGCCCCCCGGTACACCCTATGGCCACCGTCAAATAAGCGCGGTTATCGCGCATGAAGCAAGGCAGCCATTTACGCACATAAGCCTCGATATCGTTCAGCATTTCCTGCACTTCGACAATGGGTTCCAGGAAGGCGATGACATCCTGATCGCGCCCGGTTTGCGGGCGTAACAGCGGGTCATAATGCGGATTAGGCAGGCAGCGCACATCGAACACGAAATCGGCATCCAGCGGTATACCGTGCTTGAAGCCGAACGAGGCAAACAGCAGCGTCAGCCGCGCATCTTGCAGCGAGATGATGTCTTTGATCCAGCTGCGCAAGGTATTGGCGGATAAGTCGCTGGTATCGATACGGTGCGCCAGTTGCGCAATGGGGTCCAGCAGGTCACGTTCCAGTGTAATAGCCTCAGGCAACGCGCAATGGTCATTACTGAGCGGATGACGGCGGCGGGTTTCCGAAAAACGCCGCACCAGCGTTTCGGTTTTCGATTCCAGGAACAACAGACGGAAATTCAGTTTCTGGCGCAACTGCTGAACCAGCGCGGGCAAATACTGATAAGAGTCGCCGCTACGCGCATCCACGCTGATGGCCACTTGCAGGTAACCATGATCGGCCAGAAACTGTATGGTTTCCTCCAGCAGCTTAGCCGGCAGGTTATCAATGCAGTAGTAACCGACGTCTTCGAGCACGTTTAGCGCAATACTTTTACCTGAGCCTGACAGGCCGCTGATCAATACCAACTGCATTTTATTCAACGCTGCATCCATGATTATTCGTTGGCCTCCATCAGTTTTTGCTGACGTGCAATAAACTCTTCGGCGCTGTTGATGCCACGCATGCGCAGAATGTGATTGCGAGTTGCGACTTCAACCAGCACGGCCAGGTTGCGACCTACCGCCACCGGGATACGCACCTTGGGAATTTCCACCCCTAAAATCGTTTCGGTCGAAGCATGCATGTCCAACCGCGATATTTGCTCCTGCACCGCGTCCGTAGGTGCTTTCAAATGCACGATGAGCTTGAGGTTTTTTTTCATCTTGACCGACAGCTCGCCAAACAGGGTACGGATATTCAGTATCCCCAGACCACGCACCTCAAGAAAATCCTGCAGCATGGCCGGACATTGCGCTTCCAGCGTGTCGGGCGCTACCTTATAGAAATCCACCACATCATCTGCAATCAGGCGATGCCCGCGCGTAATCAGCTCCAGCGCCAATTCGCTTTTACCCGCCGAAGACTCCCCGGTCAGCAACACGCCGATGCCATTTACCTCCAGCATAACCCCGTGCAAATGGACGGAATCCGCCAGTGCATTGGTCAAATAGTGCGACAGCACCGCCATCAGTTCCGGACTGGCTTGTGGAGAAGTAAATAGCGGCGTCTTGGTACGTAACGAGGCATCCAGCAAGGGGACTGGAACCGGCTCGCCATTCGCTACAATCACTGCAGCCAATTCGGTAGAAAACAGATTGCCTACCGCGTGCTGCAAACCCTCTTCACCTAGTTGGCGCAGGTAATCCATTTCGGCACAGCCCAGCACCTGCACGCGATTAGGATGCACAAAGTTCAGATGACCAACCAGCGCCAGCGAGGGTTTTTGTACCGTATCGCCGACTAACTGCTTATCTCCACCTGCCTGTCCCGATACCCAGGTCAATGCCAGAGTCTGGGACAGTGCGGCAAACATCCGGCTGACTGGAATAGAGTTAGTCATGATTATCAGGGCTGCCAGTTACGAATGAGGTTTAATACGCTATCGCTGTCTACACTCGTCATGAGTGCATCACGTAAGGATTTATTGCTGAATAATTGTGCCAGTTCACCCAGAATCTGCAAGTGCAAATCGGTTGCCTGCATGGGGACGAACAGGATAAAAACAAGTTTGACCGGCAGTTGATCCGGCGCATCAAAATCAATAGAGGGATTCAGCCTGACAAATACACCCATTGCGGATTTTAAGCCCTTGATCCTACCGTGCGGGATGGCAATGCCTTGTCCCAATCCGGTTGAGCCCAGTTTTTCCCGGGCAATAAGACTATCCAGTATAACCTGAGGAACAACCCCCAGCTCACTACCAAATAATTGACCAACGTATTCAAAAAGTCGTTTTTTACTCCCCATCTCGACATCGAGCAGGATATTCGAGACGGAGAGGAGTGGTGCTATCTGATTCATTGAGACTTATTCTTGCTCAATCACCGCTTGGTGCTTGATACCGCCATTGGCTTGATGCGACGAACTGAGTTTTTCTTTATGTTTGAGAACTTGGCGGTCTAACTTATCGGCCAAGCTATCAATAGCGGCATACATGTCCGGCTCTTCAACCTGTACAAAAATATCTTTGCCGCTCAGGTGCACGTTAGCCTCGACAACGTGCTTCAATTTTTCGACTGTCATGATGACGTTAACGTCGATTACATGATCAAAATGGCGTTTCATGCGATCAATTTTGGAGGTTACATAATCGCGAATCGCTGGTGTGATTTCCAGATGATGGCCGGTAATTGTTAGGTTCATGACGTTCCCTTTCGCTTGCTGGTTATAGCGCTTTGCGCTGGTTGGCGGGCGGAATTTGCAAGGATTCACGGTATTTTGCAATAGTACGACGCGCTACTACGATACCTTGCTGACCGAGAACCTCAGCAATTTGCCCGTCGGATAAAGGCTTCTTGGTATTTTCTGCACTGATCAGTTGTTTAATTAACGCACGAATTGCCGTTGCCGAGCAAGCGCCACCTGCATCAGTATTTACATGGCTACCAAAAAAGTATTTTAATTCAAAGATGCCGCGCGGCGTCATCATGAACTTTTGTGTGGTCACTCGCGATACGGTGGATTCATGCAACTCCACCACCTCTGCAATCTCGCGCAATACCAGCGGACGCATCGCTACTTCACCGTGCTCAAAGAAATGGCGCTGCCGGTCAACGATGCTCTGGGTCACGCGCAATATGGTGTCAAAACGCTGCATGATATTCTTGATCAGCCATTTGGCTTCTTGCAGCTGCCCGGCTAACTGCTGATGATTGGCATCGCGGTTACGCGACAGGATATCCGCGTACATTTGATTGATACGCAATTTCGGCATAGCGTCAGGATTAAGCGTTGCAATCCACAACCCTTTGACTTTATTGACAATAACATCAGGAATAATATAACGCGTATCGGAAATCCCGAAGGCTTCACCGGGACGCGGATTGAGATGGGTAATGAGCTCCCGCGCCGCACGCAGCGCCTCATCGTCACAGTGATACTTGCGTTTCAGCCCGGCATAATCATGCGCGCCCAGCGCGGCAAGGTCTTGCGCCACTATACGCAACGCCAATGCCAGATGCGGGGTAATCTCGGGTAACGCATGCAACTGCAATGCCAGGCACTCCGCCAGATCCCGTGCGCCCACACCTGTAGGCTCAAGGTTTTGCAAATTCTTAAGCGCAATCTGTAATTCATCCAGCTCTACTTCCAGCTCATCCGGCAACATTTCCGCGATGTCTTCCAGGCTCTGGGTCAGATATCCGCTCTCGTTCAACGCATCAATCAACAACAATACCAGTCGCTTATCCCGCTCCAGCAGAGGTGTAAGATTGAGCTGCCAGATTAAATGATCACGCAGGCTGAGGCTGTCCAGAGACGATGTCTGCGGCTCGAACTCATCATCCTCGGTGTCATCACCTGAACCATAATTGGCTGACTCATTCCAGTCCAGCTCGGTCAGTTCACGTTGTGCGGGTTCGGCAGGTGTTTCCGTTGTGGATTCGGTATTGCTGGAAGTGGTCGGCTCGTATTCCGGGCTACGCATACTGCTATCGTCAATCGCATCTACCCGCTCCAGCAATGGATTTTCCTGCACCATCAACTCCAGCTCCTGATTAAGTTCGAGCGTCGACAGTTGCAGCAATCGGATAGACTGCTGCAACTGCGGCGTGAGCGTCAGGTGCTGTGATAGTTTAAGTTGTAGACCTTGCTTCATAATTATTGATTAAAGACGAAAATGCTCACCCAGGTAAACTTTACGTACGCTTTCATTATGAATGATTTCTTCCGGCTTGCCAGCAGCCAATACCGTCCCATCATTAATAATATAAGCGCGATCGCATATTCCCAAAGTTTCACGTACATTGTGGTCGGTGATTAAAATACCAATACCGCGTTCGGTCAGAAACCGGATCAGCTTCTGAATATCTATCACCGCGATAGGGTCAATACCGGCAAACGGCTCGTCCAGCAGCACGAAGCGCGGATTCATTGCCAGCGCTCGCGCGATCTCGACACGCCGCCGCTCACCGCCTGACAGACTCATTGCCGCGGCATCGCGCAAATGCGCCACATGCAAATCTTCCAGCAGGTCTTCCAGATGCTGTTCAATTTCGGCTGCGCTGTAATTTTTCAGTTCCAGAATGGCGCGGATGTTTTGCGCCACGGTCAATTTGCGGAAAATAGAGGCTTCCTGCGGCAAATAGCTCAAACCCAGTGCGGCACGCCGATGTATCGGCATCACCCCCAGATCGTGCTCATCCAGCTGAATCTCCCCACCATCCAGCTTGACCAGACCGACGATCATATAAAAACAGGTGGTTTTACCTGCGCCGTTAGGGCCGAGCAAGCCGACAACCTCACCACTGTTGACGCTAATCGACACGTCTTTTACCACCAGACGCGATTTGTAGCTTTTTTTCAGATGCAGCGCCTTGAGTTCACTCATCGCGGCTTACTCACGTGCAGGTTGCAAACTACCCGCAGGCTGCAACGGTAAAGACGGGGTCTGCGCAGCTTCGCCTGCGCCTTTCAGTTTGGGCCGGATCACAGCATGCACACGGCTAGGGGTTGCCCCTGGCGTTTTCACGGCATTCGGATCATTTTTCACTTCAAAGAATTCGGTAATCGTGTTGTAGTTCATGGTATTGCCACGCAATTCATCTGCGCCTTTTTTCAGCCGGGCGTTGCCCGTCAGCAGCACGGTATTCTGCTTGCTGTCCATATCGATGCGATTGGCATACCCTTCGACATACTCATCCACGTTGTCACGTTTTTGCCGGAAATACACCTGATTGCCAAATGCAGTAGCCTTGCTGAATCCTTCGCCATCCTGACGCACTTCTATGCGATCCGCCCGTAGCACCATAGTGCCCTGGAGCAGGGACACATTACCTACATAGACACTTACCTTATGCAGGTCGTCCACAGTAACACTATCGGCTTCAAGATTGACCGGCTTGCTGCGATCAGCCAGCTCCGCCAGCGCAGGCTGTGCAGAAAACAGTAGCAGACCAATGGATACGAATATAGATTTCTTAAATAGGTTCATAACGCGCTTTGACACGATGAGTAAGCTGTAAAATTTGAGTTTGATTGTTTAATTCTAACCCACCTGCGGTCATTTTTATGGATTTACCTTGCACCAGCACCGGCCGATCAGTGCGCATTATCCGTTGATCAGGTATCGCTTCCAGGTATTCCGTGGTCAATGTCATCGGCCCTTGCGCATCACGCGCATCCCGGACCAGCACCACATGCCCGATAAAATTGACCTGTTTGCCCTGCGCCGTGACCAACGCCCGTGTCGAACGGATATCCGCACTGCCTTGCTGATCATCATTCGCAACCAGATGCGGCTTGGTTAACTGTGTCGTATCGTCATCCAGATAATGCTCGGCACGATCCGCATGCAGAGTATAAATCACCTGCCCGGCAAGATTGGTACGCGAAACCATAAAGCGCTCGATCATATAATCCGCAATATGCAGACCGCTACCCAACACACCCGGCTGGGTAGTATTCACGGCAAATTGCAGCCACGCACTCAAGCCCGCCAGTACCGCAATAATGGCCAATGGAAACCAGTATAGCGGACGACTATTCATCGCACGTATTCCGCCAGCAACGCTGCATAATGCCCTTGTGCCTTCATGATGAATTCACACGCTTCGCGCACCGCACCGTGCCCACCTTCACGCTGGGTGATCAGATGCGCATATTGCTGCACTTCGCATGGCGCGGCAGGTACGCTGACAGCCAGACCGCAACGCGTCATGATCGGCAAATCAATCACATCATCACCCATGTAGGCAGTTTGCGCCATTTGCAGGCCCAGTTTTTCCAGCAAATGCAGGTACGCTTCCAGTTTGTTCTCCACCCCTTGATACACATGATGGATACCCAGGTTTTTCGCCCGGTGCGCAACCACCTGAGAATTCCGCCCGGTGATAATCGCAATGTCGACACCTGTTTGTCTGAGCATTTTCAGACCGTGCCCATCCAGCGAGTTGAATGCCTTATATTCTTTGCCGTCGTCACTAAAATACAGACTGCCATCCGTCATGACACCATCGATGTCGAAAATGGCGAGTTTGACCGGTACCGCGCGGTGATGTGCTTCGTTCATATACTGTTCTTTTCCGTTAAACCACGCCGGCACGCAACAGGTCCAGCATATTCAATGCACCCACCAGCTTACCCGCATCGTCGACCACTAACAGGCCATTGATATTATGACTTTGCATCTTTTCCACCGCAGCAACAGCCAACTGATCGGGACTGATACTGCGCGGGTTAACTGTCATCACTTCACGCGCACTGGCCAGACGCACATCGATCGCTTTTTCCAGCACACGCCGCAAATCGCCGTCGGTAATAATCCCGACCACATGCCGGGCATCATCGACCACTGCTGTCATGCCCAGCCCTTTACTGGTCATTTCCAGTAAAGCCGCTGGCAACAAGGCCGTTTCCGACACCAAAGGCAACGCATTACCATGATGCATAATATCGCGTACATGCACCAATAACTTCCGCCCCAACGAACCACCGGGGTGGGTACGGGCAAAATCTTCCGAACCGAATCCGCGTGCTTCCAGTAAAGCAATCGCCAATGCGTCACCCAATGCCAATGCGGCAGTGGTGCTTGCAGTAGGCGCCAGATTAAGCGGACAGGCTTCCTGTGCCACGCTGGCATCCAGATGCACATCGGCCTCGCGCGCCAGCGTAGAATTCGGGTTGCCGGTCATCGCGATCAGCCGTGCGCCACGGCGCTTGATCAACGGCACAATCGCCGTCAACTCGGCGCTCTCACCAGAATTAGACAACGCAATGCATACATCCTCATGCGTAATCATGCCCAGATCGCCGTGACTGGCTTCACCCGGGTGCACAAAGAATGCCGGCGTCCCGGTGCTGGCAAGGGTTGCGGCAATTTTACCACCCACATGCCCGGACTTGCCCATGCCGCTGACAACCACGCGCCCGCGGCATTCCAGTATCAACGCCATTGCATCGATAAACTGCTGATCCAGACGATCACGCATCGCCATCACAGCGTCCGCTTCTATGGTCAACACTCTCTTCGCCAAACTTAACGCGGCAACCGCATCAAATTTAACAACAGGTAAATTAGGCATAATCATCAAACATCTTAATTAGAATGCGTATTTTACCTCATAAACGCATTTGGATAAGCCTAATACGACAGCCAAGGCTTGCGGCAACACCAACTTGTCTCTAATCTTGAGGCTATGCACTCTACTCTTGGCCTTGTTATCCTGTTATTAGCCGCTGCCGTCGTGGTATCGGCGCTGTTTCGCGCATGGCGACTGCCGTCCATGCTCGGCTTCCTGCTGGTCGGCATTTTAATGGGGCCGCATACGCTAAACTGGATTCCCGATACACCTGAAACGCGCCATCTGGCTGAGTTCGGCGTGGTTTTCCTGATGTTCAGCATCGGTCTGGAGTTCAGCCTGCCTAAACTCAACGCCATCCGCACCACGGTATTAGGCTTTGGCGGCGCCCAGGTACTGAGCTTCATCCTCATAGTCATACTGATTGCCACTGGCGTGGGCCTTCCCTGGACCGCCGGTCTGGCGCTCGGCGGTGCACTGGCGATGTCCTCTACCGCCATCGTCAGCAAAATGCTGGCCGAACGACTGGCGCTCCAGTCCGAACACGGACGGCAGATGATCGCGGTGCTGCTATTCCAGGATCTGGCCGTGGTGCCATTGCTCATTCTCACCCCCACTCTGGCTTTGGGCGGAGACCAGCTCTGGCAAGCCCTGCTGGGCGCCAGCGCCAAAGCCGCGCTGGTATTGGTGCTACTGCTGTTCGTCGGCCAGAAACTGATGCGCCCATGGTTTAGCTGGGTGGCAAGTCACAAGTCCTCCGAACTGTTCATGCTCAATGTGTTACTGATTACGCTGGGCCTGGCCTATCTCACCGACCAGGCCGGCCTGTCCCTGGCGCTGGGCGCCTTTCTGGCCGGCATGCTGATCTCGGAAACCGAATTCCGCTATCAGGTAGAAGATGACATCAAACCATTCCGCGATGTGTTGCTGGGCTTGTTCTTTATCACCATCGGCATGTTGCTGGATTTGCATGAAGTGTGGCGCCACTGGGCGTGGGTCAGCCTGATTCTGGTCGCGCTGATACTGAGCAAGACCGCTATTGTCTGGAGCATAGGACGCGCCTTCGGCAACGAGTCGCCTGTTGCTACCCGCACTGCGCTGGGTCTGGCGCAAGCAGGAGAGTTTGGTTTTGTACTACTGGCGCAAGCCGGCGGGCTGGGATTGATCGGCGGCACGCCGCTACAAGTCGTGCTCGCAGCGATGGTGCTATCGATGATGCTGGCACCGCTTATTATCCAGCACTCCGATGCTATCACCCGCCGCCTGTGTGGTGCCGAGTGGGCAGGACGCGCCCGTGAACTGCACGACATCGCCATCAAGAGCATGGGCGCCGACGGACATTTGATTGTGTGCGGTTATGGACGCAGCGGGCAAAGTCTGGCCAGACTGCTGGAGTCTGAAGATATCGCCTATATCGCGCTGGATGCCGACCCTTCCCGGGTCAAGGCTGCCTCAGCGGCAGGTGAAACCGTGGTGTTCGGTGATGCGTCACGCCGTGAAGTATTGATGGCCGCCGGACTTAATCGCGCCCGCGGCATGGTCATCACCTTTGCCGACCTGCACGCCGCCATGAAGATACTGGGGCTGGTGCAGGAAATCCGGCCGGATTTGCCTGTAATTGTACGTACGCTGGATGAAACCGATCTGGATAATCTCAAGCAGGCTGGTGCCGCCGCTGTCGTGCCGGAAGTGCTGGAAGGTTCGCTGATGCTGGCATCGCACGCACTGTTGTTACTGGGCGTGCCATTGAGCCGGGTATTGAAAAAACTGCGCAATGTGCGAGAACAACGCTACGGTTTGTTACGTGGTTTCTTTCGTGGCGCAACCGATGAAGACGCCCAGCTCAGCGAAACCGCCCAGCCGCGTCTGCTCTCGGTGCTTATCACCGAGCAGGCTGCGGCCGCAGGCAAGACCATCGCCGAAACCGAGCTAGCCGAACTGGAAGTAGAAGTACTGGTGGTCCGCCGCCGCAATATTCGCGGCCTGGATCCGCAGCCCGACATGCAGATACTGGCGGGCGATGTGCTGGTATTGCGCGGTATCCCGGAGAATCTGGCTACCGCGGAAATCCAGTTATTGCAAGGTTAAATGTTTTTGCAGACTACGTATACATTGGTGCCATCATCAACGTAATTCGTTGTAGGCGGATCCGTTATCGCTGGAGCATTACCTGTTCCTGCACTAACAACAGCTTTAACTTGCCCGGTTGTGGCATCACCATCATCAAACTGGCTGTCTACCGCTTGCGCGATTTTTGCCGGCAGATTCGATGAGCACACCACTAAACCGGCAAAACCCAATGCACCATTCTGCACACCGGTAATACCTGAGGCCGCATTTTGAGGGGGCGATTTATCTGTTGTGGCACCTGCTATCAATCCTGATAAACGCAAATGCTGCCAAAAATATGCGGCCTCGGATGCTCCATTGGTACTATTATAACTTCCTTGAACAGCGCCGTCGCCATCACCATTTTTTGTTCCAGTCCAGCGAGTCGCCGCATTAGGATCATCCCCAGGAATCGCCCGATACCGGTCCTGATAGGCATAATAAGCCGCCGACGTGCCATTAAAGTCATTCACCACATTCCGGATTTTGGCCTGGGTGATCAACTCCTGCCCCTTGAGTATCCCGCCCAGCAACAATCCGACTATCACCAGTACGATCGCGATTTCGATCAATGTAAATCCGCTTTGCTGCTTAGTGCCGACCATCTGCATACTCCCTACCTTTAAGTTATTATTGATATTTTGTTATATTTGTATAAGCAAAAAACACACCAAATTTTAACATGTCAATAAGCTAAAAATACCACACTCCGTTTCAAAACGCATTACCACAACGGTCAAATATCGCCATAAATGACGATATTTCAATACGCGCATCGCAATCGTACCCATAACACAAGAACCATGGAACGCGATAAACTGGCACAATACGTGCAGCAAGTAAGCACACAACCCTGCCGCGCGAGCTTAATATCATAATTCCAAATAATTAATGAAAATATTACCCTCACTTAACGCCATACCTGCCGACCGCTGGCTGGGCATTATGTTGCTGACACTCCATAGCGCAATTGCGTTTGGCCTGGACAGCTACTGGACGCGCGGGTTTTTATTGCTGCATTACGGCGCTTTTTTATTCTGGCAACCTTTGCTCTCCGACATCAAATCCAGCAACCCACGCATTATTACCATGATCATTGTCAGCGCCGGCTTGCTGATATTACTGGACTGGTGGCTAATCGCGCTCTGGATTGCAGCACTGATTGGCCTGATCGGCGCAAATGCCGTTGCAATTCGCACCCGCCGGCAACGCTGGATATACACACTGGCACTGACCTATTTACTCGCCATTCTGGTGGCCTGGGTCATGCTGCAAATTTTCCACTCTGGCACATTGCCGCCCATATTGCTGTATACGATACGGTTTGGCTTGCTGGCATTACCATTAGCAATATTATTGATACGCCCTAGCCAGACCGAGCTCAAAGCGTTAAGCGTGGTCGATGTTTTTTATGGCCTGATGCTGTTTTTATTAATACTGGTTCTGGTATTGGGCAGCTTTACTGTCGTTGCCGTAACAGGGATGCCTTATTTACAGGCACTCATGCTCACTCTGTTTACACTGGCTTCCATCCTGCTACTGCTCAGCTGGCTGTGGAATCCGCACGCCGGATTCGGCGGGTTAGGGCAAATGCTTTCGCGCTATCTGCTGACGGTCGGACTGCCATTTGAGCAATGGATTGCACAATTGGCCAAATTTGCCGATAACGAAACCGAACCTCAGCACTTTATCCAGCAGTCGGTAGCGCACCTCTCTACGTTACCCTGGCTGACGGGTGTCAGCTGGCGTACTGATAAGCTACATGCGTTAATCGGGGCAGCTACATCGCACCAGTTTACCTATAGCCACCACCAACTGACGCTGAACTGGTACACCCCGCGCCCGCTTTCCCCGGCATTGCAAATTCATGCTCGCCTGCTCTCGGAGTTGCTCAGCTATTTTTACGAAGCCAAATTACGCGAACAGCAATTACGCCATAATGCTTACAGCCAATGCGTACATGAAACAGGCGCACGACTGACGCATGATGTAAAAAACCTACTGCAGTCAATGAACACCCTGGTTTCCGCAGCGCAATCCAGCGAACCCGATCAGGCTGATGCGCTACTGGCACTCATGCAACGCCAGTTACCCCAAGTAACCCAACGCTTGCAAAACACGCTCGACAAGCTGCAAACGCCGCAACAAATCGACAGTCAACTGATTGCAGCATCGGCATGGTGGTCACAACTGACTGCACGCTACAGCCATTGCAATGTCATCTTCGACACACCATTCATCGCTTATGACTGGGAATTACCACAAGATTTATTCGATAGCGTAGCAGACAATTTAATCGCCAACGCCCAGCGCAAACAACAGCAGGATGCATCCATACGCATCTCCGTACATCTGGTGTGCGCGGAGAAAAACACCCTTAGCGTCTGTGATTCAGGCGATCCCGTACCTGAATCTATCGCACCATACTTATTGGAAGCGCCGATAAATTCGGAGCATGGCCTGGGCATAGGCTTGTATCAGGCAGCAAAACAGGCCGAACAAAACGGCTATACGCTGCAATTAACGGACAACCAGCCAGGTGCGGTATGCTTTGCCTTAAGTTCGGCGACCTAGAGCAACAAGAAACAGCTTGCCGCAACCACAGTAGGTGGCAGCGCACCCAACAGCAACCCCATGGCGCCAATCGACTGATCCTGAAATCCTTGCCGGAGCAAGGTCACTCCGGCAGGATTGGGGGCATTGGCAATTACCGTTAAGCCTCCGCCCGTTACCGCACCCGCTACCAGCATATACTTGGCCGGATCAGACATGCCCTCTATCAAAGAACCCAGATAGGTCAAAGCCGCATTATCGGTAATTGCAGTTAAGGCTACCGTACCAAAGAACAGACTCAATGGCGCCAGACTGGAAACGATAGGCTGCAACCACCATTGCTGCATTCCACCCAAGATCACCAGACCCGCCAGAAAAAATCCGACCAGCAAACCCTCTTTCAAAATCAAGGGAGCCTGATATTGCGAATAGGCTTGGGTATAACCTAAAAAGAACAGAAAGAGACTGATAAAGATGACCGGATGATGCGCAAATACCACCACACCGGCTAAAAATACCGCATGAATCAAGCCGACGAATACCGGCACCCGCTGCTCATCCGTCTCCGGTATCTTTTTGACCAACAGATACTTATGCAGCATGAACGTCAGCGCCGTCGCGTTCACCACCACAGCCAGCGCCGCTTTCCAGCCAAACTGGCTGAACATGAACAAGCTGTCCCAGTGCCATCCGGCTGCCACCATCAGTACTGGCGGCGCGGCATAACTGGTCAGCGTGCCGCCAATAGACACGTTCACAAATAATCCACCCAGAGCCGCATACTTCAGATATTCCGGCACGGCGGCATTGAATACAGGACGATACAGCATCAATGCCGCCAACGTCATCGCTGCCGGTTCAGTAATGAGCGAGCCAAATAACGGCACCGCAGCCAGACTCAGCCATACCTGCACCGACAATGTCGGTAACGGCAGCAAGCGCGCAGCAGACTGTATAGCGGATTCAAGCCAGTACAATATCGGCCTGGAAGCAGCCACCACCATTACCACAAACACAAACAATGGCTCCGTATACTGTTTGCTCTCAACATACACTATTGCCGCATGGCCATCAGCAATGACAGCCATCGCCACCACCATCACCATTGCCCAGAAACCGAACACTACCTCCACCTCACCCAGCAGATGGAAGATGCCCGCATGCGCAGGATAGCGATGCGCCAAGCGCTCAAATCCTTTTACCGAAAAGGTATGCACCAATGCCAAACCGAATAAAACCGCAGAAACCAGTTGCAACGTCGTCATATTTAAATCCACCCTCAGGGTAACTGCCCTGCATTAACCAGTTGCCCATATAGAATATTGGGCGATAGCCATATTACCACGTCATCAAATTCTCCGGTTTGCGCACCTGCCGGCATAGGCGTGTGACTGATGAACACGGGGTTATTATCCAGATTGGCAGCTTCATCGGCACTGGCACTGCCAGTTGCCCCATTTTTACCCAAGGAAAAAATTAGCGCAGGAGGCGCGTTCTGATCTGCTGACGTCAAGGCATTTGCGGGATCACTGCCACAACTGACAGCGCTACTTCCTGTGGCCGATACACACACGCGCAATTCAGCCTGCAATGCAGCCAATCCGGCATTTTTCATACCATTCACGGTAGTAAATGCCGATCCTCCGGTCTTGGCCACCGCGTAGCGCACACGATTCCCCCAGGCGTCCAGCAAATAACCCTGAGTATCGAGATGGCCTAATCCCAAACTCACCGCTGGCACATAGCCATCATAGGGATTAGTACACACCCCGCCCCCTTGCGGGCTTTCATTGCCGCTACTTGCCGTCGATGCCGGACATGGCAGCCGCCCGTTACGGATGGCAAAACCCAGCACGGCATCGTTGACCTCATTCAACATCTGCGTGGTTTCAGCCAGCCTGCGCTGCTCGATCTGCGCGTTCAGCGGCACCAGCGCGCCGCCGAGCGCCAGCGTCAGGATAACCAGCACCAAGGCCAGTTCTATCAGCGAAAATCCGGTTTGGGCTTTAAACACAATGTATCACCATCATAGCGCTACTTGAATCCATGCTTCCGCTGCAATACTTGAGATTGATTTGCACGTGATCCTGCGCTGCGGTAACAATGTAGGGTGACGTTGAGCCTGATGTCAAGTCGTTGAACCAGCCATTCGATCCCAGCGGATCTGCAAGCGAAAACCCCAACGTCTTATACGGAATAAAACCGGCAAGCCGACCGATTTGCTGAACACCCAACTGCTCTGCAGTGGCATACGGATCAGCAGCATACAGATAAGGTGGTGCCAAATTCTTTGCAATCTGCTGCAACACCAGTCGCTCGACCTTGCGAAACACATCAGCGCTGGAAATGGCCAGCACAATGTCATTAAACGCGGTATCTGCAACTGCTTGAGACACATACACCGTATCGCCATTGGCATTATCGCCCTCCAGATAATTGCCGACCGTATTCTGCTGCGCAGAAGTCCCACGCTGCTGCGGAACAATAGCAACACCTGGTGAAAACAGTACAGCAACCAGATGCGCAGATGTGTTCATCTGCAACATCCCGGCCGTTGCCAGGCTATTTACAGCTATCTGAGACTGGGCATCGCGCGCATCACTGGATAATACATACCACAAACGCTCGCCATTACCATCACGTATATCATTCAACCCCAGTGTACGCCAAGGCAAGCGCCCAATATAACCTGGGCACTGGGCACCACTAAGAAGCTGGGCGACACCGTCATTATCGGTATCCGGACACGGCAGGCTGCCGGGATGACTCGCGTCGCTCAACGCACGACCGATCAATGCTGACCGCGCCATGGCTAGCGCACGGGCTGTTACCGCACCGGATTCCTGCCGGCTGGCCATGTGCCCATACAACCAGCCCAGCGCGATCATGCTCATGATCACTGCCAGTACCAGCAACACCGCACCTTGCTGGTGACGGATCAAACGACATTCAGGGCACGGCAACATTATCAACCTGCACAGAATCATCCCGCTCATCGGCAAGCGGCGGCAAGGTCAGCGGCGCTGCCGGGACGATGGGCTTAACCGCCGGCTGGGAAATCTCGTAGGTTTCCAGCACCCTTCCGGCCTGATGATCAAATGCCTGCCCCGGCTTTAACGCAGGTGTCGCAGGCAGCTTAAGCTGACCATCGTTCAACATGGACTGATCCACATAGCGTGTCTGCCCATTTACCCATATCGTATTCACCCCGTCACTGCGTATGACATAACCGTTGTAATGCGCGTCTTTGGGCTGTGCATGTAATGGTCGTGGAGTGAGTGGTTTATGCTGGTTATCGATTTGCTGACGCTGTTGCGGAGTATAAAACAGACGACCAACCGGCTGCGCAGCGAGTGCATCCGCCATAACCAGCCAGCCCAATGCCAAAATGAGAATTGTGGCTAGCTTCATACTGCCGCCCCCGGTTCCAGGGTATGCCACACGAACTCACATTGCACCTGCAGTGGCTGCAACCCGGCAACATGACTCAACGCACACTCGCGCACGGTGAAAATACCGGGCTCGCGTTTGCGCAAATCATCCAATAGCTGCGCGAAAACACCTTCATGCGGCACACTGGCACTAAACTGCACGGCTGTATCCATCAACGTTAATGTACCAACCATGGCATCAGGCTGATGCGGTTTTTGCGGTTCAATATCAAAACTCGCATCCTTCAATCCTAACTTGGCACTCTCCTCAATCAATATCTGATTCCATGCCAGCCGCTGATCATTACCCACAAAACCAGTGCGCTGCAATCGACGATATTCAACCAGATACTGTGCGATCCATTGCTCATCCTGAGTTGTTTGCGTGATTTTCTGATTCAGCACAGTCAGCTCGGCCTGTAGCTGCTGCTGTTGTCGCTGCACCTGATCAACCACAGCTACACGCTGAGACAACCAGATCGCAACGACGACCAGCACCATGAGCAAACTCAAGACAGGCAGAATCAGCGACTTAAACATTGAAGACTCTTTCATGACGGATCTCGCAACAGGAGTGTCAACTTGAATGCGGCGGTGCTGGCCACTGCCTGTATGGACTGGTGCAGCGTCAATTTAGGATCACGGTTCACCGGCATGCTAATCACTTCCACCTTGGCGATACGGGGATGGTGCTGCAAATCAGCAACAAATCTGTCAATTTCACCCATCGCCAACTGGTAATTCCCCTGAGACAACAGCGCTTCGCCTTCAACTACCAGCATCTGTTGTGCATCTCCCGGCTCACCCACGTTGCGTTCCCGCCAGACCAGTCGAGTAATGTTGATCCGTGAATCGCGCGTCAGCACCTCACTCAATATAGCGAAATCGGTTACCGGTTGCGGCGCTGCGGATAAAGTTTTGGCAACATCAACGGCCGCCTTAAGATTTGCAGGCGTAGTTGGCATAGCCGGCATTTTTGCCAGAATGTGCTGATAGCTGTTTTGTTGCTGCTTCAACCAGACGTGAGTCTGCATTGCAGAGGTGGTAAGTTGATCGCGCTGATAAGTCAGATAACCGCCAGCTATCACTCCCATCAGCAAGCTTGCCACAGCCGCCAGATACAGGCCGCGCTGCCACAACCTTTGTCGATAAGGCAGCGTCATTGCTGGAGTTGCAAGATTAATTGCCGCCGAGTAACGCCCCAGTGCTGCTAAATGCAGACTGTCGCGATATTTATGTAAATCGTTGGCGTTGACCCATAAACGTTGTGCCAGCGCATCACTGACATGCACCTGGCAGCTCAGATTCAAACCGGTATCCTGATGCAGGATCTCGCATAAACGCTGATGATCCTGTTGTGTATCCAGCACCACTACCGCAAGCGGGCTTTGATGCGACAAATACTGGTGACTGGTCAAATAATAGCGGGTCTTGATAATTTCTTCTGCCAGCTTTTCAGCAGCCTGACTTGACTCAGGGGTACTTAAGCGCGAAAACAGCAGTCGGTTCTGATGAAAGAATGACAACCGCGTGCCACCGCTCTGCTGCGTCACCCACAACAGCGGCGCCGACTCTTGCGGTAAGTGGCGCGCGATGGATAGACTTACTATCGGCACCGTAGTCAACAAAGCCAGATGCACATGATGCTGGGCGAGCAGGTCGAGCCAAACCTGCGCCCAGTCCAGCGTATTTAACGATACAAACAGAAACCTGTCATCACGCCGCCCGTCAGTTTCGCGCCCCTGATACCAGGCAGCAGAAAACGCACTGTCACGACTGATTTGCCGCAAACGCCGTGCCAACATTTCAGTGCGCGCGCCACCCAGCACATGCGGCAGATTTTCCACATGATATTGTTCATCAACGCTATCCACCAGAATAGATAGCTTGGCATTTTTAAACGGCTTAAGAGCAGCCGCAAAAGCTTGATAGCCAGACTCATCCGCATCGAATTCGCCGACAAAGCGGAATTTTCCCCGCCGCTGACACGCCAGACTAACGCCCTGCGCGTGGATATAAATAAGCAGATGCGGGACAAATATCATAAAGCCACTCATAACTTTACGGTCCCCAGCACGTCATACATAGGCAGCAATACCGAACCCACGATGGCGGCCATAATCGCCCCCAGAATCAGTGTCAGCGCAGGTTCCAATAATTTTAACGCTCGCTCGGTGGATTCCGTGATTTCACGGTTATAAAAGTAATTGATGTTTTCCAGAGCAGTATCCAGCTCCCCCGTCGTCTCACCTACACGCAACATGCGAATGACCAGCGGCGGAAATACTGTGGAACTCTGAAAACTCTCGCTCAGACTCTCGCCATTGCCGATACGAATACGGGCACGCTGAATAGCATCGGCAACGACCCGGTTAACCGCCAGCGTCTCCCCCACTGCCAGCGCATCCAGAATGCTGATACCGGAGCGATACATCAGCGCAAAGAAGTTGGCAAAACGTGCCAATGCGATTTTGTGCAGGATGCTGCCGACCACGGGCAGATGCAACTTCACATCATCCGCCCAAAATCGCGCACGCTCACTGCGCCGTAGCGCCCACAACGCCAACATTACCAGCACCACTGGCGTAACCAGCAATATCGGCCATATCGCTTTCAGCGTCTGCGACAACCACAGCAACACCCGCGTCTGCAGCGGTAGCTGCAGCCCCATGCTCTGCATCAATTGTGCAATTTGCGGCACCAGAAACAGCAATAACAGTGCAATCACTATACCCACCATCGCCAATACCAGACTCGGGTAAATCAGCAGGCGTTTGGTTTGTGCAGCCAGCTCATCCTGCCGCTTTAAGGTATCGCCTAAATTCACGAACACCTCACGCATCAGCCCGGTATGTTCGCCTGTTTTCACCAGACTGATCATCAGCGAGTCAAACACGGCCGGGTGCGCCGCCATCGCTTGCGACATCAGCTTGCCGCCTTCCATATCCTCCAGCAACGCGGTGAGAATGTCACGGAAACGCGTGTTATCTGTGCTATCCCGTAAATCACGCACGCCATCCAGGATGGGAATGCCGGCACGGGTAATTTGTTCCAGATGAAAACAGAATGCAATAAGGTCGCGCCGACTGGCGGCACCACGCGCAAAGTTGCTGACCCGGCTATCCATAACATGCAAAGTAACCAGATCCATACCGGTACGCGCCAGACGCAATTCCAGATCGACTTCATTCGCCGCTGACAAACGCCCGCGGTGGCTGCGTCCTTGCTGGTCTATGGCGCGATAGCTGAAATAAGGCATGTTCAGGCGCGCCGCGTTAAATCGATCACCCGCGCTACCTCCGCCAGACTGGTTCTGCCTGATAGCACAGCCTCGATACCTTGATCAGCAAGCGTATGATAGCCGCGCGATAAGGCCAGAGAGCGAATTTCACCCTGACTCGCTCTGCGCGCGACCAGTTCATCCAGCTCATTATCCATAGGCAGCAATTCCATTAATGCCATGCGCCCGCGATAGCCCTTGCCTTTGCATACGGGGCAACCCGCCGCCCGGTAAAGTGGCGGATGGGTTGCACGTTCCCAGCCCAGCAACTGCTGCTCGTCCGCTTCCGGCACATACGCGACACGGCAAGTCGAACACAGCACCCTAACCAGTCGCTGGGCAATGACGCCGATGATATTACCTGCCATGATATCCGGCACGATGCCGATATCGAGCAAGCGCGGGAATACTCCCAGCGCAGAGTTGGTGTGCAGGGTGGTAAATACCTGATGTCCGGTCATGGCGGCACGAAATGCCATTTGCGCAGTGTCCTGGTCACGGATCTCACCTACCAGAATGATATCCGGGTCTTGACGCATAATGGAGCGAATACCATTGGCAAAATCAAGTTTGATCGTTTCATTGACCGACGTTTGGCGCATCAGGTCGACCGGATATTCAACAGGGTCTTCCAATGTCATGATATTCACTGATTCGTCATTAACATGATTAAGCAGTGAATAAAGTGTCGTGGTTTTACCTGAACCGGTCGGCCCGGTCACGATGACGATGCCTTCCGGGCGGTTCAGCATGCGCAGCAGCAATGCCATGGTATCCAGAGGTAAATTCATGTGCGCCAGCGGCATGATCGCGCGCTCGCGATCAAGTATGCGTAGCACGATGTTTTCACCATGAATGGTCGGCTGTACCGAGGCTCGAAAATCGATGGGGCGCCCATGCAAAGTCAGCGCAAACCGTCCATCCTGCGGCGCTCGATTTTCGGCGATATTCATACCAGACATCACTTTCAGCCGTACTGCCATCGCGGGCCAATAACTGTGATGCAGCGCCCGTATCTGCTCCAGTACGCCATCAATACGATAACGTATGCGCAAGAACGCCCGTTCTGGTTCAAAGTGGATATCCGAGGCACCGTGTTTAACGGCATCCACCAGCAGCGCTTCGATCAGGCGCACCACCGGCTGGGTATAACTATCGGTATTCAGCGCCAGGCTCTGATAATCGATTTCGCCGGTTTCGATTTCATTAAGAATGCCGCCGACCGACAATTCGAACCCGTAAAATTTGTCCACCGCTTCCAGCAATTGCGCTTCGCTGGCCAACACCAGTTCGATTTCTATGTAGGTGCCGATCAGTGAGCGCAACTGATCCAGCGCGACAACGTTAAACATATCCGTAATTGCGATAGTCAGGGTCTGCGATTCACCGTCAAACGCAATCGGCAATACATAATGGCGCCGGGCAAAGGCTTTCGGCACCAGGCCCAGCGCTTCGGCATCCGCGATCACACTGCCCAGATCAATACTCGCATGACCGCTGGTATTGGCCAGCTGGTCGCGGATTACCGCTTCAGTCACAAAACCCAGCTGTATCAACTGGCGGCCTATCGGCATGCCATTATGCTGCTGTTCTTTGATGGCAATCCGCAGCTGATCAAGGGTAATAGCGCCCTGCTGCACCAGAATTTCGCCCAGACGCGTGGCTTTAACCTGACTCATCGTGACTGACTCACTACTTCCTGCAGTTGCTGGATACGTTTATTCAGGCGCAACGCATCGATGTGGCCGCCGCTTGCCGGCAATGCATCACGCGCCTTCTGATAGTAGGTTACCGCTGCGGAATACAAACGCAAATAATCCAGGCTCACAGCCAAATTATAGGCATAATCGGCATTACGATTATCGGCCTGATAGCTTTCAAAATAGGCCGCTTCCGCCTCTCGCCAGCGCTGTTGGTCAGCATACAGATTCCCCAGACTGAACTGCAAAGCTGCAGAAGGCTGCATTGCCAACTGTTGCAGAATTTTCGCCTCCATTTCTGGGGCATGACGCTCACCGGCCAACATTGCCAGCGCGGCCAGCGCAGTGGTATTACGCGGCTCCAGCATCAACACTTGCTGGTAATGACGTATCGCAAACTCATTGCGATGTTGCTGCACCGCGATCGCGGCCAATCCCAATTGCACATCGACGTTATGGTCACCATCCATCACTTGCTCGTAACGCGTTCGCGCCAGATCATATTCGCCTGCCTGATAGGCTTGCCATGCCAGTTGCAGCATCGTAATCGAGGGCTCTATATGCGCAGGCACCCGCGTTGGCAACAATACCGGATGTTTTGTTTTAACCGGCCGAACACGCTGGCCTTGCGCTTCATGTAGCACACCATCCCCCCAGCGCAAAACCGATGATGAACCCGCCGCAGTCCCAGTCTCCAGAGTAGCCGCTTGCACCACAGGCGTGATTACGACGCTGGCAAGCAGCCCCGTACGGAGTAATACACCACGCCAACTGATACAAGTTAATGCGTGCATGACTCGCCTCATGGCTGCGGCAGTGTGGAACCATGCGCATCCAATTGACCAAGCGCATCATTCGGCCTGGGCAAATACTGCTTGAACGTCTTGAGTTCATCACTATCAAGGGACGGGGTTGCGATCACCGTAGGACGCAAGAAAATCACCAATTCGGTTTGCTGTACATTACGTTCATGCTGCCCGAATAAAGCGCCGATACCATCCGGTCGCGACAGTATGGGAATACCGTCGCGAGCACGATTGCTATCATCCTGCATCAATCCGCCCAGTATCACCGTCTGCCCGCTCCCTACCTGCAGCACGGATTCCATTTCCCGCACCTGGATCACCGGTACTTTATTGGTAAGTGGCGCAATAATACTGGGGTTGGGGTCAATTGCATCACCCACCTTGCGCGAAATGGTAGGGCGCACATTCAAGGTCACCATGCCACTCTCGGAAATTTGCGGGGTCAGGCTCATCACCAGACCAACCGGTACGGTTTGCGGCGTCGTTGTGTAAGTGGTGACAGGCGCGCTGTTGTTTGAGGTTACCGTATCGGCTTTCACCGTGAAATACACGAGGTTATCGACCACCTTGAGCAACGCTGTCTGATTATTGATCGCCATCAATTTGGGGCTGGAGAGCACGCGCAAATTACCGAAAGATTCCAGTAAATTCAGGGTTGCGGTGTATTTCTGGTCTTTGAAACCACCGCTAAAGAATGGTGTCAGTGTATTTGCCAGATTGGTACTAGCTGCACCGTTAGTACTGAAAAACCATCCGGCACCGCCACTCTCCACCACGCGCTGCCAGTCTATGCCCATTTTGTACTGGTCTTTCAGCGTGACCTCAACGATGGTCGCCTCTATCAGCACCTGGCGCTGACTGGCCTGATTGACGCTATTCAAATAGTTTTGCACCAGTCGTTGCTGGCGCTCGGTACCCACTACGCTGACGGTACCCGTCACCGGGTTTACCACCACGTCGTTTCTCGACAACATCTCCGCCTGTGGTGAATACAGCGAACTACCAAATACCTCTTTGTACAAGCCCGGCGCAGCAGCACCGGCCCGCGCTACCGCCTGCGCCTGCAGCAAGCGCTCACTGCGGGCATTACGTTCAGCATCGACCCGTTGCTGTTTGTCTTCCTGGCGCTGACTGGCCAACCGCGTCGCAATGAGCATGGCACGCAGGTTATCAGTTAATATATCCCAGAAGTTATTATTGGATTTGCTGGCAACCGTGGTGGATGAGCTATTACCATCCTGATCACTGTTATCCTTGGCAATACCGCCACCGGTACTGGCAATTTTGGCAGCCACACCTATGGTCGAATCGGTATTACGCGACAGATTGACGTAATTGACCCGATAGGTTTGCAAGTAGGGTGTATCCGGCATGATAGAAAGCGTCTTGCCTTCCATTTTGTAGCGGATATTGGCTTGGCGGGCGACACGTTCCAGAATAGCAGGTAACGACTCATTTACAGCATTAAGCGTAACGGTTCCGCTGATAGCGGGGCTGATATCGATATTGTATTTAGTATCGCGCGCCAGTGAGAACAGCAACTCCTTGACTGGCACGTTGTCGACTACGATGGTGTAAACAGGCGCATATTGCTGCGGTTTGGGTGGTGGTAATTCCGGCATGCTTTTTACCAGCGGCGGAATGTCCGCCACTGCCGGCGCAACAGCCGGCCCGGCCTGTATGTGCCCGGCCGAAGGTTTGATCGTGCTGGGCGGTACACAGCCTGACAGCGCGGATATCAGCAACAGCCCCCAACCCGTCTTGTTTGTTGTTAATCCCATCAACCCCACCCTGTTTATTTTATATCATCAGTACACACTAAATATCCACTAAGTGGATTCACACTCATGACGATAATTCTGCATACGGCTATATAACGTGGTGCGGTTAATGCCCAGCATCTTTGCCGCCTTGGAAAGATTGCCGTGAGTCAGTGCCAATGCAGCATCAACGTAACTTTTTTCCCATTCTTTCAAGGTGATGTCCAGATGAAAGTTTGCCATGGTTTGCAGATGTTTGCGCGCCACCTCGGATAAGGCTTTGCCATCACCCGGCATCAAATTATCGGCAGCGGGAGCAATGTCCGTATCCAGTTCCGCCTCAAGCTGCTCAAAACCGACCTGCTGCCCCGGATATTTTGTGGTCAGACGAATTACTATATTCCGCAACTCGCGCACATTACCGGGAAAATGATAGTCCATCCATAACTCGGTTGCTGCCGCATCCAGCACAAACGCCGTCATTTCTGCCTCGCGCGCATAGAACAAGCGAAAATACTCTAATAACTCCAGCCTGTCTGCTCCCAATTCACGTAACGGTGGCACGCGAATTTCAAATACCGAAAGACGATGATACAAATCCGCACGAAAACGTCCGGCCTTGATCTCCTGGCGTAAATCACGGTTCGTTGCGGCGATTACGCGCGCATGCGAAATACGCGACTGCGTTTCTCCGACCCGCTGGTATTCGCCATTTTCCAGCACTCGCAATAATTTGGCCTGCAGTTCTAGCGGCAACTCCCCCACTTCATCCAGAAACAGAGTACCTTCGCTCGCCTCCTCAAAATATCCAGCACGGTTATTCACTGCTCCGGTAAACGCCCCTTTGCAATAGCCAAACAGGGTCGGTTCAACCAGCGTGGGAGAAATCGCGGCACAATTAAGTGCCAGATAGGGTTTGTGCGCTCGATTCGCATTCTGATGCAACCCGGCTGCCACCAACTCCTTGCCACTACCCGATTCACCTTCGATCAGCACCGGAAACGGCGCGTTAGCATACTGACTTACCTGCTGGCGCAGTTTATCCAGCTTGAAACTGTTACCCACGATACAACACCGCACTGCCGGCACTTCAATGTCGGCTTCACGCTCTGCATCCAGAATTTTTAGCGCACTGAATAATAGCGCTTTGATTTGCTGAGGTTCACAAGGCTTACCAACGAAATCAATTGCCCCCAAGGCTCTGGCATGTCGCGCATTGACTTCATCATTCTGCCCGGACAACACCAGTATCTTGATATTTGGAGCAATACCGAGCAAGTCACCAATCAGATGAAAACCCTCGTCAGGTTTATGCGGCATCGGTGGCAGGCCCAGATCGATCAATGCCAATTGCGGTGTAGAGCCAAGCTGGGTAAGCAAACTTTTCACTTGCGCTCGCGAATCGGCGACAAACACGTCAAAATCACGTGACAATACAAAACTCAACGTATCCGTGATCAAAGGGTCATCATCTACGATTAACAAACTGGGCTTATTCGATTGCAGCACTATCGGCACCTAATGATTTAGTAATTTCTTATATATAATACAAATTTTATCTTACAAGAATAAACCAGATGGATTCATAGAGCAAACTTCTCTCTATGGTAAAATCGTCTGTTTTTTTATTTTCCAGCACACACTCAAACACCATGAAAGATTTTATTCGTCACCTTGCCGAACAAAGCCGGCTCGACTCCATACCTGTCAACACGGCGCTGGATGATGCCTTAACCCATCTGGATAACATGCTGGCAGGGATTGCCGCTGCATTGCAGGTGGAATACATTGGCCCTTACGTCGGTGTGGAAATACTGAATGCACATGCCATGGTTGTACGTGCACATGAATGGCAAATTCACCAGCCTAGCTGGAGCATGAAAATCTGCTCCGCTATTCCCGAAGCGAATTACCGTGCCGAATGGCCCGCGCAAGGCGCGAGCCGGTTGCGTAAAAAGCTGATCGTCAAAGCATTGCCGGCATTTTTTGCAGGTTATGCCGAAGCGGTGCGTCAGGCGGGTAAAGCTGATACCACGTCAGGTCAACGCGTCATCGCGCTGGATCAACAATTCAATCATGGCTAAACCACCTGTTGAACTGCTCACCGGCACGGCCAGCGCCAGCATCATACTATTGCACGGCCTGGGAGCAGACGGATTTGATCTGGCGCCTGTCGCCGAGGCGCTGAATCTGCCCAATGTGCGCTTCATTCTGCCGCATGCGGAATCGCGTGCGGTGACCATCAACGGCGGCTATGTGATGCCCGCCTGGTATGACATACGCCAACCCGACATTAGCCAGCAACAGGATGAAGCCGGATTTATGCAATCGAGAACACTCGTTGCAGATTTAATTCAACAGGAAATCGCGCGCGGCATTAGCAGCGAGCGCATTGTTCTGGCGGGATTTTCTCAAGGGGGTGCAGTTGCGCTGTATAGCGGACTCACTCTTGGCTTGCCGTTAGCAGGCATCGTTGCGTTATCGACTTATCTGCCGCAACTGCCTGCTGAGATCACGGCGATACCCAAGATATGGGCGGCACACGGCACGCACGATGACATTATTCCCTTAAGCCTGAGCCAGAGTAGCTATGCGCGCCTGACCGAGCCCCAACTGGAAATGCATACTTATCCCATGACACACGAAATCAGCACGAAAGAAATCGCTGATCTGCGTGCATGGCTGGTGACCCAACTGGGTTGATCGGGCAGCAATCAGCCCTTTTGTCCGGTCAATTGCAAATAACGATCCATCAACTGCTCTTGCGTCTCTTCTATGCCTAGGGGGATGCAGTCTACCGGGCAAACTTCAACACATTGCGGCGCATCATAGTGCCCAACACATTCCGTACATTTATTAGGGTCGATTTCATAAATCGAATCACCCTGATAAATCGCTTCATTAGGGCATTCTGGCTCACACACATCACAATTGATGCATTCATCAGTAATCAGTAGCGACATACAACTTCCTTCTTTAAGTTAATCTAAACTGACAATTTTTGCTGTAATCGTGCCAGCACCGCTGTATGCACAAACGGACTGACATCGCCGCCTAACACAGCAATTTCCCGCACCATGCTGGCCGAGATAAACATGAACTGCTCTGCTGGCGTCATAAACACCGTTTCAATTTGCGGATTGAGATTGCGATTCATCCCTGCCAACTGAAACTCATATTCAAAATCCGATACCGCGCGCAAACCACGCAACACGATGTGTGCCTGCTGGTCCGCGACAAAATCCATCAACAGCCCGGAGAAGCCGACTACACGCACGTTAGGCAGATCAGCGAACACCAGTTGCGCCATCGCCACGCGCTCTTCCAACTCGAAAAACGGGCGTTTATGCCCAGCCACCGCAACCGCGACGACAATCTCGTCAAAAATCCGCGTCGCCCGCCGCACCAGATCCTCATGACCACAGGTGACCGGATCAAACGTGCCCGGATATACTGCAATTTTATGCATAGCCACTATTCACCCAATTAAGCTTGTTGCAGCACATTAAAGTGCGCGCGACCTGCACGCCCTTCGCGCCAGACCGACCAACCTTCCGGCAACTGCAAACTGCCATCATGTTCAACGTAAACATAGGCACCATCATTCATGAAAGGTGGCAATAGCGTCAGCACCGTAGCCTGCAAGGCTGACGCAAACGGCGGGTCGATCAGCACCAGATCGAACTTGTTCTGCATCAGTACCGCAGCCGATTGAGTCAGCAATTTTACCCCATCAGCGCATTCAAGAATAATATTGTTTGCGTCGAGCATAGTCTGATTAGCGCGCAACGCGGCACAAGCACTGCGATTACTTTCCACCATAACCACGCGGGCAGCGCCGCGCGATGCCGCCTCGAATCCCAGCGCCCCGCTGCCAGCAAACAGATCAAGGCAGTGCCAGCCGGGCAGGTCCTGCCCCAGCCAGTTAAACAGCTTCTCGCGCACCGCATCAGCGGTGGGACGCAAGCCTTCCGCATCCGGGAAGCTTAGCAAGCGCCGTCGCCATTGCCCGCCGATGATGCGCACACAATTGCGCTGTGCCGTTTTCAATTTTTCACTACCGCGCTATTCATTTACCTGTCACCGCACCACCCACCACTATCGTTACCATTTTATCAGGGTGGATGTGCTGTGCAAATGCGGCCTGAATTTGCGCGCTAGTCACTTCCGCCACATGCTGGGGGAAATCATCGAGATAACTCAGTGGCAAATGATAGAAACCAATCACCGCCAGATATTCCAGAATTTCCTTGTTACTGTCGATACGCAAAGGGAACCCGCCAATAATATTGTTTTTGGCCTGAGTCAGTTCATCTTCGGTCACGCCCTTGGCTACGAAATCTGCCAAAGTATCCCGCACCACCTGCAATGCCTGTTCAGTCTGGTCGGTACGCGTTTGCAAGCCGATCTGAAATGCGCCCGCTTCCCGCATAGGCATGAAATAGCTATACACACTATAAGCCAAACCGCGTTTTTGCCGGACTTCGTTCATTAACCGCGAATCAAATCCGCCCCCGCCCAGAATATAATTCCCCACATACAACGCATAATAGTCCGGTGCACCCCGTGCCACACCCGGTTGACCAATCAGAATCTGGCTTTGTTTGGCGGGGAAAGGCAGGGTGCGCATGCTTGCCGCAGACAACGGCGGCACAGGTGGTATCGTCGTGCTCGCAGCGGCACTGGCTGGCGGCAGTGCATCGGTCAGCTGGCGCGCAACCGCATCAGCCTGTTGCCGCGTAATATCTCCCATCAGTGCGACTACCGCACCGGCAGCGCTGTAGTGACTGCGATAAAACGCCCGCAAATCAGCCGCATTAAGTTTGCCCACACTGTCGATTTCACCCGTTTCCCGATGCGCGTAAGGATGGTTGATAAATACTGCGCTCTGGAAGGCTCGTGCAGCAACACTGGCCGGCTGACCTTCAGCTTCCTTCAGCGCGGCGATGACCCGCATCTTCTCCCGCTCCACAATCGGCACTGCAAAAGCCGGCTGGGACAATACACGCGCCAGCATGGTCAGCGCTGCTTTCTGCTCCGCAGGGCTACTTAATGTACGCAATACCACGCCGGCCCGATCCGCATCCAGACGTCCGCCCAACTGGGCGCCCACGTCGGCGAATCCACTGGCAATCTGATTATCACTTAACCCGCCCGCCCCCTGATCCAGAAGGCGGTGAGTCAAACTGGCCAGCCCCGGCTTGGCTACCGGATCAAATGCGCTACCCGCAGGGAAATCGACACTCACGTCCAGCATCGGCAAGTCATGGCTCTCCACGAAATACACCTGCGCGCCATTCGCCAGTTGCCAGTGTTGTATCGGCAATCCTGCATGCGCCAGGGCCGTGATACAGAAACTCAGTAATACTATCCAGATACGCATTCCATTTACCTCAATTCAAATGACGCGAACCTGCGACAGGCGCAAGCACAGGTGGTTTATTCGTTAACGGTTGCGGGTCCAGCGTAGCCACAGTCAGTTCATCATCAACCAGATATTTCTGGGCTACCGCCTGTACTTGGGCTGCGCTGATAGCCTGCACCTTGGCTACCTGATCTGCCACTGCTGACACCGGTAAGCCGGCAGTCACATATTCACCCAGCTGCATGGCCTGATAAAACGTCGAATCGCGCTGATAGACGTTGGCGGCAATTACTTGCGCTTTCACCCGGCGCAACTCATCCGCACTAATCCCGTTTTGCATGATGGCCTGTACCTGGGCGCGCAACGCAACCTCCAGATCGGCTGCTGTTTTGCCTTGTGATGGCGTGCCATCAAGCATGAACAGCCCCGGCCCACGCGCCACCAGATCGTAACTGGCACTCGCCTGGCTGGCGATGCGCTGCTCACGCACCACGATTCGCCCCAGCCGCGCGGCATCATTACCATCCAGCACCCCGGCCAGCACCTGCAGCGCATAGGGTTCCCAATCATGCTCGGCATCACGCAATACCGGCACGTGATAGGCCATCAGCACATACGGCACTTTGGCCGGCGCTTTCACATTTACACGTTTAATTCCCGCCTGAGCCGGCTCGATTTGCGGCTTGCGCTCAGGCAGAACCTTGGCAGGAATAGCCCCGAAATAACGGGTAGCCAGCGCCTTCACGGCATCCACATTTACATCGCCGACCACCACCAGGGTAGCGTTATTCGGCGCATACCAGCGCTGATACCAGTCCCGCGCGTCATTTACGGTCATGTGTTCCAGATCATTCATCCAGCCGATCACCGGGCGCCGGTATGGATTTTCCTGAAACGCCACGGACATCATATCTTCGTACACCAGGGCTTGCGGCTGGTCATCGGTGCGCATGCGTCGCTCTTCCCTCACCACCTGATTTTCCTTGACGAAATTATCAGGTGACAAGGTCAGATTGTGCATACGATCTGCTTCCAGTTTGAGCGCCAGTTCCAGCCGGTCTTTCTGCAACTGTTCAAAATACACCGTATGATCCAGATTGGTAAATGCGTTCTCGCGTCCGCCTGCTGCCGCAATCAGTTTGGAAAACTGGCCATCCGGCACCTCTGCCGTACCCTTGAACATCAGATGCTCAAGCATGTGTGCAACACCCGTGGTACCGTTAAACTCATCCATACTGCCTGCGCGATACCAAATCTGCGACACCACGATAGGCGCACGATGATCTTCCTGCACAATCACCCGCAACCCATTATCCAGCTGAAACTGCTGCACTGCCGCCGCCGCAGGCAATGCACAGCCCAACAAACCTATTGCGATCCATCGCTTCATCTTCCATCCTTCACTCAGATACTGCCATCACGATTGATGTAGCATGATAAAATAATCCTGCTGCAATGTTGCATAAATTCTGCGCGATACTCGCCTGAACTTATGAAGTATGCCAGCCTCGCCATCTTATTTGTTTAACTATTGAAAGACTATCCTTATCGTGTTTAGTTTCTTCAAAAAATCCAGCGACAAACCCGCGCCGCGTGAAGCCGAGCCGATACCTGAAACCACGCCAGCAGTCCCCAGTGTAACTGAAGCCGAAGCACCCAAGCTATCCTGGGCGCAGCGCTTAAAGCAAGGCTTAAGTCGCACGCGTGAACAACTCGGCAAACAACTGACCGGCTTATTCCGCATTGGCGGCAAAATCGATGAAGTGCTGTTCGAAGAGCTGGAGACCATCCTGCTCACTGCCGACGTCGGTGTAGAAGCCACACAAGCGCTGCTCGACCAGCTACGTAGCCGTGTCAAAAAAGACAAGCTCACCGATGCGCATGAGTTGCAATCTGCTCTGCGTGATGCGCTGGTAGCGCTGCTCACCCCGCTGGAGTTGCCACTGGACGTAAGCACCCACAAACCCTTTGTCATTATGCTGGCAGGCGTAAATGGCGCCGGCAAAACCACCACCATCGGCAAACTGGCCAAATATTATCAGGCACAAGGCAAATCCGTGCTGCTCGCCGCCGGTGACACTTTCCGTGCAGCAGCCCGTGAGCAGCTGACGGTATGGGGTGAACGCAACGGCGTGACCGTGATCGCACAGGAAGGCGGCGATTCCGCTGCGGTCATTTTTGATGCTATCGCCGCTGCCCGCGCACGCAATATTGACATAGTGCTGGCCGATACCGCCGGACGCCTGCCTACTCAGTTACATCTGATGGAAGAGATACGCAAAGTGAAGCGTGTCATTCAGAAAACTGATCCGCAAGCTCCGCATGAAGTGTTGTTAGTGCTTGATGCCAACACTGGACAAAACGCTGTCAGCCAGGTTAAAACGTTTGATGACGCACTAGACGTTACTGGCCTGGTGCTGACCAAACTGGATGGCACCGCCAAAGGTGGCGTAATCGCTGCTATTGCCAAAACACGTCCACGCCCCATCCGCTTTATCGGTGTCGGTGAGAGCCTGGATGACTTACGCCCCTTCGTTGCCAGCGATTTCGTTGACGCCCTGTTTGAGGATAATGCAGCATGATACGTTTCGACCGCGTCACCAAACGTTACCCGGGTGGCTACGAAGCGCTAAAGGATGTCAGTCTGGAAATTGCCGCCGGGGAAATGGTGTTCCTCACCGGCCATTCCGGTGCCGGTAAAAGTACGCTAATCAAACTCATTGCCGCCATCGAACGCCCCACCGCAGGCTCGGTGCTGGTGAATCAGCAGAATGTCGGCAAAATGCGCCGTGCCGGAATACCATATCTGCGCCGCAACATCGGGCTGATTTTTCAAGACCATAAATTACTATTTGATCGCAATGTTATGCAAAACGTCCTGCTACCGCTACAGATAGCTGGATTTTCGCGCCATGACGCCGCAGCCCGTGCCCGCGCTGCGCTTGATAAAGTCGGCCTGCTCAATCGCGAAAAAGCCAACCCCATTGCCCTCTCCGGTGGCGAGCAGCAGCGCGTCTGCATAGCCCGCGCCGTGGTGTCGCGTCCGGCCCTGCTGCTTGCCGATGAACCTACCGGCAATCTTGACAGTGAATACGCCAGCGAAATCATGATCATGTTCAAAGCCTTTCATCAAGCGGGGACCACCGTCGTTATTTCTACCCACGATCATGCCGCCGTACTCAGCGGTGACAGCCGCATCATCCGCCTCGACCACGGGAGCGTGCAATCATGATGACCTGGCTCATGCATCATCGCCGTGCGATTGCGACTACGCTATCCCAGATGGTAAGTACCCCTGTTGCCAGCTTGTTTACCCTGTTCGCGATCGGTGTCGCATTAAGCCTGCCCACCGGCTTGTATGTACTACTCGACAATGCCACCCAGATTGCCGGGAGCATGCCAGCGCAAACTGAAATTACCGTGTTTATGCGCGATGACGCCAGCGCAGACGATATAGCGGCATTGCGGCAGCAGTTCAAAGTCATGCCCGGCCTGACTGAAACTCGTTTTGTGTCCAGGCAAAGCGCTTTGCAAACGATATCGAAACAAATGGGCATGACTGAACTGGCCGCCGGATTACCCAAAAATCCGTTACCTGATGCCTGGATTATCAATCCGGCAGCAACCGATGTCGACGCCATTAAACGTTTGGCCACTCAGCTTCGCAAGCTCCCGCAAGTCGCGCTTGTACAAGCAGACCATCAATGGGCGCAGCGGCTGGATGCATTATTAGCACTGGGGCGCGAGATGGTCAGTCTGCTCGCCATCATTCTGGGCATCGCGCTGCTGGCCATTTCCGGCAACACCATACGGTTGCAAATCATTACCCGCCATGCCGAAATCGAAGTCAGCCGCTTAATTGGCGCAACCGATCGTTTTATTCGACGTCCTTTCTTGTACTTCGGTGCGATTCAGGGGCTCATCGGCGGCATGATTGCCTGGGGGGTGGTCAGCCTGGGCATTGCCATGCTTGCGCCACAAGTCAGCACGCTAGGGCAGCTCTATGCCAGCCACATCACGCTCTACAGCCTGGATTTAACGCACGGGGCCATCCTGCTTGCTATTGCCGGATCGCTGGGTTGGCTGGGTGCCTATATGGCAGTCGGCCGTACTTTAGCGCAGATTGAGAAAAAACATTGAAGATGGAACTTTTGAATATTAGCACTCTCTTAGATAGAGTGCTAAAATCATCTGCAAAGGAGGTAATTACTACATGACATCGACTATGCGTTTACCCGCATTAAGCAACAATGCGACCAGTCTGGAAAATTACATACATACTGTAAACAGCTACCCCATGCTTACGCTGGAGGAAGAAACCACGCTGGCCACTCAATTGCGCGACCATAATGACGTCGACGCAGCAGGACGGCTGGTGCTCTCACATCTGCGTGTTGTCGTCAGCATCGCCCGCAAATACATAGGCTACGGCTTGCCGCAGGCTGACCTGATCCAGGAAGGCAATATCGGCCTGATGAAAGCTGTTAAGCGCTTTGATCCGGATCGCGGTGTGCGCCTGGTGTCCTTCGCCATGCACTGGATCAAAGCCGAAATGCATGAATACATTTTGCGCAACTGGCGCATGGTCAAAATCGCCACGACTAAAGGACAGCGCAAATTGTTTTTTAACTTGCGCAGCCTCAAAACCGGCTCCAATAGCCTGACCACCAGCGAAGCGGATGCCATGGCCGAGACCCTTGGCGTCAAGCGTGAAGAAGTGCTGGAAATGGAAACCCGCTTTAATGGTCAGGATGTGAATTTAGAGCCATTGGGTGAAGATGGTGAAGAGGCTTACGGCCCACTGGCTTATTTAACTGATCCGGAAGCTGAGCCTTCCCAGATACTGGCGCGCGAACAGAATGAACAACTATCAAGTTCAGGGCTGGTTCATGCCCTCGACTCACTGGATGCACGCAGCCGGCATATCGTCGAAGCGCGCTGGTTACGAGAAGACAATCCGGCGACACTGCATGACCTTGCTGCTGAATATGACATTTCAGCTGAACGGGTACGGCAGATCGAGCAAAAAGCCATGCAGAAAATGAAACTTGCCTTGGCTGCCTGAATATCAGCTACAATAAAAAACCCCGCTGACGCGGGGTTTTTTATTGTTACGGTACCGCTTAACCAAACAGCACTACCGAAAAAAAACTCAACCAAGCTGTTACAATTAAAGCCACCACAACAGTCATTGGCAAATTACCTTTACTAAAAATACCTTGAGACATACCGCACTCCTCTGAGATTCATTTAACTTGAACAATTGTAAACCATTTCGGTCCATTACTGCAATTTAGACTTGTCTTCTGGCTTGTCCGGACCAAGCTGATTTGATGGCAACATAGGGTCATCGTCATCCATCAGTATTCGCTGCGCAGGGCCTTCCATATCCTCAAACTGCCCATTTTTTATTGCCCATAGAATACCAAGCACAATAAATGCGATAAAAATCGCAGTCAGACCCAGCAAAAATACCAGAGTGGAAGTCGTCATTTAACGCAACCTTAATGCATTCAATACTACGATTAACGAACTGATCGACATACCTAGCGCTGCCACCCAAGGTGAAATATGGCCCAACGCTGCAAAAGGCAATGCCGTAAAATTATAGAATGCTGCCCAGAACAAATTCTGCCGCATGACTTTCAAAGCAGCTTTTCCGGTATCCAGCGCAACTGCCACATCATTCAACTTACTGGATAACAGCACAATATCACTGCTCTGGCTAGCAACATCCGTACCTGTACCCATAGCGAAGGACACCTGGGCACCGGCCAATACCGGCGCGTCATTGACACCATCGCCGACCATGGCAACAACACGCCCTTGTGCTTGCATTGCCTGCAGCACAGCCAGCTTATCCTGGGGTTTCTGTTGGCTGTTATAATTTTCGACCCCAAGCTGCGCTGCCACATAGCCAACAGCCGCTTCACTGTCCCCGGACAGGATACTCACACCAATACCCCGTGAGAGCAATGCATTTACAGCCACAGCGGCGTCATTGCGCAGTGGGTCAGCCAGGGCGAAGACGGCCAGTACGTTCTGTGCATCGCATAGCCAGATCAGCGTTGCGCCCGGAAATTCTGCCTGCATGCCAACATCACTGTGTGACTGGCTAGCCTCAGCAAATCCCCTGTTACCCAATGTATACACAACCCCGCCAATTTCACCTGTAACTCCTTGACCAGGGAAATTTCTGGGATCCGATACCTTAGGCAGGGTAACCGTGTCTACTTTTCGCAAAAATGCATGCGCCAAAGGATGTTCAGAAGCCTGTTCCAGACTTGCCGCAATCCTGCTGCATTCCGCCACATCAGATTGCCCCAATGGGATAGCGCTTACTATTTCGGGCTTACCAATGGTGAGCGTGCCTGTTTTATCAAATACGACATGATCCACCTGAGATAACGTCTCCAGTGCATGGCCGCGCATCACCAGTATGCCGCGCTTGATCAAATGCGACCCAGCTGCTGCTAATGCTGCCGGCACTGCCAAAGACAGTGCGCAGGGGCATGTCACGACCAGCACGGCCAACACAATCTCGAATGCTCGGCTGCTGTCCACCCACAGCCAGGCCAGTCCAACAATCAAGGCAAACACCAGCAAACCCAGCGTAAACCAGGCCGCTACCCGGTCTGCCAGCTGTGCGATTTTCGGTTTTTCAGCTTGCGCTTTGTCAACCAGTCGCACAATGCCTGCCAAAACGGTATTCTCACCAACTCCGGTAACCGACAATGTCAACGGACCTTCCAGATTTACGCTTCCAGCTATGACCGCATCCCCTATCTGTTTCGCGACAGCCCGGGATTCTCCTGTCAGCAGCGATTCATCAACACTGGTGACGCCCTCTATTACGACAGCATCCGCAGCAATCGTCTCACCCGGTTTGGTTAAAACATGATCACCTACCAACAAATCCAGTACGGGGACATATTCCTGCTGGCCATTTTTAATTCGCATCGCCATGGCGGGTTGCAGCTTAAGCAGATTTTCTGCCGCTTCTACCGACTTTTCTCGCGCGCCCGTTTCAAGCAGACGTGTTGCCAGCAAAAACAATGTAAACATGCCGATGGTATCAAAGTAGACATGAGCACCGCCCATGACAGTGACCCAGACACTACCCAAAAACGCGGTGATTATTGCCAGTGCGACAGGCACATCCATATTCAGATGCCCTGATTTCAATCCACTCCACGCTGACCGGTAAAACGGCCAGGCAGCGAATATCACTACCGGTACGGTCAGTATCAAACTGAACCAGCGTAACAAATACACGGTATTGGCTTCAATGCCATACCATGCACCCGCGTACAAGCCTACAGCCAGCATCATTACTTGTGACGCTGCGATACCTGCAATCGCGATGCGTTGTAAATCCTTTTTGCGCTGGGTTTTACGCAGCTGGTCTGCCTGCCGGGCGTTATAGGGGTGGGCATTATAGCCGAGCAGTTGGATTTCCTGGAGTATGCGAGACAAGCCTATTTTGCGCTCGTCCCAGGATACACGCGCACGGTGACTGGCGTAGTTGACTTCTACTGAAATGACGCCATCCAACTGCTTTAGATGACGTTCGTTAAGCCATACACATGCGGCGCAAGTGATGCCCTCAAGTATTAGCACGGCTTCCTTGCAATGCTCTCCGGCATCAATCACAAAGCTGCGCTGTATCTCAGGATGATCATACAGCGCCAGTTTCTTAATCTCATCTGGCAGCACTTCCTGACCGCTTCCAGGCATAGCAGTACGGTTGCGATAGTACTCAACCAGGCCATTATCAATAATAGCTTGCGCTACCGCCTGACATCCGCGGCAGCACATTTCATGGTCTACACTGTCTATGCATACACGGTACTGAAATCCTGTAGGCACTGGTTGCCCACAGTGATAACACTGTTCAGAAATATTACTCATGCTAGATGTATTGTTCAGGCTGCTGTCTTGACAACAACATCACGCTCAACCTGAATGCGCTTACCCTCTGCATCAATGATTGTGCGCATGATCCAACTACCCGCGTCGGGGATACTGAATTGACCAGAGTAACTACCCTTACCCACATCCTCTAATCGTGTTTGTGCCTGAGCTTCAACATTACCTGCACGGAAGAACTGCACCGTCACTATGGCATTCTCAATCGGCATATTATTCTTGTCGTTTATCCTTACGTCTACGGCATTAGTCAGTTTATTGCCGGCAACTAACTGTTTAACGCCAACAACCTCGATACCCCATCCTAGCTCACGTAAACTGGATAGCTGTTTCAGGTGCTGGTTCTCGGCTTTTGCGGCTTGTTCATTATGTTCGGTAACACCAGAAAATCCGGTATATACAGGATGGATTTTTGCCCGTGGTAAAAACAGACTGGCGATATAAGTCGACACGCCTTTGGTTGAAATGGAAACAAATGCTCCATCAACTACAAACAGGATTGCAAAAAACCCGATAAATATTTTTGGTACCCAGTGCAATCCCTTACCTGATTGCTGCTCGGGACGACCCAGTAAGGTCATGGCTGTAGCTGTTGTTAAAAATACAGCTAAATGCACTGACACTATATCAAGGCTTAAACCATTAATAAGGCTATAGCTCAGGATTGCTATACTGACGACAGCAGCAGATACAACACCACGCCAGTAGTTTGCAATACCAAACCGCCCAAGTAACCAATGGATAAGAATAACTAGAACCGTACCGCCGAACAACGTTTGCACCAAATTCATTTTTCCGCCTTCTCACTGTAGAAATTTGCCGCTTCCTCTGCATGATCATCCCGATCTGTGAGAGACTGAATGACAAATTCAAAATGTTTATATTTTTCAGTCTGTTCTGGCTGTAACTTAACACTTGCCTGAACGATGACACTCTTGCCGCTATGAACGGTGACATTCTGCATTGACCCCAAATCCAATGCGCCTGGAGGCAGGTGTTTTGCACTGATGCTATAGACAACATCCCGGTCTGATTTATTGGTAAGCCGAATTTGATAACGGTTACGAATCTCACCACTAGATAAAATAACAAACAGAGGCTGTCTGATCTGCTGAACACTGTGCTCGAAATCGGTACGTTCTTCTATGCTATAAATCAAACCCGCAGACATACCCAGAATTGCAATCAAATAACCAGCGAGCTTCCACCTTTTCCAATCAATATAAGGCGGCTTGACTACTGGAGCAGCTAAATTCGCCTCAGAATCGTAACGTATCAGCCCCCTGGGGTAGTCCATGGAATCCATTATGTTATTACATGCGTCAATACACAGACCACATGAAATACAACGGTATTGCAGACCATCACGAATATCAATACCTGCAGGGCACACCTGTACGCAGAATCCGCAATCAATACAATCTCCATGACCTTGTGCCTGACGGACATCACGATTTTTCAATTCACCTTTAGGTGAAATGCGGCCATTCTCACCTTCTCCTCGGCGTGCATCATAAGCAACCGCCAATGTTTCCGGATCATACATTACGCTCTGAAATCGCCCATATGGACATACATAAGCACAGATTTGTTCCCGCATGAACCCTGCTGCCGCGTACGTACTTAACGTCAAACCAATGACGCCTACATATGCGGCGTATGCAGCATGCCCTATAAAGAAACGGTGCAGGATGTCCGGAGCATAACCGAAATACAATACAAACGTCATTCCGGTCCAGAATGCGATTAATAGCCAAATGAAATGCGTGAGCCCAATCTTTGCAATTTTTTCCATATTCCACGGCTGTTTAAGCAAACGTAGCCGCGCAGGACGCTCGCCTTGGATTAGTCTTTCTACCCAGATAAACAAATCAGTCCACAAAGTCTGAAAACAGAAATAGCCGCAGAAAGCGCGCCCAATTAGAGATGTTGCAAAGAACAATATGATTGCGGAAATAAATAACAACAAGGCTAACCAAAACACATTTTGCGGATAAACGACCAGATCAAAAATAAAGAATCGGCGTCCATCCATATCAAACATAACCGCCTGAGACATCGCATCATGCCTCGACCAGGGCAACCAAGGCAACGCAAAATAGACTGCGTACGCTAACACCAGTATGGCAGATTTCAGGTTCCGGAAACGCCCCTTGACGGACCGGGTTACGATAGGCATGCGCTTTTCGTAAAACTGGATAGGCTGTTCGATTCCTGTACTCATTTTTTCTCCACAATGCAAAACCCCCGCACATAGCGGGGGCTTTGACGTTCAGCGATTATATAACTTAATTGCTTGCACTACGCTTACTTACCACCACCCAGTTCGTGCACGTAAACAGCCAGTAACTTAATTTGATCAGCGGAGAGACGATCTTGCCAGGCTGGCATAACACCCTTATTTAGGCCATTACGAATTACAGCCTTAACAGCATCTTCTTTAGCCGCTACCGTTTCAGCTCCCGGTACGTTAGCCCACAACCAGATCTTGTCGGTCAAGTTAGCAGAACCAATTTCCTGGCGTCCTTTAGCATTTGCACCATGACAGTAGAAACATGCTGCAGTTTCTGAATGGAACAGTACGTCACCCGCTTGCGCGCTTGCTGGATTAACTGCCACTTTAGACAAACTCAGGACATAATCAGCCAGCTGCGAAATTTGGGTTTCATTCAAAGCTTCCGCAAATGGCGGCATGTAACCATGGCGACCACCTGTGATAGTTTGCTGAATATTTGCAAAATGCCCACCATACAACCAGTCATCATCTGTCAGGTTAGGCGCAAAGCCCAATTTACCAGCACCACCTTGCTGATGGCAAGGTGCACAGTTATCAGAAAATATCTGTTTACCAGCCGAGACCACAAAACTGTTCAGCTCTGGGTCTTTGGTGATTTGTTCAAAAGGTGTGCTTGCAACCTTGGTGTAATACGGTTTTTGTGCTGCAACCGCCACGTTGGTTTCTGCCATTAGCAATGCACGCGTATTCCAATGCGTTGTTTTAGTTACGCCTTTGTCATTCACGTAGGTAATGGTATCAAAACCTTTGGTATAACTACCGCCAACTGGCCATGCTGGATATAAGAACCAATAAATCACAGCTGATGCAACACTTATGTAAAACGCTACTAACCACCAGTTTGGTATAGGGTTGTTGAATTCCTGTAAATCCCCGTCCCAAGCATGACCTGTGGTCTGCGGTCCTTGTGATTGCTTATTATCCTGACTCATTTTTTATCTTCCTTGGTTTCAGATTCATCATCAAGGAACGGCATATTTTTATAGCTCTCCAGCCGTTCGCTACGCTTCTTGTTACCAAACACATAGAGCACTATCAACACAAAAGTAACAAATAATATTACCAGTGCTACAGGTTTCGTATTCTCAAACGACGCGAACCAATTTAGCCATTCCATAATGAGTAGCCTAGATTAACGATATTTGACGAATGCATCATCGTCGTATTTGCGGAAATCAACCATCGTTCCCAATACTTGCAGATACGCTACCAGAGCATCCATTTCTGAAATACTGCTGCGATCGCCGTCATAGTTGCCTTCTTGCGCTTGCGCAATCAAGTTCTTACGAGCGTCTGCAATACTTAGCATCTTGGCAGTATCAGCACCAAATTTCTTAACATTGGCCTCATATTCATCTTGATTCAGCGAATAAGGTACACCAACGGCACGCAATGCTTTCATACGATCAGATATGTCTGAAATATCCAGCTCAGTAGACAGCAACCATGGGTAGTTAGGCATCACGGATTGCGGCACCATTGATTTTGGATTCAGCAAGTGCGCGACATGCCATTCATTTGAGTACTTTTTACCTACGCGAGCCAAATCTGGTCCGGTACGCTTGGAACCCCACTGGAACGGATGGTCATACTGTGATTCTGCCGCCAAAGAATAGTGGCCGTAACGCAACGCCTCGTCACGGAAAGGACGAATCATTTGCGAGTGGCACAAATAGCAACCTTCACGCTGGAATATGTCACGACCACGCTGCTCCAAAGGAGTATACGGGCGTACACCATCCACTTTCTCTACCGTGTCTTTAATAAAGAATAATGGTGCTATTTCTACCAGACCACCCACGCTGATCGCCAACATCGTCAACACTAGCAACAGCCCGACGTTGGTTTCAATCCATTCATGCTTAAAGTTAAACATTTATATTATCCCTTCGGTTATGCACTAGCCATGCCGGTCATTTTGCCATGTGATGCGGCATGTAGTTTTGCCGCTTCACGCTTGCCTTGACGAATCGTCATCATTACGTTGATGAACATCATCGTCATACCGGTCACGAAGAACATACCGCCTATCGCACGCATTGCGTAGAAAGGATGCATAGCCGCGACAGATTCAACAAACGAATACTGCAAGTTACCGAACTGATCAAATGCACGCCACATCAATCCCTGAGTAATACCTGAAATCCACATTGCGGTGATGTATAACAACACACCAATGGTTGCAAACCAGAAGTGAATTTCTATCAGTTTCTGACTCCACATTTTGGTATTCCATAATTTAGGAATCATGTGATACAGCGAACCGAAGCTCACCATAGCTACCCAACCCAAAGCTCCGGAGTGCACGTGGCCCACGGTCCAGTCAGTATAGTGAGACAAGGCATTCACATCTTTCAGAGCCATCAAAGGACCTTCAAACGTGGACATACCATAGAAAGACAATGCCACGATCAGGAAGCGCATAATTGGATCTGTACGCAATTTATCCCAGGCACCAGACAGAGTCATAATACCGTTGATCATACCGCCCCATGATGGCAACAACAGCATGATAGAGAACGTTGCTGCCAATGTTGAAGTCCAATCTGGCAGAGCAGTCCAGTGCAAGTGATGAGCACCAACCCACATGTACAGGAATGACAGCGCCCAGAAGTGAACGATAGACAAACGATACGAGAAAATTGGACGACCCGCTTGCTTAGGCACGAAGTAATACATCATACCCAGGAAGGCGGCAGTCAAGAAGAAACCAACTGCGTTGTGGCCATACCACCACTGTGTCATCGCATCTTGCGTACCTGCGAACAGGCTGTACGATTTCATCGAGAACAGACTGATAGGCACAGCCAGGTTATTAAACGTGTGCAGAAGCGCTGTCGCCAGTATGAACGCCAGGAAGAACCAGTTAGCCACGTAGATATGCGGCTGTTTACGACGCATAATAGTGCCAACGAACAAGGCAAGATAAGTAACCCAGACCACTTCGATCAGAATATCGATAGGCCATTCCATTTCCGCATATTCGCGGCTCTGGCTATAACCCAGCATATAGCTGATCCCGCCAAGCGCAATTGCTGCCTGCCAACCCCAGAAAGTAAAGCTGGCCATGCCGTCACTGATCAGCCGAGACTGACAGGTACGCTGCACTACGTAATAAGAGGTAGCAAACAACGCGCTACCGCCAAAACCAAAAATTACCGCACTGGTATGCACCGGACGCAAGCGACCGAATGTAATGTAAGGGATATCAAAATTCAAAAATGGCCAAGCCAGTTCGGATGCAATATACACACCCACTGACATCCCAATCAGGCCCCATACTACTGCCATGATTGAGAATTTTTTGACTATCTCAAAATTGTACTGCTCGGTACTGCCAACTGCTGTAGCCGCCATGGGAGTCTCCTACGCCGCTAAGTCTATAAAAAGGGAATATGCTTAATCGGGCATTTTACCCGCGGCAATATGCCGCACGCAAGCCCAATACTCGATTATTCTTATATTACTTTTACCGTTTATCAGGTAAGCCTTGGTTTATTAAAGACAATGTTATCTCAATAATTTCCTGAGATCATTTGCAATATCTGTTGAACTTTCTGCAAATGGCATTTTCAAACGCAAACGGCCTGAGGTATCGTACACGTAGGTGAAGGCACTATGGTCTACTGCGTATTGCCCCGCAGTATCCATAACTTGCTTATGGTAATAAATATGGAATTGCTTTGCGACCTGCTCGGTATTGGCTGCATCTGTATACAGACCGAGAAACCGCTTATTAAATGCCGGCACGTACTTGGCTAATACAGCAGGTGTATCGCGTTCCGGATCTACCGTTACGAACAACACCTGTACTTTATCTGCATCAGCGCCCAGCATTTTTAATGCTACCGAAAAATCATACAGCGTTGTGGGACACACATCAGGACAGTGCGTGTAGCCAAAAAATATCGCCACCACCTTGCCCTTAAAGTCGGCTAAATGACGCCTGCGGCCATTATGATCCAGCAAATCGAAATCTTTTGCATAATCCGCACCGGTGATGTCCTCAGCTATGACATGCTGCAACGGCGGCAAGGTTGGTGATTTTTGTTCACACCCGGCCAATAAAAGCCCCAGCCAGACGCATGCGACCAGCAACCTTGCGGAACGCATTTATGGCGCCGTGGGCAATGCCGCTATTGGCATATCTGCCAAACGATAGCGACCACTCTGCACTGCTGCAGCCAAGTCTGCCAGCGACATCTGATTCAGCATCTCTATCACTTTTTCTTTGATTGGCAGCCAACGCGCATGCACCGGGCAAGCCGTTTCATCACTGCAGCGCTTAAGCCCCAACAAACAACTTTGGGTAAAATCAGCCCCTTCGGTCAACTGCAGCAGTTGCATCAACGAGACTTGCGCAGCTTCTTCTCGCAGGCAAAACCCGCCCAGACGACCTCGAAATGAATACAGCAACCCGCCCTTACTCAAGCTTTGCAAAATTTTTGCCAGATAAGGCGCAGGCACATTCAGACGGGCCGCAATATCCTTATTCAGCACAGGCGCGCCTGCGGGCTGAGTTGCCATATAAATCATCGCCTGAACGGCGTATTGACTTGTTCGAGAAAGAATCACAACTTCACCTTATGCTATATATAATCCAACACCAACCCGGCGAACACAGCCGCTCCAAGCCAATGGTTGTGCAAAAACGCACGAAAACATTGCACGGGGTCACGATTACGTATCAAACGGTAATGGTAAACAGCTATCCCCGCCGCCACGACCAACCCGGCAAAATATACCAAGCCACGTTTATCCTGCCAACCTATCCAAAACAATAATCCCAGCGCCATGCCATAACACAACATAATCGCTATCACATCGTAGCGACCAAAGGTAATCGCCGATGTTTTAATGCCTATTTTTAAATCATCTGCCCGATCAACCATAGCATATTCAGTATCATATGCAATCGACCAAAACACATTTGCCAGCAGCAACATCCATGCCTGCACAGGCACCGAACCCTGAATCGCGGCGTAGGCCATCGGAATACCAAAACCGAACGCAATCCCTAAATAAGCCTGCGGAATTGCAAAAAAACGCTTGGTGTAAGGATAACTTGCCGCAAGCAGCAATGCCGGGACAGACAACATCAACACCAGCGAATTGAGCGGAAGTATCAACAAGAAAGCCAGCACCGCCAGACCAGCAGCTAATAGCAGCGCCTCTCTACCTGTTACCAACCCGCTGGCTAAAGGACGATCTTTAGTGCGCGCCACATGCGGATCGAATTCACGATCCGCATAGTCATTCACCACACACCCTGCTGAACGCATCAGCACAGTCCCCAGCGCAAATATCAAGACTATCGGCCACGGCGGGTGCCCTGCAGAAGCAAACCACAAGCCCCATAACGTAGGCCATAACAATAACAAGATACCAATCGGTTTATCCAGCCGCATTAACTTCTCATACTGATCCAATCGCTCTATCAAGGTCATAATGTCACAATATCAGGCAAAAAAACTTCGGTTACAAGAATACGCCGTGTCGACAATGTAAATAAAGAACGCCGCGCCCACAAATACGCTGGCGGTTCCGCCACAACAGCCACCGCCTGATGATATAGCGGGTGACGCCTGTCTATTTTTCGAAATTGCAGACACTCGCGTTTTACCATCGGATCGGCAAATAACGCCGCGCCCAGCGGGCGATTCCCAAGCCGCCCCAGGTTCGCCCAGCGATCAGTCAAACTGGAGTAAGGCAACACACTGTGCGCAAACACTACCGGTGTAGTGCCGCAGCACAAGAACACATCACGCAACAGCGCGCGCTGTTGAACACCGACTCCCGCCATATCCGCTTCATCTAATGATGGCCGGGCATCGCGCTGATGAATTTCCTGCACGGCAAAATCGGCACAGCGCCGAGTGATGCGTTGCGTAAGCGAATGCCGATCAATCAGCCACGCCCGCATTTCCCCCGACACACCCACCAAAGCATCATGCCAACCCGAAAACCGCATCACATCCACTCAATCCCTGCAGCTGGTTATTTGACAGCAATATAAGCCATCATCGCTTTATATTGCGCGATATCAACCGGCTCAAAGTTAGGAAAACCTGCGCCACGGAAGCTCTGCATGGCTGCAGGATCTTTATAGGCATTTAATAGCGCATCCGTTATTTTCTTTTTAAACTCAGCAGGGTAATCCCCGCGCACGGCAAATGTCAGATGCGGCGCCCCCTGGCTTTGCATAATCAGGTTCAAATCCATCCCGCCTGCAGTGTTCCATGAAGAGTAAACAATCGAGTTCGCGACCCCGATATCTATCAGATGGTACTTAAATGCCGTGTAAACACCATCAATATCGTTGTAATACGTTACGCTTTTGAAATATTTCGCCGGGTTTATTTTCATATCACGCAGCTTTGCCAAAGCCAGCAGCGTAATCATCGAATTCTTATCGGTAAATCCTATACGCTTGCCTTTCATATCTTCCGGAAAGGCAATTCCCGATGCCGCTGGCGCAGCAAATGCAGCCGCCAACTGCCCCGGCACCCGAACTACCGGCTCATAGCCTGCCACTACATTCGCTTCCATGATCATGGAAGCCGGTGCAAACATTAAACCAAAGCGCTTTTGCTTCGCCTCGGCAATCAGCTTGTCATGCTCGCGTATCGTTTCAACCTTGACCGGCACACCCAATACCCGTGTCAAATACGCTGTAAAGCCGCGCGAATCTTGCGCCGACTGTATCGGGCTGCGATTGTAATCCTGAAAGCCGATAAACAAAGTATCTGAAGCATTTGCCGTCATCGCACACAGCCATAAACCCATCACCCATAATTTCTTCATTGCTGTCGTCCCTTATTTTTTATAAAACCGGTTAAATTCTAACATGCATCACTCAGCTGTAACCGGTACGCAACACTACGCCTTGACAAATTCCTGCCGCCCAGCCAACCAGCGCGCCAAATGCGACTCCACTGCTGCCGGATATTGCTTGAGCATAAGCTCCGCCGCCTGCTGCGCCTTAGCCAGCAAATCGGTGTCTTCGGCCAGATCTGCAAAGCGCAACATGGGTGCACCGGATTGCCGCGCCCCGAGAAACTCTCCCGGACCACGCAAATTCAAATCTTCACTGGCAATATAAAACCCATCCGCACTTTCAAAGATGATTTTCAATCGCGCCCGAGCTAACGCTGACAAAGGCTGTTGGTACAGCAACACACACGCGCTCTTTGCTGCGCCGCGCCCCACCCGCCCACGTAACTGATGCAGTTGCGCCAGCCCCATACGTTCGGCGTGTTCAATTACCATCAATGAAGCGTTAGGCACATCCACCCCGACTTCGATCACCGTCGTCGCCACCAGCAGATCGATGTCACCTGCAGCGAATTTGGTCATCACCGCCGCCTTATCGGCACTTCTCATACGCCCATGCACCAACCCTACCTTCACATCGGGCAGCGCTAACGACAGTGCGGCAAAAGTATCCTCCGCGGTTTGCAACTGCAGCTTTTCCGACTCCTCTATCAGCGGGCACACCCAATATACCTGCGCACCCGTCTGACATTTATCCCTGACCAGCCCTACCAGCTCATCCCGCCGATTATCCGTTACCAGCTTGGTCACTATCGGAGTCCGCCCCGGTGGCAATTCATCGATCACCGACACATCCAGATCCGCGTAGTAACTCATCGACAAGGTTCGCGGTATCGGCGTCGCGCTCATCATCAACTGATGTGGCTGCACGCCTTTCTGGCGCAATGCCAGCCTTTGAGCAACGCCAAAACGATGCTGCTCGTCGACCACCGCCAGACCCAACCGGGCAAATGCCACCTGCTCCTGAAACAAGGCATGAGTGCCTGCCGCCAGCCTCGCCTCACCGCTAAGCAGCTTATCCATCGCGGCTTGCTTGGCTTTTTTCGGCAAGCTCCCGGTCAACCACACTACCTCAACACCCAACGGCTCAAACCATGAGCGCAACTTATAATAATGCTGTTCGGCCAATATCTCCGTCGGCGCCATGAAAGCTGCCTGATAACCACCGCCGATCGCCTGCGCTGCTGCCAGCGCGGCCACCACCGTCTTGCCGCTACCCACATCACCCTGCAACAAGCGCTGCATAGGATACGGCTGCCCCATATCACTGCGAATTTCCTGCCAGACACGCTGCTGCGCCGAGGTTAACGCAAACGGCAAAGCCGCCAACAGCCGCTCTGCCAAATCCGATCCGCTACCTATCGCAGGTGCGCCCAATGCCCGTCGCGTCTGTCGCGCGAGGCGCAAGGACAATTGCTGCGCCAACAATTCATCAAATTTAATGCGCTGCCAGGCCGGATGGTCACGAGTAGCCAGTGCTGTTAACGACACATCGGGAGCAGGGTGATGCAAGGCCAACACGCTGTTAGCAAAATCCATCAGCCGGTATTGCTCGCGCACCAGTTCCGGCAAAGTATCTGACAAATCCGCCTGCGCCAACACCAGCGCTATCTGCTTGCGCAACAGGGTTTGCGACACGCCTGCAGCCGCGGGATAAACCGGCGTCAAACTTTCCGGCAAGCCCGCATCTGCACTCACCACCCGGCATCGCGCATGCACCATCTCCAGCCCGAAGAAACCGCCACGTGCCTCGCCTACAGCACGAATCACATTCCCCAGCGTAAACTGCTTGGTCTGGCTGCCGTAGAAATGCAAAAACCGCAAACTCAGCTCGCCATCCGCATCGGCGATGCGGGCGACCAGTTGTTTTCGCGGTTTGTATTGCACCTCGCAGTGCGTCACTACACCCTGTACTTGCGTTAACTGCCCATGCAGCACATTGGCAATCGGCGTAATCCGGGTTTCATCTTCATAACGCAATGGCAGATGCAGCAACAGATCGGCGTAAGTCGCCAGACCCAGCTTGATAAAAGCAGTGGGCAATGGCGCGGCCATATCCAGCTGCGCAGCTTTTGCGGTTACTGCCATACGGTAATTAACCTAGCACCAGCACTCCATCCGCCTCGACTTCGGCACCACGCGGCAATGCCGCCACCCCGACCGCAGCACGCGCGGGATAAGGCGCTACGAAATACTCGGCCATGATTTCATTGACCTTGGCAAAGTGACTTAAATCAGTCAAAAACACATTGAGCTTGACCACATCGGACAGACTGCCGCCTGAAGCAGCCGCCACCGCCTGTAAATTCTGGAAGACCTGATGTATCTGCGCGACGATGCCATCCGCCAGTTGCATAGTGGCCGGATTCAGTCCGATCTGCCCGGACAGGTAAACGGTATCACCGACTTTGACTGCTTGCGAATACGTGCCGATTGCTGCCGGCGCATCGACAGTGCTGATAATTTGCTTGGCCATGAGCTAACCTTTTTTAAATAACAAAAAACAAATTGTCTCACACTGCCATCACCACCGCATCAACCCTGGCCACTCATTGCGTAGCAACCGACCACATTGCTTCAGAACTTGGCAAGGATAACGTTCCATATATGGCCGAACCACCCGGCTTTTTCCACAACCTGCAATGACACCAGTGGCACTCGAGCAAACTCTTTACCGTCCGCCCGCATGACAAGCGTACCCAGTTGCTGGCCACGTTTCAGCGGCAAGGACATTTGCGGAAGCAGGCTCACGCTAACTTGCATTTGCGAATAGCGCCCACGCGGCACCGTTACCCATACATCCGATAAACTGCCTATGGTAATCCGAGCCGGGCTTGCCTGATTATTGCGCACCGTACTGATCACCTGTCCAGCCACATAAGCGCGCCGGGTTTCAAAGAAACTGTAACCATAATTCAGCAACGCTTCTGCGGCCTTGGCACTGCCTGTGCGTGTGCTTGAACCAAGCACCACCGCAAGCAGATGGCGACCTTCGCGCGTGGCCGTAGCATCCAGGCAATACCCAGCCTCTTCGGTATGCCCTGTTTTCATCCCGGTCACCGTCGCATCAGTGAATACCAGCGGGTTCCAGTTCGCCTGCGTCACTTTATTATAAGTGAATGACTTCTCCCCAAAATAATGCAGGTACTGGGGATACTGCCGAATAATGTTTTCGGTGAGGATTGCAATATCATGGGCGCTCAGCAGGTGAGTGGGGGTAGGCAGTCCATTTACATTATCAAAATGAGTCTGGGTCATGCCCAGCTGAGCGGCAGTCATGTTCATCATCTGCACAAAACTCTCCGTGTTGCCGGCAATGGCTTCTGCCAATGCCACCGCTGCATCGTTGCCCGACACTACCACCATCCCCTGCAGCATTTGCTCTACTGTTGCCGGCAGTCCAGGCTGCAGGAACATGGTTGAACCACCCGCCTTCCATGCCGCAACACTGACAGGCACAACCTGATCGAGCTTTAGCCTGCCCTGCGCCAACGCTTGCATAGTCAGATACGCTGTCATGAGCTTGGTGAGGCTGGCTGGCGGCACTTTCTGCTCGGCCTCGCGCGCAGCCAGCACTTGTCCTGATGCAGGATCCACCAGCACGTAATTGCGTGCATCCACATCAGGTGCGTCAGGGATGACCGCCAGCGGAACGGCGGCGGCACTGCCTTCCAGCACCAATCCAAGCAATAATGCACCGGCAACGCGTGATAATAACGATAACTGCATGAACAACTCCTACGTCAGGGATGAGCCAACTACGCGAACCCAGATGGCATAAAGGCAGGCCAGCGTATCAGCGGGCTGAAACCGAGGGATGCTTCCGATTTAACCTCTGCTACGCTTTGCCAAATACAAACTACGGGGGAAATCTATCTGTCCGCAATGCCTGGAGTAGCGCACTGCATTAACTTCTTCAATCCTTGTTCAGCCACTTGAAAAACCAGTACATCGCTATCATTGACACGATAAAAGCAATAACATAACCAATATAAATCAGCATTTTGACTTTCCTATTTAAAACTGACACAACCTATCAGCAGCATTAGCCATTATTAACGCCTCCATTTAATTTGGTGCACGCACGTATCTAAACAGGGAACAGAAACCACACAGCACCTTTCCAGTATTACCCGAAAATACTACCGACAAGGCTGCTATGCGCCAAGCGATTATTTTACCCTGACATGCTTTCAAAGCGTTGACACAGGTTACAACCATCATCTACTTCTATGTAACCGCCAGCGAATGAATAGTTCAATCTTGCCTCTGGTTACTTAACTATTTTCACATCACGGAATACCGCTAAAATACAGGCATTTCACTCTATAAAGACAAAACCATGTTGCGTGAAAGCTGGGTAATCTATGCACTGGGTTCTGCATTTTTTGCGGCACTCACTGCGATTTTCGGGAAAGTCGGCGTGCAAGGACTGAATTCAAATCAGGCCACACTGATCAGAACTGTGGTCATACTCGCCGTCATTGCAGGTATTGTGAGCTTGCGCGACGAATGGCAGAAACTTGACCTGATATCGGCGCGTAGCTGGCTATTTCTGGTGCTATCGGGGATAGCCACCGGCCTGTCGTGGCTATGCTATTACCGTGCGCTGCAACTAGGCCCTGTATCCAAAGTCGCGCCAATAGACAAGCTCAGCGTCGCGCTGGTCATTGTATTAGGCATCCTGTTTCTCGGGGAAAAGCTGACCTGGGCCGTTGCATTGGGCGGCTCGCTGATTTTGCTAGGCTCCATCGTCATCATTGCCTTCTGATTAACTCGCCACACCCGCTGCATTCCACCAGACCATCAGCAAGGTCAATGGTCATGCCGGTGATGCACATCCGGGAAATGCGCGTGCTCGTGCGACAACGGCTCATGCTGATGCTTGTGGGTATGCTGGGTACCCGGCATTACCGGATAATCATGCGGGTGCTGATGATGCGCATCGTGGACATGCTCATGGTCATGCTCCATTGCGTCATGATGATGCCTGTGCTCATGATGCTCGGTCAGATGCAGCCAGACCCCCAGCCCCATCAATAAACCTGCCCCTATCAAGGGTAAGGTAACCGGCTCACCCATCAAAATCGCCAGAACAGCGCCGAAAAAAGGGGCGATTGAAAAATAGGCACCCGTACGAGCCGTCCCCAGATGGCGCAGGCCAACTACGAACAACGTCAAACTCACGCCATAAGCAAATAAGCCGACCACCATAGACCCCGCCAGATGTGGCAACGAGGGTAACGCGGCACCCAGCCAGACAGCCAGCACCAGATTCACCGTGCCTGACACCAGCCCCTTCACCGATGCGATCCAGGTTGCATCGGTGAGCGACACCTTGCGTGTCAGATTATTGTCGATACCCCAGGCCAGGCACGCCCCCAGCACCGCCAGCATTGGCCATAACGGGACAACTCCCGTTTCCGCAGGCCAGCTTAGCACCAGCGCACCGGCGACGATAGCCAGCATACCCAGCGCAATGCGCCGGTCAAAATTCTCTTTGAACACAAACCACGCCAGCAACGCGGTAAACACGCTCTCGGCATTCAGCAGCAGCGAAACGCCCGATGCCGCCATGTTCGTTAACCCGGTCATCAGCAGCACCGGCGCGACCATCCCGCCCATCACCACCGCCCCGGCAAACCAGGGCAATTCCTGACGCGGCAAATGAACAGCAGGGGCATGGCTCAGGTAGCGATACAGTGTCAAGCCGATCCCGGAGCCTAAATACAGCAATCCCGCCAATAGCCACGGGTCCATCGTGCCCAGCAACCATTTCGCCAATGGTGTTCCCGCGCCGAACAGCAACGCAGCGCCTAACGCGGATGCCACGCCGGGCTGGCGCAAACCATGTATCAAATTCATTCTTTTCGCGTCCCGTTCTTTACACTGTGCGCTGACACGCGCCCTCAGACCATAACAGCGGCCCAACCGAATTTACATACTACCACCCGCTGCGACCTAAAACAGCCTCATGGCATGTCCAGCGAAAAATTAAAGGATTGCATTGCTACCGCGCGCACTGCGCGCCCATCGCGCTGCGCCGGATTGCAACGCCATTGCTTTACCGCAACCAATGCCGCTTCATCCAGGCGCGGCACACCGCTACTGGCAGCCACCAGCGCCTCAGCCACCCTGCCTGCCTCGTTCAGCTCCACCCGCACCATTACCCGCCCTTGTTCACCCATGCGCCGGGATGAAGCAGGATAACGTGGCGCATTTCGTTCCGGACATGACAGCGCTAACTCGCTGGTTAACGTAGCTGGCTCAACCGGTTTGGCTACTGCAGGCGTATCCAGCGCTGCAGTATGCGCTACAGCAGCCAGCTGCGGCATTACCGCTGCTTCCGCAGGGCGATCTGCAGCAACGGGGGCTGTTGCGACTCGCGATTGCGGCGGAATAACGCGCGCAGACGTTAAGCTGTGCACCCGCACCTTGCGTGCTGGCTCAGGCTTGACGGGCTCAGGCAGTTTGGGCGCCGCAGGTGGTGTAACCATGTTCACATATAAAATTTGCACAGGCGCGACGGGGATGTCCGTATGCATACCCCGCAAACCATATAACACCCCGACGTGCAGCGTTAACGATACGAGCAATCCGGCAAAGTACGCGCTTCTGAAGCGCGGCAACACCCACCCTCGCTTCAATACGCTATCCGTAACTCAGCGTGCCAGGTTTGCTGCGGGTAGGGATGGTAAGCGTAGTATTTTTCATTGCCGATGTTATCGACGCCTATCGCCGCCGTAAGGTAATTACGGAAGCGATAATTCACCCGCGCATCTGCCACGGTGTAACCGCTCGTCCCGCCATAAGTATTCGGATTCACCACCGCCGGATCCAGACTGGGTTGTGCAGTCGCGTAACGAATGCCACCTGACATTGACCATACAGCATCGAAGCGATAAGTCACAAAAGCGCTAGCCCGCCATTTTGGTATTGCCAATGCTCGGCCGGCATATTCCGGATGGCCCGCATCTTCCAGCACCTCCGACCCGGTATAGGTCAAACTGGCCTGCACATCCAGCCCCGGCATCCCTACATCGTTACCGACATAAGCCGTCTCCACCCCCCACACGCGCGTCTTACCGATATTCTGGTAACTGGTTACGATGGGAGCCACGCTGGTTTTTTGCTGATAGATATAATCTGCCTTATTTTCCAGAAACAGTGACACGCGGGCACTGCCATCACCGACGACACCCTCTGCCGTCAAATCGCCAGCCAGAACTTTTTCCGGCCTGAGCATGCCATCAGCCAGCGTTTTATTACCGGCATTATCAGTTTGCGTCCCGTACAGTTCTGTCACTGTCGGCATACGGTAAGCACGCGCCAGCGATGCGCGTAGCAACCAGTCAGGACTTGCTTTCCAGGTCAGCGCCGCCTTGGGTGAAGTATAGTTCTGTTCACGGCTCGCAAAACTGCCATTCAATGCCGTATTGCTCTTGTCATAATATGCCCCGCCAAATGCCTGCCAGCGTTCCTGACGCACGCCAGTTGTCAACTCCCAGCGCGGCGCCAGCTTCCACACATCTTGTGCAAACAGGGCATCGGTACGCGTGCTGCCAACCGCTCGGGTGTTCAGCGTGGTAATGCTGGCTGCCGACTGCCAGCTGCTGGCGTCGTATTTCAGGCTGCTGTAGTCGTATTGATCGACATGGTAACCCGTCGTCACAACGTGCCGGGTAGCAGCAAGCTGCCATATGCCCTTGATATCAAAATTACGCCAGCCGCTATGGTCGCCGTAAGTAATTGTTCCCGCTCCGCCCCCACCCGAAGACACGCCGTTGTTTGGCGATTTGGCGATATCTGACGGCGTGCCATAATCGGTGGCGACGGCCTCCAGCCGCCAGGTATCGGTAAGCTTGCTGGCAAATGACAAACCCAGCATACGGTTCAGCGAGTCCGACTTGGTCACACCGAAATCACTGGCTTTAACCTGAATGTACTGATTCACCCCCACCGCCACATTAGTGCTGGTGTAAATAGGATTGCCAGTTGCGTCGCGCAAATAACTGCTGCTGGCGCTATAAGCATCATTACTGAATTGCGCCAGCGTCAGCGCCAGTCGCGTATCCGCACTGAACGCGTATTCGGCGCGGATTTTCGCTGTATCCTGGAGGGTGTGATCAATGCTGGTTGCTGCATACACGTAGCGCGGCGCCCCGGTGGTATCGGTATCGAGCTGATAACCCGTTGCCACAACACCGGCGCCAGTCTTGACCGTCGTGGTATTGGCGAAAGTCATGGGATGCCCATGCGCATCGAGCTGGTTAGCCAGCAGCGAAACCCGCCAGTTGCCGGTTTTCAGACCTGCACTGGCCTGAGTCTGGTAACCGCCGTAGCTGGCATCCGTGGCATACAGCGCAAAATTTTCCTGGAATGCCTGCGCTTTTGCATATACTTCAGTCCGCTGTGGACGTCGCGTTGTCAGCAACACCGTGGCGCCGATCGAGTTTCCCGGCAATAGTGCCGAGAATGGCCCATACAGTACGTCGACATGCTCGATTTCTTCCGCACCCACCATGCTCCAGCGAGGCGGGTAGCTGTAACTATTACCCAGCAGGTTGGACAACAGCAGGCCGTCGGCATAGACCAGTGAAGTGGCGGAGGGTATCGCTCCCACCGAAGTGCGGGCAGAAATGATCGAATTGCGGTCACCGATATAGCGCTTGCGAATATTCAGGCTCGGCACATATTTCAATGCATCTTCAGTATTGATCACATTGATGTTTTCAATCTGCTGCGCCGACACCTCTGCCTGCGGCGAAGGATTGCCGGCGACTAAACTTGAGGTTGTTTGCGACACGCTCATTTCCGGTAACAACACTGCACTGTCATCTGCCACAGCATCCTGCAAGGCAAAACAAGCCCAGCCTGCCCACACCCATGCCCGCACCTTCATTGCTCTGCCTCCCTGTCACACAAGTTCTTATTAATCACCTTGATTCGCACCCACTCCAGCAGCGCCAGCATCAGCAGGCTTATACCCAGTACCGGCATGGCATACGCCAGCACTGGCAGCAATAACCACAACCACAATGGCAGTGCCCGCCAGTGCCGAATAGGCATAGCCGCAAACTGCCAGCGCTGATCCGCCGGCCGCTGCCACCACATGACATACGCACTCAGCACGCTGAACATCACCAGCAGCGCGACCATGGCCAGCAAAAGTTGATTCCACCACCCGAAGTCTCCCCTGTGGAACGGGATGCCCACTGCGGTGGCCTTGGCCAATAGCGGGTAATCCTGCCAACCGGACTGGAAGCGTGGTTTGCCGTTACTGGCATCCAGTGCCAGCAGGAACCTTTTGGTTGGCTGGCTGCTATCATAGTTTTCGATGCGCCAGACATCGGCCGGACTTTTAGGCGGGGTAAGCTGCATTTGTATGGCAGGTGCCAATTGCTGCGCCTGTGCATAAACCGCCTGCATGGACAGGGGAACGCCAGCCGCAACCGTCGCGATATTTTTTGGGAATTTGGGTGAACCTTGATGCAAATCTTGTTGCAGATGGCGGAATTTATCACCGCTCTGTTGCGACCAGGTCAATCCGGTAACGACGATAATGAGTAGCACTGGGAAAAACAGCAGCGGCAATTTGCCATGCCATTCGCGCCAGCCTCGACGTCCGTCGCTACTGCACGGCACAAATAGCTGCCACATTGAACGCTGCTGCACACGAAACCGCATCCATACCAAATACAGGCCGGTGAACATAAAGACCAGCATCCAGCTCGCGGCCAGTTCTATCAGCCAGCGCCAGCCATTGCCTTGCAGCAGGCTGGAATGCAGTTTTTTGGACCAGTTGCGGAACCGGCTCATTTCGCCTGCCACCCCCACGACGTGTGCGGTATAGGGATTGACATAGACGATCTGATCCTGCGGCAAACCATGATCGTGCACAGCACCGTGATGACTATGCCCGCGCAAAAACACCTGGGTCGTCTCGGCAGCCCGATAAGCAGGCACGACAAAATGCAGTTGCAAATCCGGACGCGCTGCTTGCGCTGCTGCGACTTGCCGATCAAGCGACTGACTGACTGCACCCGGCACAACTGTATCCAGATCAGCATGCAAATAAGCGTCTATCTGTGGCGAAAATACATAAATCAGACCGGTAATCGCTGCCAGCAAGATGAATGGCGCAATCAGCAAGCCAGCCCAGGTATGCAGCAACACGAAGAAGCGATGGATAGCTGCACGACCTCCCAAATCAGCCTGCTGGACTGTGATTTTATTATTGCGCATGGATACACCCGAATATACTCAAGCGCCGAAGTATATGAGCGAACCCAGATCAGGAAAATGTGACAAATTGCCGCACCCGGCCAACCGGGTGCGAACAGCCGCCAGCTTTATTGAATTGCCGCGCGGTTGTCTTTACTGCGGTTTTTGACACGCATGATACGCACCACTTCCGGCAGACGCCGCAACCCGCGCATGATGCGCGCAAGGTGCATGCGCTGCTCGACTTGCAGGGTAAAATAGATGGTGGTGTACTGGCTGCCGTCTTCCTCTTCCATCGACACGTTGTCGATGTTGGAACCTTCATCCGCAATCGCTGCGGCCAGCTTGGCGAGCACACCGCGCTGATTGAGCACGATGAGCTTGATGTTGACGTCGAACATCTTGGTGAGACCCGGTTCCCATTCCACATCCAGCCATTTATCCGGATCATCACGGTAATGCTTGATCGCAGTACAGTCATGGGTATGAATGACCAGCCCCTGGTCCGATTTGATAAAGCCGATGATCGGGTCGCCGGGAATAGGGCTGCAACATTTTGCTAACTGGACGGCCACACCCTCCGAGCCGCGAATCGCAATTGCGCCATGCTGGCGCGGGGTAGGCTGCCCCTGCTCCTGCATCATCAGCTGACGCGCTACGACAATATTGAGACGCTTGCCCAGGCCGATATCGGTCAGTACCTCTTCACGGGTTTTGCCGGTTTCTTTATGCACACGATCCCAGCAACTCGGCCGGATTTGCGTCGGATCAGCACCCAGAGCGCGAAATGCCTGATTGAGCAGACGCTCGCCCAGCAACACGGACTCTTCAGCATGCATGGTGCGCAAATAATGGCGAATGTGTGCACGTGCTTTGCCAGACACGACAAAGTTGACCCAGGCCGGATTAGGCCGGGCATTCGGTGCGGTCACGACTTCCACCTGATCACCATTGCGCAACAGGGTGCGCATCGGCATCAGCTCGCCGTTTACTTTTACTGCGGTGCAGTGATTACCGACATCGGTGTGCACCGCATAGGCAAAATCGACGGCCGTGGCGCCACGCGGCAGGGACAATATCTTGCCTTTGGGGGTAAACACATACACTTCATCCGGGAACAGATCAACTTTGATGTGTTCAAGGAATTCCGCAGAGTCGCCGCCGCCCTCCTGTATCTCCAGCAACGACTGCAACCACTGATGGGTTTTTTGTTGCACGTCATTAATGCTGGTATCACTGGATTTATACAACCAGTGCGAGGCCACGCCGGCCTCGGCAATTTTGTGCATTTCATGGGTGCGAATCTGGATTTCTATCGGCGTACCGAATGGGCCGAACAGCGTGGTATGCAGCGACTGATAGCCGTTGGCTTTGGGGATGGCAATGTAATCTTTGAACTTGCCCGGAATCGGCTTGTACAGGCTGTGCAAACAGCCTAATGTCAGATAGCAGGAAGGAATATCGTTAACCAGCACGCGGAAACCATAGATGTCGAACACCTCGGAAAACGCCAGTGATTTTTCCTGCATTTTCTTATAGATGCTGAACAGGTGCTTTTCGCGACCACTCACCATGGCCGAGACACCGGCATCTTCCAGCTTATGGCTAATAGCCTCGCGGACTTTCTCTACCACCTCTTTGCGATTACCGCGCGCCGCTTTTACCGCTTGCGCCAGGACGCGATAACGATTGGGGTAGAGATGATGAAAACACAGATCGTCCAGCTCCTGATACAGGCTGTTCAGCCCCAGGCGGTTGGCAATCGGCGCATAGATATCGGCTGTTTCCTGGGCAATACGCCGGCGTTTTTCCGGTTTCATCGAATCCAGCGTACGCATGTTGTGCAAGCGATCGGCCAGCTTGATCAGGATGACACGCACATCGCGCGCCATGGCCAGCAACATCTTGCGGAAGTTCTCTGCTTGCGCATGAACCTCGGTCTGAAACTCGATTTTATCGAGCTTGGAAACGCCATCGACCAATTCGGCCACAGGTTTGCCGAACAGCTCGGCAATTTCTTCTTTGGTGGTGGGGGTATCCTCAACCACATCGTGCAGCAACGCAGCCATCAACGCTTGCGCATCGAGATGCCATTGCGCCAGGATTCCGGCTACCGCAACCGGATGATGAATATAGGCTTCACCACTTTTACGGAATTGCCCGGTATGGGCTATCCGGCTGAACTCGAATGCCGCCTGAACCTGCGCAACATCTTCCGCTTTCAAATACTTCAGTTGCGCGCTAATTTCTTCGAGTTCAGGCATAACGTTACGCTACTAAATCAAGCACGACCACGGTTCAGAATTTCACGGCCAACTTCGCCTGCGGCGATTTCTTTTAAGGCGACGACAGTAGGTTTGTCACGACCGGCTTCGACTTTAGGCGTATGGCCGTTAGCGAGCTGGCGCGCACGATAGGTAGCAGCCAGCGTCAGCTCAAAGCGATTAGGAATCTTACTAATACAATCATCAACAGTAATACGAGCCATATCAATTCCTTAACTATTCAACGAGGTAAATAAACCAGCGTAGCGTGCCTGTTGTCGCGCAACACGCAAACGGTACGCACGGAACACGGCGAGCATATCTGCTAGCGCCATGTCAAAATCATCGTTAATGATAACATAGTCAAACTCGCCGACATGGCTTATATCCTCCCGCGCTGCCGCCAAGCGTCGCGCGACCACTTCCGCACTATCCTGACCACGGCCAATCAGCCGGTGCTGCAGCACATCCAGTGAGGGCGGTACGATAAATATCCCGACCGTATCCGCAAATAAGCGACGTACCTGCTCGGCCCCCTGCCAGTCAATTTCCAGCAACACATCATCCCCCGCCGCCAGGGCATTGCGTATCCAGGGTTCTGATGTGCCATAGTAATTACCATACACCTCGGCACTCTCCAGAAAAGCACCGGCCAGGCGCATTGCAGTAAATTCCTCGACACTCACGAAATGATAATCGCGACCATCCTCTTCGCCAGGCCGGGGCGCACGTGTGGTGTATGAAATCGACAGCCGTACCTGGTTATCACGGCCGAGCAGAGCACGAACCAAACTGGTTTTGCCTGCGCCCGACGGGGCGGTTAGAATAAACAAATTCCCGTTCACATTATTTTCCTTTTATCATGTCGAATTCGACCAACACCCCTGATTCACCATGCATCGGCTATTGCTCATGCAGCCTGGGAGATAAGGTCTGCAAAGGCTGCGGGCGTACCCAGGCCGAAGTAGACCAGTGGTTGTTTTACACCAACGCACAAAAACTCGCAGTATGGGAGCGAATCAATACACTAGACACCATCAGAACCCGTGCCCGGCACGATTAAATATCGTACGACCACACCGCATCAAATAATACCGCAATTCCCGCATTTTAAAAAAACCCGGGACGAAGATTCAAGCTTTTGCGTGAGCCTCAAAAAACAACGGAACCTAACCACCCATACCGGAGTCAAGCACCGGGAATATTTATATGAAAGAGACGATAATGAATTTTGCATTTAAAAAACTGATATTAACGCTGACCCTGGCATGCACCTCACTCGCTGCATTACCGGCACTGGCTGGCGACGATGATAGCTTTGCACCGGGCGGCACGGCGATAGACCGCCATACCGAGCAGTTTTCCAATCTTAAAATCGTCATGGACCTGAAGGCGGAAAGCGCTGCCAGCGCCGGGTTTGGCGCCACGGTTGCCAGTCGCATCATGGAGCATCCCGGCGCACAACTGGTGGTCATCATTGAAGGGCCAGGCATCGCCATATTTGCGAAGAAAAATTATCTTGATCATCAGGGCATCGTCGACAACTGGGCAGACCTGGCGCAAAAAGGCGTGCGCGTTGAATATTGCGGCAACTCCGTACGCGGTGCAGGGCTGAAACCTTCGGACATGACCGGCCTGAGCGAAAAAAATCCGGCCGTGGTCAACGCCGGGGCTTACCCGACCCTTGCCCATTACGAGTCACTCGGCTTCAATCCTGTTGTAACCACATTACTGGAAAAATAAGCCTCTCCACTTCGGATCGCCATGCGGCGGTCTGAAGAAATCACCAAGTGACACAACAGGGCAGTGCTTATTCGATATTTTGCACCTGTTCACGCATCTGCTCGATTAGCACCTTCAACTCCATCGCTACTTGCGTGGTTTCCACGCTGACCGATTTTGAGCCCAGCGTATTGGCTTCACGATTCAATTCCTGCATCATGAAATCCAGCCGTTTGCCAACGGCCCCACCTTTTTTCAGAATGCTGCGCACTGCGTTGATATGCACCTGCAAGCGAGACAACTCCTCATCCACATCGATCTTCTGCGCAAACAGGGCAACTTCCTGCGGTATGCGTTCATCATCCGCATTACCAATCAATTCGGCAAAACGCACGCTAAGCTTTTGTTGATATGCAGCAATCAAGTCCGGTAAATGCGGCTTGAGCTGATCGATTTGCAGCTGCATTTTCTCCAGTCGCTCCATGATATGCTCAGCCAGCTTCTCACCTTCACGCTGACGACTGGCCTGAAACTCCAGCAGCGCCTGATCCAGCAGTGCAAGACAAGGCTGCTGCAGGTCCTGCTGCTCATGCTGCGTCAGCAACATCCCCGGCCAGCGCAACACATCGGCAACATTCAGCGGCATTACCTGCGGCAGTCGGTGATCGATTTGCTGTGCCAGTTGTGCCAACTGATCCAGCAATACTGTGTTTAACTGAGTACCCGCATCCAACGTGCTGGCCGCCGTTAACGCAATACGGCACTCTACTTTGCCGCGCACGATATGCTGACTGATACGTTCGCGCAGCGCCAGTTCTACGCCGCGAAATTCATCAGCTGCGCGGAAATGCAGTTCCAGATAACGTGAATTGACTGCACGCAAATCAAGACTTAATACCTGTTCAAAATGTTTGGCGGTGACTGCCGCATAACCTGTCATACTATAAATCACAAATCGCCCTTTACTTTATGTCGGTTTATCCCGAAAATTACACATTAGTTATTACACAACCCTGGCTCATGTCCGTTCAATCCAACTATGCCTTGCCAAATGGCTACCAGCTCATGGATTACCGCATTGTCCGAAAAATCGGCGGTGGCGGCTTTAGCTTAGTTTATTTGGCTTACGATGCCAATGATCAGCCGGTTGCGATTAAAGAATATCTACCCGGCAGCCTGGTCAAACGCGGTGATAATGATCTAGTCATACCCATTACCGAGGGCAATCTTAATTCCTTCCGCTACGGGATGCGCTTCTTTTTCGAAGAAGGCCGCTCGCTGGCGCGTATTCTGCACCCGAACGTCGTGCGTGTTGAGAATTTCTTTCGGGCCAACGATACCGTTTATATGGTGATGCGCTATGAGCGCGGCAAAACGCTGCAGGAGTTTATACGCTCCCACCGAGGCGACATTCGCGAAAGCTTCATCCGGCGCGTATTTGCCGAGTTGCTCAATGGCTTGCGCGAAGTCCATACGCAAAAATTATTACATCTGGATATCAAGCCATCCAACATTTACATCCGCATGGACGGCTCACCGGTATTAATCGACTTTGGTGCGGCGCGGCAAACGCTTACGGCTGAACAACCCAAACTTATGACGATGTACACCCCCGGCTTTGCGGCGCCGGAACAGTACACCGACCCTACCCTGCTGGGTCCGTGGACGGACATCTACAGCATAGGCGCAACCATGTATGCCTGCCTGGCTGGCGGGGCACCTTTTGCAGCCGATGCGCGCCTGACAAATGACAAATTAATACCAGCAAGCAAAGCCTGGCAAGGAAAATATTCAGCCGGCATGCTGGAAATTATTGATACTTGTTTGAAACTTGATCACTTGCAACGGCCACAAAGTGTATTTGCCCTGCAAAAAGCCATCATGGAAACCACCGATCTGGTCATCAAGCCACCCAGTCTGATGGATAACATTCGTAACACACTGTACAAAGACATTTTCTAAAATTAACTCACGAGCTAATCCCATGCGCTTCTCTATTTATCAAGCCAGTCGTCAAGGCGGACGTCGCTACAATCAGGATCGCATTGCCTATTCGTATAGCCGCGATGCGCTTTTAATGGTGATTGCCGATGGTATGGGGGGGCACCAGCACGGGGAAATTGCTGCGCAGATTACTGTCAAAGTCCTGGCCGAAACATTCCAGCGCCACACCCGCCCAAAATTGCGCGACCCCGCCAGTTTTCTGCATGGCGCAATTCAACGCGCGCATGATGCGATCAATGAATATACCCGCAAAGAAAAATTACCGGATGCACCCCATACCACTTGCGTCGCCTGTGTGGTGCAGGATGATACGGTGTGGTGGGCGCATGCCGGGGACTCCCGCCTTTACCTGTTTAGTGACAACGGCCTGGTTACCCGTACACACGATCACTCCACCGTCCAGCAGTTATGCGATGACGGACTGATTACCGAAGAAGACATGAAAACCCACCCTGACCGCAACAAGGTCTATAACTGCCTGGGTGGCTATCTGGTCCCTGAAATCGAAGTATCCCGCCCCATGCCACTAGCAGAGCAGGACACCATCCTGATGTGTACCGATGGTTTATGGGGCATGCTCACTACCGAGCAGATTGCGACCACGCTGCGTACCTTCCCGCTCGCACGCTCCATCGAGTTTCTCATGGATCATGCCGAACTGCGTGCCGGGCGGCATGGCGACAACTTATCCGTAATCGCAATGACCTGGGAATCGCACGACACCAATGACAGTCAGACCGTCTCTACCGTCGCCATGCCTATCAACACATTCACTACCAAGATGGATGAATTCACCCCCACTCCGGCTGATTTAGCCGAAGATGAGGTAGAACGGGCTATTGCCGAAATCCAGAATACCATTAAGAAATTCTCTGAAAATAATCGTTAAGGAAGTATATGCGCCCTAGTCAACGCTCTGCCGATCAACTCCGCGATATTGAAATTATTCGGCATTACACCAAACATGCCGAAGGTTCAGTACTGATCCGATGCGGTGACACCAAAGTGATATGCACCGCCAGCATCGTGGAAAAAGTGCCGGGTTTTCTCAAAGGTAAAAATCAGGGCTGGTTGACTGCGGAATACGGCATGCTACCTCGCTCAACTGGCACTCGCATGGACCGGGAAGCCGCACGCGGTAAACAATCCGGGCGCACCCAGGAAATCCAGCGCCTTATCGGCCGTTCATTACGCGCAGCCGTTGATCTAGATGCTTTAGGCGAACGCACCCTGCACATAGACTGCGATGTCATACAAGCTGATGGCGGCACGCGTACCGCTTCCATCACCGGCGCTTTTGTTGCCACTCATGACGCTATCAATACCCTGTTGCAGAATGGCTTGCTGAGCGTGTCCCCTATCCGTAATTTTGTTGCAGCGATCTCAGTTGGCATTTATCAAGGCACCCCGGTACTGGATCTGGATTACGACGAAGACTCTGCCTGTGATACCGATATGAACGTGGTCATGACGGGGAGTGGCGGTCTGATTGAAGTCCAGGGTACCGCTGAAGGTGCAACCTATACCCGTGACGAGCTCAATGCCATGCTGGATCTGGCTGACCATGGCATCCAGCAACTCGTCAGCTTGCAACGCTCGGCGTTAAACACCTGATGCAGAACACGATAGTCATTGCCAGCAATAATGCTGGCAAGTTACGTGAAATAGACCGACTGCTGTCCCCACTCGGGTTTAAGGTGGCTCCACAGTCTCAATACAACGTGACCGAAGCCGATGAACCACACCCGAGTTTCATTGAGAACTGTATTGCCAAAGCCCGCCATGCATCAAGCATGACCGGACTACCAGCCATAGCAGATGACTCCGGCATTTGCGTGACAGCACTCGGCGGCGAACCCGGCGTGCACTCAGCGCGCTATGCTGGTGAGCCAAAATCCGACCAGCGTAATAATGCCAAGTTAATTTCTGCATTAAACGGCATAGCTCAGCGCGAAGCTTATTACTATTGCATCATGGTGTATCTGCGTCACGCCAATGACCCCATACCACTGATTGCTGAAGGCCGCTGGCATGGACTCATTGTCGATGACGCGCGCGGTGATGATGGATTTGGCTATGATCCGCATTTCCTGATTCCTGAACTAGGTAAAACCGCAGCCGAGTTAAGTCCCGCACAAAAGGACAGCTTAAGCCATAGAGGACAAGCGCTCGCGCAGCTTGTCAAACAACTAGGTCACCAACAAAACCATGCAATTGCATCATAATTTAACAGCACTACCACCGCTATCGCTGTACATTCACATACCGTGGTGCGTAAAAAAATGTCCTTATTGCGACTTTAATTCGCATACTGCACGTGAAACCATCCCAGAGAAATTATATATAGAGGCGCTCAGTCGCGATCTGGAAAGCGCACTACCCTTGATCTGGGGGCGTGGCATCCACAGTATTTTCTTTGGGGGGGGTACGCCTAGCCTGTTCTCCGCAGAGGGAATTGATAGCATGCTAGCCACTGTACGCAGCCTGATTAAACTCGATTTTTTTGCTGAAGTAACTCTCGAAGCAAATCCCGGCACTGTGGAAGCTGAAAAATTCCGCGGTTTCAAAGCCGCTGGCATTAATCGCTTATCGCTCGGCATACAGAGCTTTAATCCGCAGCACTTGAGCCAACTGGGTCGTATCCATGATGACAAAGAAGCGCACCGCGCCGTAGAAATCGCATCAACTACCTTTGATAATTTCAATCTGGATTTGATGTACGCACTACCCAACCAGACATTAGCACAAGCCCAACAGGATATTGAAACTGCACTGAATTATAATCCTCCACACCTATCGTGCTATCACCTGACACTCGAACCCAACACACCGTTTCACAGTCATCCGCCTGACCTGCCAGATGACGACTTGTCTGCGGATATGCAAATCATGATCGAAGATAAACTCAGCCTGGCAGGTTATCAGCACTATGAAACATCGGCATTTGCACAACCGCAACACAAGGCACGGCATAATCTTAACTATTGGCAATTTGGTGATTATCTTGGCATAGGCGCAGGTGCGCACAGCAAACTTTCGTTTCATGACCGTATTCTGCGGCAGATGCGGCACAAGCACCCACGCGAGTACATGGAGCATGCTCTTGCCGGAAAGCCGGTGCAGACTGAAAATCAAGTCCAGCAAACCGAACTTGCATTTGAATTCATGATGAATGCTTTACGCCTGACCGATGGGTTCGATATCAGCTTGTTCAGCGAAAGAACGGGCTTACCCATCACAGCAATACAGCCCCAACTCAATCAAGCAGAACAACAAGGCTTGATTACCCGTGACCATATCCGGATTACCCCTACCGATAAGGGTCAAAGATTTCTTAATGATTTACTCGGCATATTCCTACCCACCAAATGACTACATTACCCCAATTTGAGCGTACTGAAATCCTGATCGGTTCAGCAGGTATAGAACTCCTGGCAGGCAAACACGTATTCGTTGCCGGACTTGGCGGCGTTGGGTCATATTGTGCCGAAGCACTCGCACGTGCGGGTATAGGCAAACTAACCCTGGTTGATCACGACCATGTTGCGCCGAGCAATATTAACAGGCAATTACCGGCCCTATTATCGACAGTAGGCCAGTCAAAAATCGATTTGATGCGAGAGCGCATTCAGAATATAAATCCAGATTGCATACTCACTACTCACCAAGTGTTCTTATCAACCGAAAATATGGTTGATTATGTACCTGACGATGTTGATTATGTGATTGATTGTATAGATTCGCTGAATTGCAAAGTTGCACTGGTATCCACCAGCATGCAGCGTGGCTTGAATGTTGCCTCAAGCATGGGTGCAGGAAACCGTTTAGATCCAACTAAAATAAAATTAGCGGATATCAGTAAAACTGAAATGTGCCCTTTAGCGCGCATCATGCGTAAGCGCCTGCATAAATTAGGCATACGCCGTGGAATATTGACGGTATATTCAGATGAACAACCCGCCCAGCCTTTACCGCCAGTAGCCGTCGATGGTCCAGGTAGAGCTCGTGCGGTTAATGGCACGATTAGCTATATGCCACCACTGTTTGGTTTAATGCTTGCTGGTGAAGTCATCCATAGATTACTGCAACCACTGGCCGCCTCAACAACACTGGAGCCGATGGCAGAATAACGTTAACCAAATAAACTGGCCGCTTAAATTACTTAAAGTCACCAGCCTGCTACGAATTCCATTTTAAACAAGCAATAAAAAACCCCCGCAGCGTAAGCTACGGGGGTTTTTAGAATGGGGTGTCTGACGATGACCTACTTTCACATGGGTAATCCACACTATC
>NZ_BHGL01000004.1 GCF_003864975.1 Sulfuriferula thiophila
CTGGGTATTACGGGGTTAACCTTAAGCCCGACGACTTCGACGTATGCGGCTGTCAATGTATATAACTCAGTGGGAACGCAAGTTGGTTACTCAACTTGCTACACTTCCTATACCGCCAACGGTGGTTGTGGCATCAATTTGCAGAATATGGCGGCCGGCACTTATAGCATCGTGGTCACGCCAGCATCTGGTGCGACTGGCAGCTTCACCGCGACCCTGTCGTCAGACGCGACGGGCACATTGACATCGGGCACGGCGTACAACCTGAACCTGACCCGTGCAGGCCAGAATGGACGCCTGACGTTTAGTGGCACGACAGGCGACAGCGTCGGCATCAACATCGCTGCGCTGGTCACCAATCCGGCCAGCCAAACGGCCTATGTCACTGTTCTCAAGCCGGATGGAACATACCTGAATGCAGTGACGGTATACACAACCTCCGGCGGTTACATCAACCTGGCCAGCCTGCCGGCGACCGGCACCTATACCGTGTTTGTTGACCCGAACTACGCCGTGACAGCCAGCATGCAAGTCACTGTGGATCC
>NZ_BHGL01000005.1 GCF_003864975.1 Sulfuriferula thiophila
CCCACTGAGTTATATACATTGACAGCCGCATACGTCGAAGTCGTCGGGCTTAAGGTTAACCCCGTAATACCCAGGCCCAGGTTCTGGCCCGCTGTGGCGGTGAAGGTCAAACGACCTATCTGACCTGCCGTGTTCAGCGTAACCGTGGGCGATGCGCCGTCCGCCACCAATGCAATACCTGGATCCACAGTGACTTGCATGCTGGCTGTCACGGCGTAGTTCGGGTCAACAAACACGGTATAGGTGCCGGTCGC
>NZ_BHGL01000006.1:300000-477379 GCF_003864975.1 Sulfuriferula thiophila
AAACCGCTGTCTGCCAGCGCTTGTACATGCTCACGGCTCAGTTCGCGCGGATCAACTTCACAGCCGATTTCGGCATCGGCGGCGATGTTGAAGCTGGCGCGCAGATGCGCGAACAGGCGACGAATATCATCCGGGTGCAAATAGGTAGGTGTGCCACCACCCCAGTGGATCTGCCGCACCGTACGTCCAGGTAAAGTGAGTGCTGCCATGCGCTCGATTTCCTGAAACAGGAAACCAAGGTACTGAGTGGCTTTGCTGTAATTTTGAGTCGCCACCATGTTACAGCCACAGTAATAGCACAAGCTGTCGCAAAACGGTATATGCACGTACAGCGATAAATCCCGGCCACTCGCCTGCGTTTGTTGCAGTTCATCCAGCCACGCGCTTGCGCCGAATTTTTCATCGAAGTAGGGCGCGGTAGGATAGGAGGTATAACGCGGCCCGGGTTTGCTGTATTTTTCCAGTAATGACGCGGTGAGTTCCATGAACTGAGATATTTTTATAAAAAGATAATCTTGTCGATTATAAACTGATTGTAGCTTGTTAGGCCAGAGACAGAAAAACGGGTAGTGCAGAGCTGCTCTGCTGGCACCGGGTAATTTGCTATGCGGCACCAACAGAACGGAGGGAAAACATCAATTCCAGCAGAGGCTTATTACACCTGCTAGTTAGAATGCGTAACCAACACCCACTTTAAAGGTGGTTATGTAAGTTTTGCTGTCCGGTTCCAGGTAACCGCTAGGCTGTATTGCGCTGGCGCCATATTGCCAGGTTGTGTAATCAATACCTGCGTTGCCATGTATGGTTTTGGTGAAGGCGTAGTCTGCTGCGATACCCGCCTTGTAGATAGCGGAGTTACCAAGACCTGCAGAGAAACCCTGTGGAGCAGGTAAATCTACCGTAATGGCTGGTCGCAAGGTGCGGCCAGCCATCACATTGCCGGTCAGTACCAGCCTGGCAACGGGTGAGTATTGGCCGAGTATGCCAAAAGCCAGGTATTTGTGGCTGTAGTGTTCCATGTATCCGCCGGGTATGCCATCACCCACATTGCGATCCCATTGATGGTAGCCAAATTCGCCATATGGGGTGAGCATGACAGTTTGGCTGGCTACATAACCTTTGCCATAGCGAATACTGAAGTCGTTAATTTCTGCACCGGATTTAGCGACAAGGGAGCCATAGCTGCCGCCTTGATAAGAACCGACATAATCAGTCTTGCCACTGGAATAGGCGTATTCTGCCTGCAAATAATCGTTACCCAGCCACAAATCTTTCATGACGGATACCGACAGGTCTATGCCCGGCACGTTGCCATTTTCAGTATCAATCAATACGCCTTGATAGGTTTCGCTGTAATCCATGTGCTGCATAGTGAGTTGTATGCCGGCCTGGTTATTGGCAGACAGTATGTCTTGTGTGCCAGCCTGTGCGTTCAGGGAAAGGCTGCCTATTGCTAGGCCCATCACAGTTGAAAACAGCATCGATTGTTTGTTAGTCATCATTTTCACCTATATCATTTAAAATTATATTTTCCATCATGGCCTGCATGCAGCTGAATTATAGTCTCATAAACAGATGCGCTTGCCTGATTTAAAACTAAATCCATATGGCTGGTAACAGGCGTGGTGCAGCAGGGTAATCAGCGCGTCATAAGAGGGGTGCTCGCTATTTGATTAATTGGTCATTGTGCTCTTTTTCATCAACATCATCTTTCAGTCTCATGGTTTTAAGAATGCCATCCTGGAAATGAACTTTACGTAATTCTGTATCTGAAATATTGTCGTATGCCAGGGTGATTGTCTGGTAGTGTCCAAGCTGATAACGACCTTTGAAATTAACAATAATGTCGGTCAGGATCGCGCGTTTCGGGTTCGGGGGTATATCGTTTAACTGGCTGAGCGTAATCATGTGATCGGTGTTTTTAGTCAGGGTGTCAGCTTTGATAATGCCATTCGCAGGTGCAAAAGTTGATGCGGCAGGTTTGCTTGGTAATAGCGTATGCTGACTGGGAACGCCCGTGCTGCCAATTTCACCAAGAGCTACTTTGAGTTCATTATAATTGCCAATAAAGCGCTCGTTGATCTCAAAACTCAAACTGCTGCCATGTTTAAAAGGGCTTGCTGCATTGGTAATCAGTTCGTTATTGCAGCTTACAGTTAGTGTCGGCTGGTCACGCCAGTTACAGCTTGCCCCCCATTTGCCATTAGCCGTCGAATATCGGGTGATTCTGTAAGGGGCGATGGTGATGGTGCTGATTATGGGAGTAACCAGTTTGGATGCATCCGGTGATTTGCTTGTCATGTTATGACTTGTGGACGCGGGGTACACGCTACTGTCAACGGCATGCGCAGTAGAAAAACTGAACACCATGAGTATGCTTGTAATGACGTTATAGTAGGCAATTTTTGACATGACGGTTTTTCAATAGTTAATATGAGATGCAATAGGTTGCGCATCCGGCAAAATGATAATATCGTAACCTGCAATCAGTCAGATGTTTAATTGGTTCGTGATGAATAATACCAACATAATAATTCGTCTAATCAACTTGACGATGGAGTAATCGGAGATGGTGGTAATTAACAGAAATCGAAAAACCGCGCTCGCTGTTCGCCGCACCGGTTGCGCCGTGCTGATGATCGTGATGCGTTCCGGAAAACTGACTACCTCGTATGTAAAGCACCGGGAATTTGAAACGGATTGGCGTGAAATGGGTGATTCGCTGGATCATGCCATCGCCACTTTTACCGAACATGCCGAAAAGAATGGTGCAACCCAGGCTGTCAAAATCGCTTTAAAGAAAATTGCCAAAGAGCAGGAAGTGGCTTCGCTGCGGCTGTTTTAATGCAGTATCAACCTGTCATGCTGTTCAATAAAGCAACGCTGTTACCAGCATTGCTTTATCTTATTCCTTCCGCAATCATCTGGCTGTTATTGAAGAGCGTCTCTGGCCGAACCACAATTTATTCGATACTGTCTTTGCCCGGGACTATGCTGCATGAGTTTCTGCATCTGCTGGTGGGTATGCTAACAAATGCTAAACCGGTGTCGTTCAGTTTGTTGCCGAAAATGGATGGCAGTAGCAGGCTGGTGTTGGGGAGCGTAGGATTCGCCAATCTGCGCTGGTATAACGCCATGCCGACCTGTCTGGCACCCTTGCTGGGCGTGTATGTGATAGTGCTTGTGGCTGCGCACAGAATTGGTAATGATTATATTTATCAGAACATGGATATTGCGATATGGTGTTTGCTTGCACCGCAATTTTCCAGCATGTGGCCATCACTTACCGACTGGAAGGTTTCTTTGAAATCCTGGCCTGTGTATCTGGCTGGTATGCTATTGCTGGTGAGCAGTAGCAAATTACCTATGGAATCAGCTAAAGCGTTTATCGTTCGCGTGTTCTAGCTGTCAATACGATTCAAAACAAAAGGGGTTAGCTATACGCTAACCCCTTTTGTATGATTTCTATCCATTGCATGCTGGTTTCGTATTGGCTATATAGCAACCGGATTTCAAGCGGCTTTAACCAGCACCAGTTAAGACACATCAGTGCAGCATTCAAGTTTTCGACTACTAGTAAATTTAGAGATTGTTTGACAAATAAAATAGCTATGATAATAATGAGAACTATTATCATTATCGCTTTATCTTGGTGCTATGAATACATACCGGAATTTACTAAGCATTTTCTTCATGATGGCGAGTTTATTGTTGAACGGCGTGGTTCGTGCTGATGATCAGCCACAAAGCATCGTGCAGATGCTTGATTATATTGGCGTTGATTACCAGAAGACAGTTAAAGATCATATAGTCATTAACCAGGCTGAATACAAAGAGCAGGTTGAATTTTCCAAGCAGATTAAACTTTCAGTAACAAACTTGCCTGATTTTCCAGAAAAAGATTCTGTGCAAGGCGAGGCAAACACGCTGGAGGCATTGGTGAATAGCAAAGAAAGTGGCGAAGAAATCGCTGCCAAAGCCACTGCGATAAAAACTGCAATCATAAATAATTTTGCTATTGCGACTAGTCCAAAAAGCACACCCGATGTACGTGCCGCGGCTGCGTTATTTCAACAGAATTGCTTTGCTTGTCATGGTGCACAAGGAAAAGGCGACGGGCCGCTGGCTATAACATTACAGCCGAAACCGGCTGACTTTCATGATAGGGAGCGGCAGGCGCAGCGCAGCGTTTTTGGCTTGTACAACACGATTAGTGTGGGTGTTAAAGGGACAGCAATGCCTTCATTTAAACAGCTCACAGATGAACAGCGCTGGGCATTGGCATTTTACGTGAGTCAGTTTTCAGTCAGTGATGCTGAGCGAAGCCAAGGCCAAGTGTTATGGAACCAGGGGAAAGGCAGGAACCGGTTTCCTGATCTTAGAGCAGTCGTCATGGCAACGCCGCACGATTTAAGTGTGCAACAGAACGAAGATGGTGTGAAAGTGCTTGCCTATCTGCGGGCAAATCCAGTTATGGTTGACAATGGTAAGGCAAGCCCGATCCAGTTCAGTATCGAAAAGCTTAATGAAAGTCTGGCAAACTACCGCCGCGGTGATGCACAAAGCGCATACCAAGTAGCAGTGGCTGCGTATCTTGAAGGATTTGAATTGGCTGAAGCTGGTTTGGGCGCGATAGATCCAAAGCTTAGGGCAACTATCGAAGCTGGTATGTACAACTACCGTAATCTAATCAAAAAAAACGCAGCACTGCAACTGGTTGTCACCCAGCATGACAAACTGCAATCATTATTGGTGATTGCGGATAAGCGCATGCAAGGCACCACTATTTCTCCAGGGGTCGGGTTTGCGAGCGCCATGGGGATTTTGCTTCGAGAAGGTTTGGAAGCCATATTGATTCTGGCGGCTATTATTGCTTTTCTTACTAAAACCGGCCGCCGTGATGCTTTGCCCTATATTCACGCAGGTTGGGTAGGGGCATTGTTACTGGGTGTCGCGACCTGGTTTGTAGCGTCATACGTGATCGATGTCAGTGGTGCAAGTAGAGAATTAACAGAAGGTGTAACCGCATTGCTCGCTGCTGCCATCCTGCTGTACGTAAGCTTCTGGTTGTTAAACAAACTGCATGTGCAACATTGGAAACAATTTATAGAAAGTAAAATACGCGGCGCCTTAAATGGTCGTACGCTATGGTTGTTGGCGGCGGTGTCGTTCATCGCAGTTTATCGGGAAGTATTTGAGACAGTGTTGTTTTATGAAACGCTGTGGGCGCAGGTAGGTGCTGAAGGGAGTCAGATGGTCTTGTTTGGTATTGGTGTGGGTGCGCTGCTTCTCATCATGCTGGCATGGGTGATTTTCCGGCTTGGTGTGCGCTTGCCGCTGCGACTATTCTTTGGAGTCAGTTCCGGTATGCTTTATGTGTTGGCAATCATTTTTGCGGGAAAGGGAGTGGCAGCATTGCAAGAAGCAGGGAAGTTGCCTGTTGATGCAGTTAATTTCCCACGCATGGATTTGTTAGGTATCTATCCCAATATGCAGGGACTTGTCCTCCAGGCACTATTAGTGGCATTAGCACTGGGTGGTATCACTTATACATTTTGGATTTCGCGGGTCTCTGCAAAACAATAATTATGAACTCAAACTTTGGGATGAAATAGGCTGATCATAAAGATACCTATTTCATCCTGGTGCGATAGAGAAATTTTGTTGTAAATAATAAATACTTGCACTATAGTGCAAGTATGCATCTAATAAACATTCAACCCCAAGACATATTCCAATCGCTGGCAGATCCAACGAGGATACGCATCATGCGTTTACTCGTCATGGCGGGCGAAGAATCCTGTTTGTGTGAGCTGGTGGATAGCCTGCTGGAGCCTCAATACAAACTTTCCCGGCATCTCAAAGTGATCAGACAAGCCGGGCTGCTGACGTCAGATAAAGAAGGACGCTGGATATATCACCGACTGGTGCAAGGGGTTCAATTTCTGGAGCCTCTTTACCAAATGCTCAAAGCACTGCCTGATAATGACGGGATATTTGCCGCAGATCTGGCGCGCTTCCGAGAGCGTATGTGCCTCCGTGAAGAAGGCCGGTGTCGTGTGGGTATTCAAAATACTGAACTGGCAGAGGGGAGCGAGTAATGGCTTGTCCCAGTTGCGCTCAGCAAGGTGTTCAGATGCCGAACCCATGGCGCAATCCACAGGTAGTGACTTCGGTGACCTCTGGTCTACTGCTGCTGGTCGGCTTTATTGGTGGCTATGTTGGTCTGCCGTTATCAATTCAAACTTTCCTCTATCTGGTTGCGGTTGTTACCGGGGGCTATTATTTCGGCCGCGAAGCCTTGGAAAATCTTGTCCAGGAACGCGAGATCGGGATCGAGCTACTGATGGCGACCGCTGCGATTATTGCCGGGTTGATGGGGCAGTGGATGGAGGCTGCCATGCTGGTGTTTTTATATTCCATATCCGAAGCAGCGGAAGGTTATACCGCTGAACGCGCACGCAATGCGATTCGTGCCCTGATGGATCTCGCTCCCAAAACTGCGCTGGCGCGGCGCGGTAGTCAGGAATTACGCATTCCAGTTGAACAACTGCAAGTGGGAGATTTGTTTATTGTACTTCCCGGTGAGGCGCTTGCGACTGACGGAGAGGTGGTTGAAGGTCGCTCCAGCGTGAATCAGGCCCCGGTCACCGGTGAATCAGTGCCCGTAGAAAAAGTGGTTGGAAGTAAGGTGTTTGCAGCCACGATTAACGGCGAAGGCGCATTAACAATTCGCGCGACAAAGATTTTTGCTGATAATACGCTTTCGCGCATTATCCACCTCGTGGAAGAGGCTCAGGCCAGCAAAGGGCGGAGTCAGCGCTTCATTGAGCGCTTCGGAAAACGCTATAGCCCGGCTGTGCTTGCGGTAGGCGTACTGATTGCTGTATTGCCACCGTTATTCGGGTTGCCTTGGCAGGAGTGGCTGATTCGTGCCACCGTCTTCATCGTGGCCGCCGCGCCTTGTGCACTGGTGATTTCGATCCCGATCACGCTTGTGGCTGCCATCGGCACCGCAGGGCGCAACGGCGTTTTGATGAAGGGCGGCGTGCATCTGGAAAATCTCGCCAAGGTACGGGTGATTGCCATGGACAAGACGGGCACGTTAACGCTCGGACGACCGGAGGTCACAGATATTGTTGCACTCAACAGCTATACTGAAGTTCAAGTATTGGCGGGGGCGGCAGCACTGGAATCCCGTTCGCAGCATCCGTTGGCACAGGCAATCCTAAACCGTGCCAAGGCGGCAGGAATTCAGCCTCGCCCGGTTGAAGATTTTCAGTCAATGACCGGCTCAGGCGCACGGGGATATGTGGGCGGGGAACAGCTATATATTGGTAATCCTAAGCTGTTTGCCGATCTGGGGCTCTCGCTCGTTACCGTACTGACGCAGATAGAGCAATTGCAGAATCAGGGCAAGACAGTAGTGCTGCTCGGAACAGAAAGAGAGCTTCACGGCTTGCTTGCCATCACTGACCCGCTGCGGCCGGAAGCTGTGCAGGCCATCGCCGAACTGAAACAGGCGGGCATTGAAAGGGTGGTTATGCTGACCGGAGACAATCCACTTACAGCTGCAGCTATTGCTCAACAAGTGGGCGTGGACGAAGTGCACGCCGGACTTTCTCCTGAAGACAAAACTCGCATGGTGGCTGAACTCACGGCGCGCTATGGCAAGGTTGCAATGGTAGGTGATGGTGTGAATGATGCGCCGGCGCTGGCAGCCGCATATGTAGGCATCGCCATGGGCGTGGCGGGGACTGACGTGGCACTGGAAACTGCGGACGTGGCGCTGATGGGCGATGACCTGTCCCGGTTGCCTTACCTCATCCGTTTCAGTCGCCGTACTTCGGGAATTATTTTGCAAAATCTCGCGCTGTCCACAGTCGTGATTAGCACGCTTGTCGTTGGTGCAGTGAGTGGCTATTTCACGCTGCCCATCGCGGTGCTGGCTCATGAAATCAGTGAGTTTGTGGTGATTGCGAGCGGGTTGCGCATGTTGCGGGCCTGACGCATTTTAATTGCATTTAACGAAAGGGATTAAAAATGACCAAGTATGGCTTTGGAAAAACCGTCGATATGTCGTTCGACGACGCGATTGTGCATGTGACCCAAGCGCTTCAGGGCGAGGGGTTTGGCATACTCGCCGATATCGACGTCGCGGGCACAATGAAGAAGAAACTCAACCAGGATATGCCCCCCTACCGGATACTGGGCGCATGCAATCCACCCTTGGCGCATCGCGCCCTGGAAAGCGAACCGTCCATCGGCTTGCTTCTGCCCTGCAATGTAGTGGTGCGGCAGGATGGGGCTGGCGCGGTTCATGTGGAATTCATGGACCCGAATGCAGTACTTGAACTAGTGAATAAACCCGAGATTAATGCGTTGGCGACCGAGGTCAGGCAACGGCTGGAGCGCGTGATGCGTGTGCTCTAAGGATTGTGGTGCTGCGTGGTTATATGCAGGTTTAGCAGCCTGACAGTAGAAATGAAGCGCGATGCGGAGCGAGTCAGGTGGTTTTTTCAACGACTATACCGGGAGAATACGAATGTGGATGGATTATGAAGGTTACGGCATGGGTTGGCATTGGTTGGGATGGTTAAGCATGGCGTTTTTCTGGCTGATTCCTATACTGCTGGTGCTGGCGGTGGTGAAGTATCTGATGGGTGATCGTCGCTCGAATGCGCCTGATGGTGAAAGAAAGTCTCCGGCGCTGACTGTCCTGGAAGAAAGGTATGCTCGGGGAGAAATTAATCGCGAAGAGTACTTACAAAAACGTGAAGACTTGAAGCGAGGTTGAAGGAGTCAATCAACACGAGTGCTTCGTTTGATTCAACTCTCTAAGGAGGCAGAAATGAAGAAGATTTTATTGCTTGCGATGTTGGCTATTTCTGTTTCGATGCCAACTTTTGCCGATGATGCTCAGACTGCTAAAAAAGCTGCTCAGGCTAAGCCATCAGATCTGGATTTCGACAAGAGAATGGTTCAAATTCAGGAGCAGATGAAGCAGATGCAAGCGCAAATGGCTAAGATCCGCCAGACTCAGGCTCCCCAGGAGCGCCAGAAATTGTTGCAGGAACATTGGGCTGCCATGCAAAACACGCAGGGAATGATGTATGGCATGCGGGGATCCAGCATGATGGGTTGCTGCATGGGTGGTCCCATGATGAACAGCCCGATGATCTGGAATGATTACCAGCGCCTGACCCCGGAGCAACTAAAGCAACGCCAGTACATGATGGAGCAGTACATGGGCATGCAACAGCAAATGATGAATCAAATGATGGAGCATCAGGGTTATATGCGGATGTATTGAAGATGAACTTCATGCCGGTGCTCCGGCGTGGTTGCACTTCGATATGACGCACTTTGAAGACTAGACATGGACAGATCGATTCATCAAACCGTTTATCTGCTCGTCATCACGCTCGTGATCAACTTTGGCGGCTGGACGTTTAACAAAGCAGCTGTGGCTGACGTGTGGTTCGACGAGCAACACAGCATAGCTGTGGATGATGGACATGCTTCAGCCGAATTCAAAGTTCATAAAACTGCTTCACCTGAAATTATGTGCAATCACTGGTGTCACATCGTCGGGCATTTCGTGGGCTTGTTCAGCCAGAGCGCTCTCGTGACATCTGAATTCGCAAATGAATATTCTACGCAGCGATCATTCGTCATTAAATTTCATTCCCCCGACGGCCGTTTCCGGCCACCACGACTCCTTTCCTAAGACTTTATCCAAATTGGTTTTTTGATTTTGTCTTGAGTGCGCTCTCGCCGCAAGGGGGGTGTACGCATATTTGAAGGAGTTATCGTGCAATTCGTTAATATTTACCACGCCCTGCGGAGCAGGATGGGACTGATGCGCAGCCTTATCGGTGTGTCATTCTTGCTCGCAACGTTTTATCCGCTGTCAGTTCTGTCGGCACCACTGACCTTGGAACAAGCCTGGAATCAGGCTGAACAGGCTAACCCGACACTGCGCTCTACCGAGGCGAATCTTGCCATGGCGCAGGGTGAGTTGACCGATGCTCGTGCGTTGCTGTGGAACAATCCGCAACTTGCGACGGAGTCGCGCAGGCGTACTATTCCTCAAACGGTTGATCCCGCCCGAGTCAACCACGAATGGACGGTCGGTGTGACACAGACTTTTGAAATCGCCGGGCAACAGGGCAAGCGGCGTAGCGCAGCGGAGCAGTCTCTTGCCGCGACGCAGGAAGTCATTGCGGAAACCCGGCGGCAACTGCATGCAGAGGTGGAGCAGCGATTCGTGCAAGTACTCAGTCTGCAATTGCGCATTCAAATGGAGGAGCGGACGCTCAAGCTTATCCAGGAGGCAGCGATGGCGGTCAGAAAACGTGTTACTGCAGGCGAAGACAGCCGACTCGATGGCAACCTTGCTAAGGTGGAAGCGGAGCGTGCACAAAATCAGGTATCTGTGCTGCGGGAGCAACTGATCCAGGCACGAACCGAGTTGGCCGCCTTGTTGCAACTGCTCGCTGATAATTTGCCCGAAGTCAGCGGATCCCTGGAACCGCCTCTTGCATCATACAGCTTGAAAGAGCTGTTGGCGGGTGCTGCCAGTCGCCCGCTGTTGCGCGCGTTCGACCATCGGGAAAAAGCTGCCAAAAGCCGTCTTGATTTGGAGCGTGCGGCAGTTTATCCGGATGTGACGCTGGGTCTCTCTGCCGCACGCGAAGGTGCGGCTGATTCCCGGGAGAAAATTACGGCTTTGAGCGTCTCCCTGCCACTGCCGCTGTTTCGCCGCAATGACACCGGAATCGGGCGTGCGACGACCGAACTGACCCAGGTGCAGGTGCAGCAACAGGCCGTGCAACGTGACGCGCGCGCTCAAGTGCTGGCGCTGTGGGCGCGTTTGGAGAATTTGAAAACACGCGTGCAGCGGCTGAGCGCATCGGTGCTGCCGAGCTTGGAGGAAAACCAGCATCTGTCCTCCGTTTCCTTTCGCGCCGGCGAGATTGGGCTGCTGCAATTGTTGTTGGTTAACCGCCAGGTACTGGATGGGCAGCGCGATCTGCTCGACGCCCGAACCGAGCTGCGCTTGACCCAAGTGTCCCTGGAAGCGGCAGCGGGCTGGTCGCCTGCGCACGAATTACGCTGAACATAATCGAAAATCAAGGAATTCATCACATGAAAAATTTACACAGCCAACAAAAGCGTGACTTGGGGCGACTGGCTTCCTGGTTGCTGGTCGGAAGTTTATCTGCAACTCTGCTTGCTGGGTGCGGCGACAAACCCAAAGCGCCAGAGAATGATGCAAAGCAGCTCGACAAAATGGAACCGGTAAGCAAAGACAAGACAACACCAAAACAGGGAAATCCCGACGAAAAAAGCGGCGAGAAACTGCTCACGCTGAGCGCAGAAGAAGTCAAAACAGCAAATATCCAAGTGCAGAAATTGGAATTGCAGAATAGAGCCGGACAGATCATGGTTACGGCGACTATTCAGATTAACCAGGATAAATTGGCTCACGTAGGCCCGCGCATGCCAGGGCGTATCGTCAAGGTGAATGCTAGCCTGGGTGACCGAGTAAAACCGGGGCAGGCTCTGGCTATGCTGGATAGCATTGATCTGGGTGAGGCGCGTTCGAGCTATCTGCAAGCAGCGAGTGAGGCGGCGCTGGCCCAAGCCAATTTCGCGCGTGCCCAGCGGCTGAATGCTGACAATATCATCCCGGAGAAGGACTACTTGCGCGCTCGCGCCGAACACGAAAAAGCCCGCGCCGCACTGCGTGCCGCCGGTGACAAGCTGCGCATGATGGGCGTCGTCCCGGAGAAACTATCCGGTTCGGTGTTCGCGTTGACCGCACCGTTTGCCGGTACCGTCATCGAGAAAAAAGCGGTACTGGGTGAGCTTGCCCAGCCGGACGCATTTCTATTTACCGTAGCCGATTTGTCCACTCTGTGGATAGAAAGCGATTTATTCGAAAAAGACCTTGGCAAGGTCAGGGTTGGTGCCCAGGCCATCGTCACTGTGTCCGCCTATCCGGGGGAAGTGTTCAAGGGGCGGCTTACCTACATCAGCAGCACAATGGACAAGGAAACCCGCACGGTCAAGGCGCGGGTGGAAGTGCCGAACCCCGACGGCAGGTTGAAACCGGAGATGTTTGCCAGCGCCGCAATCAACACCACAGGGGCAAGCATCAAGGCGCTGATCGTGCCGGAAGACGCCGTGTTGCTGTTACAGGGGCAACCGACAGTATTTGTCGCCGAAAGAGATGGATTTGAGCCGCGAGCCGTAGAGTTGGGAGAACGTGTCCAAGGGTACGTCATGCTTAAATCCGGTGTGGCGGCGGGCGATAGCGTGGTAGTGAGCGGTGCCTATGCCCTCAAGGCGCGGTTGCTCAAATCTCAAATTGGCGATGCAGACTAGGGGGCGGCTATGCTTAATAATATTGTTGATATAGCATTGCGCTATAAGGTGTTGGTGTTGGTGGCCTTTGTTTTGGTAGTCGTCTTTGGCGTGAAAGCCTGGCAGGAAGTGCCGGTGGATGCGTTTCCTGATGTAACGCCGGTACAGGTAAATATTTACACATCCGCACCAGGTATCGCAGCTGAGGATGTGGAAAAGTTATTGACCTTTCCGGTAGAGACGGCCGTGGCAGGATTGCCTGGCATAGAACAAATCCGCTCTGTTTCCATGTTCGGCCTGTCCTCGGTAAGCGTGTATTTTAAGGATAACGTCGACATTTACTTCGCACGTCGTCTGGTAAGCGAGAAGTTGCTGGAGGCCAAGGCACGCATCCCGGAAGGATATGGCGAGCCAGTGCTTGGCCCGAATAGTTCGGGGCTGGGCCAGGTGTTCTGGTACACCGTGGAATCCGCGGACAAGAAACTCACGCAGATGGACTTGCGTACGCTACAGGACTGGACTATCCGCCTGGTACTGCGTACAGCGCCAGGGTTGGACGACGTGACTTCCTGGGGTGGTCAGGAAAAGCAATATCAGGTGTTGATCAATCCGCAGAAGCTGATCAAGTACGACCTGACTTTCAAGGCGGTGATGGAGGCGTTGCACCTGAATAATCGCCAGGTCGGTGGGCAATTTGTCAATCTCGGTCAGGAGCAATATCTGGTACGGGGTTTGGGGCTGGTTGCCAATACGCAGGATATTGGCAATATCATGATCACTGAGAAGGGGGGCACACCGATCTATGTGCGCGACGTGGCGGAAGTAAAAGAAGCGCCAGCTCTGCGTACAGGTGCCATCACCAAGAACGGTAAGGAGGTAGTGCTCGGCATCGCTTTACAGCGTATTGGTGAGAATGCCAAGAATGTAGTGGATGCAGTGAAGGCAAAGCTAAAAACAGTGCAGCAGGCATTACCGGCAGGCGTTACGATCCATCCGGTTTATGATCGCACTGAGCTGGTGGAAAAGGCTGTCAAGACTGCTGAAAATGCCCTGGTTGAGGGGTCAATCTTGGTGGCTATCATTCTGTTCCTGTTTCTAGGCGAAATACGCTCTGCGGTGGTAGTCATCATCGCCTTGCCGCTCGCCATGCTGATCAGCTTTATTTTGATGCAGCAATGGGGCTTGTCGGCCAACTTGATGTCACTTGCTGGTCTGGCTGTGGGCATCGGTATGATGGTGGACGGTGCAGTGGTGCTGGTGGAAAACGGCTTCCGCCTGTTGAGTCACAAGGTAGGGCAGACGGTCAACCAGACACACGTCATCCTGGAAGCGGCACGGGAGGTGATTAATCCGACCGCGTTCGCGATTTTGATCATCATCGTGGTGTTTCTGCCGCTGTTTTCACTCACCGGGCTCGAAGGTAAGCTGTTCAAGCCGATGGCACTGACCATCACCTTTGCCATGATTGGTTCTTTGGTTCTCACGCTAACCCTTGTACCCGTGCTGGCTGCATTGATCCTCCGTCCGAAGGAAGAAAAAGACACCATCGTGGTGATGTGGGCAAAAAGGCTTTATCTTCCACTACTGGATTGGGCGCTGGATAACAAGCGTAAGGTGATCGGCGGGGCATTGGTCTTATTGGTGGCGACTATTGCTATTTTCCCTTTTCTTGGCAAGGAGTTCATGCCGACGTTGCAGGAAGGCGGCATCATGTTTCGTGTGACCAGCATTCCATCTACTTCGCTGGAAGAATCGATTCGTATTTCGCAGCAGATCGAAGCGCGGCTCAAGCAGTTTCCGCAAACGAAATCGGCCATCGCCATGATCGGACGCCCGGAAATCGGTGAAACGGCGGACGTGAACTACATGGAAATTCTGGTGGATCTTAAGCCACGCAGCCAATGGCCGGAGGCAATATCCTTTCCGGCGCTGACGCGTGAAATGCAGGAAACACTGGAGAAAGAGGTACCCACGGCCGTATTCGCCGCCACCCAGCCGATCCAAATGCGTGTCGAGGAATTGATTTCCGGGGTACGCGCTACATTGGCCTTGAAACTGTACGGCGAGGATTTGACTGCGCTCGATCGCCTGTCCGGTGAGATCAAGTCTGTCCTGCAAAAGGTACCGGGTGTGTCTGATCTGGCCCTGGAAGCCAACAAGGGCAAGCCGCAAATGGTGATCAAAGTGAATCGGGAAGCAGTTGCGCGCTACGGTATGAACGTCGACGATATTCTTGAGGTCGTGCAGGCTGGTATCGGCGGCAAGGCGGTGAGCACGTTGATCGATGGCGTAAAGCGCTTCGACATCCAAGTGTGGCTCGCACCCGATTTCCGCAACAGCGTTGAAGCCATCAATAACATCCCGATCCGCACCCAGAGCGGTGCCTTGGTACCGCTCTCCAGAGTCGCCACGGTGGAATTGGATGAAGGTTATTCCTTCGTGCGGCGCGAGCAGTTACAACGTTACGCTGTGATCCAAATGGATGTGAAAGGGCGTGATGTGGACAGCTTCGTGAAGGAGGCAGCGGCCAAGATCAAAAGTGAAGTGATGATGCCGGCTGGCTACTGGATCGAATGGGGTGGCGCGTTCGAGAACCAGCAGCGCGCCATGGCCAAGCTGGCGCTGATCGTGCCACTCACCATCGGACTTATTTTCATCCTGCTCTACACTGCGTTTAACTCGCTCACTTACGCGACGCTGATTATCGCTAACGTGCCATTCGCCACCATTGGCGGGGTGATTGGGCTCGCCATTACTGGTCAGTACTTGTCGGTACCTTCCGCCATCGGTTTCATCGCCGTGTTCGGGGTAGCGATGCTGAACGGTATAGTGCTGGTGTCGTTCCTCAACGATCAGCGGCGGCAAGGTCTTTCGATCAGAGAGGCGGTCAAGCAAGGCGCTGCGCTACGCCTGCGCCCAGTACTGATGACGGCATCCATCGCCATCTTCGGCCTGGTGCCGATGCTGCTTTCCAGCGGCGTCGGGGCGGAAACTCAGCGTCCGCTGGCAACAGTGGTAGTAGGGGGCTTGTTTACCTCCACCGCGTTGACGTTGCTGCTGTTGCCCCTGATGTATGAGTGGGTGGAGACACGCCGCGAACGCAAACAAGCGAAGTAAACCAGTAGCGTGCGGCCTGGATTGGTCGCACGCAATCACCAAACAGGAGAATCTCCATGAAAGAAATTAAGGCTTATATACACAACCACCGCATCGCCGATGTGATTCGCGCCCTTAAAGAATCCGGCCAATGCAATGTCGACCAGACGAAGGGCTGTCGCAACCTCAGTGTCATCCCGGTGCAAAGCTTGCTGAAGGCCGTGGATGCCAAGGAACAACACTATTCCATCGATCTGGCTGAAGCTGTTATCAACGAGTCCAAGCTGGAGCTGATTTGTGAAGATCACCAAGTGGACGAATTGGTCGACATCATCAAACGCACCGCCCGTACCGGCCAAGCCGAGGCGGGGTGGATTTATGTGAGCGATATCATCCGGGCAGTCCCGGTTGCGGGGCTGTCATGATATCTGTCGGTATCCATGTCATGGCGGCGTTGGCGGAAATAGCTGGCTGCTTTCTTTCTGGGCGTGGCTACGTCTTGGTAAGCCGGCTGGATGGTTACTGCCCGGAGTGGTGAGCTTGATATTCTTTGCCTGGCTGCATACCCGGATCGACTCCGCTTCCGCCGGCAGGGCCTATGCCGCCTATGGCGGTGTGTACATTGCAGCATCGTTGGTCTGGCTATGGCTGGCAGAAGGGGTCCGCCCAGATCGGTGGGACTTGCTCGGTGCCTCAATATGCCTCTTGGGTGCATCCGTCATCTTGTTCGGGCCCAGAACAGCGTGAAAGTCTGGCGCGCGAATGAACGTCAAACGTTTGAATCGGGATTTATAAGCAGAGTCGGGTGCAGCAGCGAGCCAATGCTTCTACAGTTACGATCAGTAGTCGTGTAATGTATGCCCCCTCAGATCAATAACCGCTGCCTAAGTTAAGCGGCTGGTTGCTGAGCCCGTCAAGAATTTATCCAAGCTCTCTCGCTAGATTCTCTGCCCGTAAATGCGTATACCGCTTAAACATCTGCAGCGTTTTGTGTCCAGTGATATTGGCCACTTCTAACGGATTCAATCCTTTCTCGAAACCAATCAAGCGACGGTCCCTTGGTTTTGCATCTTGAGGGCGGCGCATTAAGCGAACCGGATTTTCTGGAGTATGGATACCTCATTCGCGACGGCTTGTCTCAGGTGCGTGGGCTATGAGGTTGAGTTCCTTGTTGACAGTTGCCCCGGCTACTTTCTTTAAACGCCTATCTCGGTATTTGGCAATATGTGTGCTGGACAGCGCAGCAATTTTTAGTTCTGCAATAGGATGGCGTATCATGGCCCGGAGGCGAGACGCTTCGGCACTCGCTCCACGCTTGAGAGGGATTACTTCGTCATGGTAACGGGATAGGACATTTCGAAGTGTGTTTTTCTCGGATTCTGTGCGATCAACAAAGAAGCCCTTGTTCATTTCGTTTTCGATATCGCGCGATCAGCGTGCGGCCAGTGCTTTGGTATCGAACGAACGGGTCTGGATTGGAAAGCCTGTGTGACGAATTTTACTCGCCAGTAATTGCCACGTTTTTCGAGAGTCGCCATCTAGGATACCGAGCTTCAGTAGGTTGTCATCTGAAAGCCCGGTGCCCCAAAAATGTCTCGAATTGGCAAGTGTATAAATAAAAATGGCTCAGGGATTAACCTGAGCCATTGTTTTGTGTGGTGGGCGATACTGGGTTCGAACCAGTGACCCCTGCCGTGTGAAGGCAGTGCTCTACCGCTGAGCTAACCGCCCTTTAATGAGGGGCGCATTTAATCATATTCACGGTTTTTCGTCAATTGTTGCGGCTATGGTCAGGCCTCGTGATGCAAGGCGACGATGTTTTCCAGCACATTGCGCACGCGGCCCATGGCGGCATTGATGGTGGTCTGGACTTCGTTGCCGCTGATGGCGATTTTGCTGGTGCCGCGACCGGCGGCGTGGTTGGCGACTACGCCGATGGCGGCATATCTGAGATCCAGTTCGCGAGCGAGGCTCGCTTCGGGCATGCCGGTCATGCCGACCATGGTGGCACCGTCACGTTCCAGTCGGTTGATTTCCGCAGCTGTTTCCAGTCGCGGGCCCTGGACACAGGCATAAACGCCATTATCAATGTAGTTTTCTTTTGCATCAGTGGCCGCAGTCATAATGCGTTGCCGCATTTCTTCGCAATAGGGTTCAGTGAAATCGATATGCGTGACAGGGTGTTCGTTATTACCATCGAAGAATGTGGTTTTGCGCCCATAGGTATAGTCGATGATCTGGTTAGGGATGACCAGTGTGCCGGGGGTAAGGTCGGCATGGATGCCACCCACGCTGGCGACGGAAACGATGTGAGTAACATTCTGGTCTTTGAGTGCCCAGATGTTTGCCCGGTAGTTAACCTGATGTGGGGGAATGGTGTGTCCATAACCGTGGCGGGCGAGAAAAATAACTTCATGGCCGTTGATGTTACCAAAAGTGAGTGCGCCAGAGGCTTCGCCATAAGGGGTACGGGCAACCTGGCGATGGGTAATGGCGAGGTTGGCAAGTTGGGTGAGTCCGGTTCCGCCGATGATAGCCAGCATGGTTTATTCCTTGATGTTTTTGATTATTCGGGGCCTGAATGCCAATGCGCCATTACCGCGAATACGGTAATGGCGCACGGGTGTTTCTATTTGCTACTTAGGCTTGCTGTATGCCTGCAATATGCCAAGGCGCGCTACGGTCATTAACGGGTTTCTGGATATGCCAGATTTCGTTGAATGGTTCTGCCGGTGCATTGGCTTCTTCGCGGATCAGGCCGTGGAAACGTACGCTGACGGTGATGTAGTTGCTATCCGTGACGATATCGAGCATGTCGGCATTGAGCAGCGTGACATCGGTTTTTTGCGTTGCAGTGCCACGTTCCTGAATTTGCATGCTGACTTCGGCAAATACTTCGGGTGTGGTGTATTCACGAATGTCATTCAGATCTGCATTGTCATAGGCGGCCTGCAGACGGATGAAATGCATTTTGGCGTCGCGCACGAATGCGGTTTCGTCAAACCAGTCCGGGCGAGTTGCTGGTACGCTGGTGTTGGTGCTGCCACCGGCGAAGCTGTCATTGCTCATGGTCGGGTTGGCGGCAGTTTGTCCGTAAGCGCTATAGGCAGCAGCTTGAGGTTGCGCACCATTCGAGGTTTTGCGCAGCGCACGGAACAGGAAGAATGCACCGGCAGCCAATGCCAGCATGAGAAGTATATCCATGCCTTTTATGCCTTCAAAACCATGGCCCATGAACATCGAAGCCAGCAAGCCGCCGGCTGCCAGGCCTGCCAATGGACCTAACCATTTATTGCCAGTGGCGGCGGGGGCTGCAGGCGCAGCAGCGGGTGCGCGAGGTGCCGCTTGCGGGCTGATGCTTTGACTTTGTTTGCCGAAGCTTTTGCCACCACCGAAACGTTTCGCTTCGGCAGTGCCGGTGATCAGGCTCAGGCTTAAAAACAGGGTAAGTGCAATGGCGAAAATTTTTCGCATAATTTAGCTCCAATTAAAATACGGTAATGTAGCGATGTTACCAACAATATCAGTCTATTGTTACATAACTTAGTCTTAGATGGGGCCTATTCGTTCACTTTCAAGGCGTAGATCGCAGGTAAATTACGCCACGCGCCCGATATGTCCATACCGCAGCCAAACACATAGCGATTGGGCAGGGTAAGTCCGATATAGTCAGCCTCGATGGGTTTGGATTTGCCGGTGTTTTTATTCGTCAATACTGCGCAGCTGACTTGCGCAGCGTCGAGACCGGTCAGCTCTTTCTTGATTGCCGCTAATGTGTGACCTTCATCAAGGATGTCGTCGAGCAGTAATACATGGCGGCCTTGCACCGATTCGCGGGGCATGGCGACCCACGTCAACTCATTACCCTGAGTGGCATTTCCGTAGCGGCTGGCGTGAATATAATCGCAGTCTAGCGGGAAACGCAGTAACGGTAATAGCTGTCCGGCAAACATCATGCCGCCATTCATTACCGTAATGACCAGCGGGTTTTTGTCGGTGCAGTCGGCGGTGATTTCGATCGCAAGCCGGGTTATTGCCTCGTTAACATCGTCCGCAGAGAAAATGATTTCTGCGTCGTGCAGAACCTGCCAGGCATCGTGTGGATTGAGCATGTTAATTCCGTTGACGGCGTGTTTCGTACAGGCAGATACCGGCTGAAACCGAGACATTCAGGCTTTCTACAGTGCCGTACATGGGGATTTTAACCATGGTGTCGCAATGTTCGCGGGTCAGGCGGCGGATACCGGTGCCTTCCGCACCCAGTACCCAGGCGACCGAACCGCTGACGTCGGCCTGGCCGATTTCGGTTTCTGCTTCGCCATCGGTACCGATGATGAATACGCCATATTCCTTGATGTCACGCATGGCGCGGGCGAGGTTGGTTACCGTCAGGTATGGCACTGTATCCGCTGCGCCACAGGCGACTTTAGCAACGGTTGGGGTGAGGCCGACTGCCCGATCCTTGGGAGCAATCACAGCATTTGCGCCCATGGCATCCGCCACGCGCAGACATGCGCCAAGGTTGTGCGGGTCTTGTACGCCGTCGAGGATCAGTAGCAGCAATGGTCCTTGCAGGCCTTCCAGTACTTCATCGACATGGCGTGGTTGCTGCACCATGGTCACGCGGGCAGCGATTCCCTGGTGGCGTGGACCGCCGGCGATGCCGTCAAGACGTTTACCGTCTACTTGCAGGATGCGCAGCCCAAGCTGTTTGGCGGACTCAAGCAGGTCACGTGCGCGCGGATCCTGGCGGGCAGCATCAACAAAAATTTCTTCTATGCTGCCAGGATTGACACGTAGCCGTGACGTCACGGCGTGGAATCCATAAATTAAAATTGTGGCCATGTTTTATTCCTGAGTTATTTGCGTCGACGGCGCGATTTTTTGGCGGGCGCGTCGGCGGGAGGCGTGGATTGTACGGCAGCAGCTTTGCTTTGCGTAGATTTTTTCCTGGATTTGGCCGCCGGTTTGGCTGCAGGTTTTTGAGCGGTTTTACCCGGTGCTTTACCTGCGGCTTTGGTTGGCGTTTTACGTGCGCTGCTGTCGACGGTGGTCAGGCTGAAGTCGATACGTGTGGTATCCAGACTGACACGGACGATCTTGACATGGACGCGGTCACCGAGGCGGTAACGTACACCGGTGCGCTCGCCCAGAATCTGGTGGCGAGTCTTGTCGAAATGGAAATAGTCGCTGCCGAGCTCGGAAATGTGCACCAGTCCTTCCACGTAGATGTCATCCAGTGCAACAAACAGACCGAAGCCGGTGACGCTGGCGATGGTGCCGACAAACTCTTCACCAACGCGATCCTGCATGTAATAGCATTTCAGCCAGGCTTCGACATCGCGTGTGGCGTCATCGGCACGGCGTTCGGTCATCGAGCTATGACCGCCCAATTCTACCCAGTTGCCCGGCACGTATTGCTGGCCTTTGAGTGCGGCCTTGATGGAGCGGTGCACTAGCAAATCCGGGTAACGGCGGATTGGCGAGGTAAAGTGAGTGTAATGCTCGTATGCCAGTCCGAAGTGGCCGACATTGTCCGGGCTGTATACCGCTTGCTGCAATGAACGCAGCATCACGGTTTGCAAAAGCTGGGCGTCAGGACGTGGCTTGATTTGTTGCAGTAGTTTGGCATAGTCCTTGGCTTGCGGGTCATCGCCACCGGTCAGGCCCAGGCCGAATTCGGATAAAAACTCGCGCAATGCGGTGAGTTTTTCCGGAGTAGGGCCTTCATGGATGCGATATAGCGTCGGGTGCTTCTGTTTCTTCAGGAAATCAGATGCGCAGACGTTGGCCGAGAGCATGCATTCCTCGATGATGCGGTGGGCGTCATTGCGCATGACCGGAATGATGCGTTCGATTTTTTTCTCGTCATTGAACACCATCTGCGTTTCTATGGTTTCAAAGTCAATCGCGCCACGACGTTCACGCGCTTTGAGTAATACCCGGAATAACGCATCCAGATTGTTCAATTGTGGCAGCAAGTGGCTATGCTCTTCTGCATTCTCTGGATGTTGCAGCCATTCCCATACCTGGTTATAGGTAAGGCGGGCATGGGAATACATCACTGCCGGGTAAAAGCGGTAACTCTTGACTGCGCCCATAGCGCCGATCTGCATGTCGCATACCATACACAGGCGTTCTACCTGCGGGTTAAGCGAACACAGGCCGTTGGATAGCTCTTCCGGCAGCATTGGAATCACGCGGCGCGGGAAGTACACGGAGTTGCCGCGATTGTAAGCTTCCTGATCCAGCGGATCGCCGGGCTGTACATAATGGGAGACGTCGGCAATGGCGACGATCAGGCGGAAGCCACTGCCCTGCGGTTCGCAGTACACGGCATCGTCGAAGTCGCGTGCGGTTTCGCCGTCTATTGTGACCAGAGGCAAGTGGCGAATGTCTTCACGGCCTTCGTGTTCTTTCTTCAACACTTTTTTGGAGAATTTCTTCGCCATGGTTTCCACTGCTTCCGGGAAGATGTACGGCAGCGAGTGTTTACGCAGTGCGATTTCAATCTCCATGCCGGGATCAGCGTAACTGCCCAGAATTTCGATGATGCGTCCTACTGGTTTGTTGTATTTGGCAGGCTGTTCAACCAGCTCTACGCTGACGACTTCACCGGATTTGGCATTGCCCTGGCTGCCGGCGGGGATCATGATGTCCTGGGTAATGCGTTTGTTCTCCGGGACAACCATCATGATGCCGTGTTCGATAATGAAGCGGCCGACAATATGGGTATTTGCGCGTTCCAGTACTTCAACGATTTTGCCTTCGCGACGTCCGCGTCGATCCACGCCCACTTCGCGTGCCATGACACGGTCACCATGCATGGCTTTCTGCAGTTCGCGTGGTGACAGGAATAAATCCTCGCTGCCGTCTTCCGGCTTGAGGAAGCCGAAGCCATCGGGATGGCCTTCGATGCGTCCTTTGATCAGGTCGAGTTTTTCTACGACGCATAAGTCGCCGCGACGGTTCTGGATCAGTTCACCATCACGCTCCATGGCGCGTAAGCGACGTGTGAACAGGTCAGCTTCTTCTGGCGTGATGCCGAGCAGGGTTGCCAGTTCATCACCTAGCAGTGGCGTGCCATGCTGGCGCAGTACATCCATGATGAACTCACGGCTCGGCAGCGGGTTTTCGTAACGTTCGCGCTCGCGTTCCAGGTGAGGATCGTTCCAGCGTAAAGCAGTGGGTTTATTTGTTTTCTTAGATTTTGTAGTAGTTTTCATTGACAAGTATCCTTGTTCATTTATAATTCGCGTCTCTCAGCCCAGATGGCGGAATTGGTAGACGCGCACGGTTCAGGTCCGTGTGCCGTAAGGTGTGGAGGTTCGAGTCCTCTTCTGGGCACCAAAATAGTTGTTGGTTAACGAAAGGTTACGCAGTGTTATTGGCGTAACCTTTTGTTTTCTGATGCTTCTTTCTGAAAAAATCAATACTGTATTACCCGATTTTGTTTTATTTAAATAACCAGACGAGTTCTCGTCACGGTCATTTTCCTGCAGCATTTTTAGTAAATTCTTATTAAGCATAGTGGAGCATTCTAACAGAATCGCTTAACAAAAATTGCATGGCGTAGCGTAACGCCATGCGCTAGCGGTAATTTCTTCAATCACCTACAAATTCGCATAATGCGAATACGGTATGCCCCTGTTGTTCCAGGCGGGCCCGCCCGCCCAGATCAGGCAGGTCGATAACAAAGCAGCATTCTACTATTTGACCATGCGCACGCTTAATTAGTCTGCAGGCTGCTTCGGCTGTTCCGCCGGTGGCGATCAGGTCGTCAACCAGCAGTATGCGATCGCCTGCGGATATTGCATCGATATGCATTTCGATACGATCGGTGCCATATTCTAATGAGTAGTCCTGGTTAAGTGTAGCAGCTGGGAGTTTGCCCTGCTTGCGGATAGGCACAAAACCCACACCCAGCTGATAGGCCAGTGCAGCGCCTATGATAAAGCCACGGGCTTCAATACCGGCAACTATATCTATTTTTGTATTTGCATAACGACTCGCTAACTCATTGATCGTAATTCTAAAACCAGTCGGATCTTTTAACAGTGTTGTTATGTCTCGAAACATAATCCCCGGCTTGGGATAATGGGGAACGGTACGTATGCGTGATTTGATAGGCATGCTGATTGGATTGGTTGGAGCTGGACGCAGAATGGGGCAAGTATGGCTGCAAATGGCGTGTTTTGCCAGGTGGGCTTAAATTTGCTGCGCTAGTATCACTTAAAGTGGTGGCAATTTTGGTGAACGCAAGGGTATGCGTCCACGCTATTGCTCAAATGGCTATATAGTCTATCGTATGCAGTTCGGTGCTAATAGGGCGTAGCGTTTTGTCAGCGAATTGCAGGTGCGAAGGCTGTGCGCGATAGCGGTCAGCCGCTTCCTGACTGGCAAAACGGATGATCCAGTAATAACGGTAGTGGCCATCCGGCTGTTGTGATTTCCCGGTGCGGACTTTCCGTATTCCCGGGGTGGCGCTTAACGCAGCCTGACCTCGGTGCATGATGGCGACGACCTGCGCTTCATCCATGTTCTCGGGCACCTCATAGAATGCAATTTGCTCTACTTCCTGCCACACGCGGCAGCGTTGCAGCACCTCGGCTGCACGCCCGCCACTGCCCCACAGGCGCATCATGCGTTCAATCTGGTTGCTAATGGCATCGCGTACGCCCGAGGTCAGCTGAGGGTAGCTGCCATTCGGGTGATTTTGCAGCTGGGTACGGATGCTGGTGCCGGCCACATCGGTTAGTGCCGTGTAGTAGTTGATTTTAGCCACGCCATGCGCGACCAGTTTCCGGAATTGATCATCAGTGAGACCGGTGCCGCCATGGATGACCAACGGAATACCAACGGCTTCGTTGATCTTGTTGAGTCGGGTGATATCCAGCTTGGGCGTGCCGTGCAATAAGCCATGTATGGTGCCTATGGAGACTGCGAGGCAGTCTACACCGGTGCGTTCGACGAACGCTTTGGCTTCGGCGGGCAAGGTGTAAGCGATCTCTTCGGCTGGCTTTTCGCCGCCGTCGCTTGCGACCCAGGGTACGTATCCTAATTCACCCTCTACTGCCGCACCGCAAGCGTGAGCCATTTCCACGACTGTTTTGGTGCAACGCAGATTTTCATCCAGCGGCAGGGCAGAGGCATCTATCATTACTGCATTGCAACCCGCCTTAATGCCTCTGACAGCAGTTTCCATGTTGGTGCCATGATCGAGGCTAATAGCAACCGGCACTGTGGCGCGACGTGCGCCAGTGACGATAGCGGCCATTAGCATTTCAAAGTTGTCATGTTTGAGATGCGATTCCGGAATGTTGAGGATGACCGGGGCGCGACATGTTTCGGCTGCTGCCAGTACGCCTTCAAGGAAATCGAAGTTGGATACGTTAAACGCGCCTACAGCATAACCGTGACGGTAAGCGTGATTTAGCATGTCTGCCATGTGTGTTAGCGGCATGATGTCACCTTGATGCATGATAAATGGGTCTGCCCGTAATTGCTTACGATGGCGGTGCATCCGATAATGTTTTGCATCAGCTTATTCATTTTTTGGCCTCATCCTCATGAGGGTGTCGCTCAAATCATGTGTGTAGATAAATGGTCCATATGTTGCTTACCTGATTAAGGTACGGCAATTCGCTGTACAATTTTACTGACTCGTATCGCATGCTCTGTTGAAGGAGATGTCATTATGATTATTACCTGCTATCGTGATCAGGCAGTGGCCAGCGAGTTACTGCAGTTGCCTGCTGCTACCTATAATCTGGCGTTTACACTACTGTCCCGCAGTAATACCGGTAACCTGATTATTCCTATCCGTGCCATGCAGTATCTGGCTATCCTCGATGCCGAGGAGCTGGTGTTTCTGGACGGCGAACGCAAATGCTGGATAGACATTGCCTGGCGTCATTTTCATCCGCAGGCGCGGGTTGCGCTGGACGAGCCTGTTGCGTATGAAGCTGTGTACTATCAAGCGAACGCTAAAAACCTTATGCCGCGCCTGCAAGCTGAATTGCCCCGTGCGCTTAACGCTCTGGCAAGTAAATCCAGAATCGAGGGCGCGGCGCAGGTGCTTAAATTCCCGGCACCTTAGCGCCGGGTTGAGCATTACTCGTCTTCGCCCAGTTCTGCATCCCAGCCATCAGCACGTGCTGCATTGATGGCTTCGGCATACAGCTTGGCGTGCTTCTCGCGCAACTCTTCCGGCAACCGGCTCGGCAGGTGGGCATACGGTTCCCAGGCAGCGTAAACCTTTTCATACAGGCCCTGCATACGTGCACCATCCCAACCTTCACAGGTTTCCGTATCGGGAATGATGCCGAATACCCAGGCATCCCGTACCATGCGTCCCAAATGGGTCAAGCCACCTTTGTTGTCATTGTCGATACCGACATAAAACTGTTGTGTCATCGTGTTAATCCTGCGTAAAGTGCTGGTAGTTTTTCAGGTAAGCGTTCAACGTGATCCACTACCATGTAATTCCGCGCACCAAAGATACGTGACACATATTGGTCAGCGCGCGGGTCCAGGCTCATACAATACGTGACCACGCCGGAGCGCGCCACTTCTTCTACAGCTTTTTTCGTATCAAAGCGCAAATACTGTGGGTCGCGTACGTCGATATCTGCCGGCTCACCATCGGTAATCACCAATAACAGCTTTTTGGATGACTTCTGTAATTTCAAATAATGCCCGGCATGACGTATCGCCGCGCCCATGCGGGTGGATAATTGTCCGGTCATCCCTGCCAATTTGGATTTAGCCGTATCGTTGTAAGGCTGGTCAAAATCCTTAAAGCGGTGATACTCGACGTTGTGACGTCCATCTGAACAGAAGCCATGTATGGCAAACGGGTCGCCTACCTTATTAATCGCATCCGCCAGTAAAACGGCAGCCTGTCGGGTCAGATCAAGCACGCTGTATTCCTGTCCGGCCACTTTTTCATTGGTCGATTCGGACAAGTCAATCAGCACCATGACTGAAATGTCGCGCACTTTGCGCACCGAGCGCATCATGATGCGGGTGTCGGGTTGCATGTTCATGCGTACATCGATCATCGAGCGTATCGCGGCGTTGATATCCACTTCGTCGCCGTCTTCCAGTTTGCGGATACGGGTAACACCTTGTGGTTGCATCGCGTCGAGCAGGAATTTGAGCCGGCCGATGGTGCGTTTATGCTGCGCGACAATATCGTCGATAATCTGCATGTCGCCCGATTTGGCGCGTTTTTCCAGCACTGTCGCCCAGGCAGGGCGCTCCAGTTGAATCTGGTAATCCCACTCGGAATAGTGATAGGGGTCCGAAACCGGTTCTTTGCCCTCGGTTTCGTTGTAACTTTGGCCAGTTTCTTCGTAAGGGTGCAATTCTGTACCCAGTACCCAGATCTCTTGCGCGTCATCGCCGGCCAATTCGCAGTCAATTTCATTGACCATTTCCATGACATTGACGTATTTACGTACTTGCTTGACCGATTCATAACCCGCCGCCTCTGCCTGGTTAAAGTCGAACTCTTCGAATTCCCAGAAATAGCGGTTGTCGTCACGATAAGGTGAAGTCAGCAGATCCGTGCGAGGCTGGAACGGGATGCGCAGCAACGATAACTCGTGTGCCAGTGTCACGCCGATATCCCATGCCATCTGGTTATCAGCTAGTCGGCTTTGTTCTGCGGCAAATAATTCCCGCGCTTTCACAATGAGCGGATGCGTATCTTCATAACCTGGATCGAGCAAAGCTCTAGCGATACGATTCAAATAATCGCCAAAAGTTTTTGCTTGCGTAGGCTGGGCAATATGCAATGATGCCCACAACTGGCGCATACCCGGGAAAGCATTGATCGCCAATTGCTCTACACGAGCGTCTTCCACTACCGAAATGACCGCCATTTGCATGGGGTTGAGGCTTTCGGCGGAAATAGGGTTTTTTGTGTAAACCAGATGCGCAGCGCAGTGGGCCGCTGTAGCACGGTAAATTTCCATGCCGGATACACCTTCAAAATCATCAAATGCATCGGGTAAATGCATCAGATAATTTTCGATAAAAGGCTTGTAGCCTTGTCGGTTTTCAAAGTCGCCAGAGGTTGGGCGCATGAAAAAATCGCGTGCCCATAATGCTCGCAAATACATATTGATACGGCGATGCATATCGACAAACAGTGTGCCTTTGCGTTCTTGCTGCAACATGGCCTGTGATTCTTTGCTTTCCAGGCCAAAGTACCGCACTTGCTCAGGATAGTCAGTACGATGCGCTTGTGCACCCCACATCGCCCAGCGACGCAAGCCACCTAAGGTTAACTGACTCAGCAAAGGCTCAAGATTATCCAGCATCGGGCGTATGCCGCGCGGTGCTTGCGAAATCAACTGATTCAACAGTTGCAAATAACTGCGAAACATCTGCTCATCGCCAAGACGATTAGCCGCAATGGCAGCCGTAGCGAAGATACGTTCTATCACCGCGCCGCTGGTTTTTGATGCCATCATCATGCCCGTATGCACCAGGTCAGGAATGATGTCTTCGCCTATTTCTTTGCCGATCTTCGGTGCTTCCTGGATGAAAGTCGCCACCAGCTCACAACCGCGGCCCAGATTTTTGAGCGAACGCGCGCCTTGCAGGTAGTGGCTCAGGCCTTGTGAGCTGAACACTTTGGCGGCCTCATGCCACGAGGCTTCCAGAATGCGCTGCGAAGATTCCGAGAGTTCGCCTAATATGTCTTGATAGTCTTCGAGGTTAATGCTCATCGTTGGTTTTAACCTTAACTAAGCTGTCAATATGAACGCCGAATGGGCATGTAGCCCATGCGGTCATTAAAAGAAAGTGGTAACTGCTGCATCCAGTGCATCACGCATATCCGGGTCATCCGTGATCGGACGCACCAGTGTTACGCGACATGCTGCATGTGGATTCACGCCGGTAGCGATCAATGATCCTGCGTAAATCAGCATACGGGTTGAAATACCTTCATCCAGGCCATGACCTTTCAAATTGCGGGCGCGTTCTGCAATCGATACCAATTTGCTGGCGACTTCACTGGATACACCAGTTTCGTGGGATACGATTTCAGTTTCAATATCATGCTGCGGATAATTGAAATCCAAAGCACCGAAACGCTGTTTGGTGGATTGTTTCAAATCTTTCATCAGGCTCTGATAGCCTGGGTTGTACGAAATTACCAACTGGAAATCAGGGTGAGCCTGGATCAGTTCACCTTTCTTTTCCAGTGGCAATACGCGACGCGCGTCAGTTAATGGGTGGATAACGACGGTAGTATCCTGGCGAGCTTCAACGACTTCATCCAGGTAGCAAATCGCACCATAACGCGCAGCAATCGCCAGTGGACCATCCTGCCAGCGAGTGCCGGATGCATCCAGTAGAAAACGTCCGACCAGATCGGAAGCGGTCATGTCTTCGTTACATGCCACAGTAATCAGGGGTTTGTTCAATTTCCAAGCCATGTGTTCAACAAAACGCGTTTTACCGCATCCGGTCGGACCTTTTAACATCATCGGCATACGCACGGCATAAGTCGCTTCATACAGCTCGACTTCGTCCGCAACAGGACGATAATAAGGTTCTTTTTCAATTACATACTGTTTGATGATGTCATTCATGTTTTATATCCAATACATTGAACGATTGATAGAAAAAGACCCCCGTCACTTGCGGGTAACGGGGGTCTGTTCACGGTTAACCCGCGCCGCTAAACTTAAACTGTTTAATTAAACAGTCTTGCCGCGGTAAATAACCATAGACGCACCCTGGGACTGATTGAAGTTGTTATAACCAATCAAACGCACATGGTTGTCAGGGTTAGCTTTGTGGCAAGCCAACGCTTCAGCTATCACTACGTTCGCGTCAGTTTCGCCGAACATAGGCAGTTTCCACATGTACCAGTATGAATCCATCAAGTATTGTGGCTCGATGTGTTCAATAGCTGGGTTCCAGCCTTTGGAAATCAGATACTCAACTTGCTTTTTGATGTCGTCTTCAGACATCGCTGGCAAGTAAGAAAAAGTTTCAAACTTACGGCTAGCAGGATCGCTTAAACGCGATTTGTAATCCATAACTTCAGACATGATTTATCCTTTTAAACAATTAGTTCATTAAATTTTGTGACGACAACCTGCCGTCACAAAACCAGATTGGTTTTACTTGTGAGCAATGTCCAATTTATCGACTGTGTCGAATTCAAACTTGATTTCTTTCCATGTTTCCATAGCGATTTTCAGTTCTGGGCTATTAGCAGCAGCTTTAGTCAGGATGTCTTTACCTTCTTTTTCAATCTGAACACCCTTGTTACGCGCTTCCACACAAGCTTCCAACGCTACACGGTTCGCTGCAGCACCTGCCGCATTGCCCCATGGGTGACCTAATGTACCGCCACCGAATTGCAACACTGAGTCATCACCGAAGATGTTAACCAGTGCTGGCATGTGCCAAACGTGGATACCACCAGAAGCAACAGGGATCACACCAGGCATAGAACCCCAGTCTTGATCGAAGAACAGACCACGGCTACGATCTTCTTTGATGAAATCGTCACGCATAGTGTCGATCCAACCCAAAGTTGCTTCACGATCGCCTTCCAATTTACCAACCACAGTACCTGAGTGCAGGTGATCACCACCAGACAAACGCAATACTTTGGTCAATACGCGGAAGTGAATACCGTGGTGCGGGTTGCGGTCAAGCACAGCGTGCATAGCACGGTGAATGTGCAACAGCATACCGTTATCACGACACCAGTTAGCCAGGCCTGTGTTAGCAGTCAAACCGCCGGTCAGGTAGTCATGCATAATGATCGGTGCGCCGATTTCTTTAGCAAACTCAGCACGCTTGTACATTTCTTCCGGTGTAGGAGCGGTAACGTTCAGGTAGTGACCTTTACGCTCCCCGGTTTCACGCTCAGCTTTGATAGTCGCTTCGTGGACGAATTCGAAACGATCACGCCAGCGCATGAATGGTTGGCTGTTAACGTTTTCGTCGTCTTTGGTGAAGTCCAGACCGCCACGCAAGCACTCGTATACTGCACGGCCGTAGTTTTTAGCAGACAGACCCAGCTTAGGCTTGATGGTGCAACCCAGCAGAGGACGGCCATATTTGTTCATACGGTCACGCTCTACCTGGATACCGGCAGGAGGTCCGCCACAGGTCTTAACATAAGCGATTGGGAAGCGTACGTCTTCCAGACGCAGAGCGCGCAATGCTTTGAAACCGAATACGTTACCAACCAAAGAGGTCAGCACGTTAACAACAGAACCTTCTTCGAACAGGTCGATTGGGTAAGCCACGAAAGCGTAGAAGCAGGTGTCATCACCCGGTACGTCTTCTATACGATATGCGCGACCTTTGTAGTAGTCCAGATCAGTCAACAGGTCGGTCCATACAGTGGTCCATGTGCCGGTTGATGATTCTGCAGCAACAGCAGCAGCAACTTCTTCGCGATCAACACCGGCTTGTGGTGTGATTTTGAAGCAAGCCAATATGTCGGTATCCAGCGGTGTGTATTCTGGCGTCCAGTAAGTCTGGCGATATTCTTTAACACCAGCGTTGTATGATTTTACAGCCATTGAAGATCTCCTTCCAAGGTTGAAACAATGTGCTTTCCCGTTAGGTTCAGCGTGTGGCTCACTTGAGCTTGGTGCAACTATAGCAAGCGATAATGATAAATAATAATTGTAATTTTGAATGCTTATGATAGATTATTATCAATGATTAATTATTTGGTGAAATTCATACATGAAGCATGCAACGTTACATCAACTGAAGATTTTCGAAGTCGTTGCGCGTAATCTAAGTTTCACTCGTGCTGCTGAAGAACTTCATCTTACGCAACCTACTGTTTCTATTCAGATGAAGCAACTGACTGAGATCGTTGGATTGCCTTTGCTCGAACAAGTAGGTAAACGTATCTTTCTCACTGAAGCGGGGCGTGAACTGCTGGGTGTGTCTAATAGTCTGTTTGAGGGTTTGTCACGCTTTGAGATGCTGGTCTCGGACATGAAGGGCGTAAAAGCGGGTAAGCTGCGTGTAGGCGTTATTTCTACCGCCAAATACTTTGTGCCCCGGCTGCTTGGTCCGTTTTGCGACCTTTATCCCGGTATCGAAGTGTCCATCAAGGTGACCAACCGCGAACGCCTGATCCAGCGCATGATGAGTAATGAAGATGATCTGTATATCCTCGGGCAGATGCCTGAGCACATGGATGTATGGGTAGAACCGTTTCTGGATAACCCATTGGTCGTCATCGCCCCGCACACTCACGTGCTGGCAGGCCAGAAAAATATTTCCGCGCAGCGGATCGCTGAGGAACCGTTTCTGATGCGTGAATCAGGTTCTGGCACGCGCCTGGCCACTGAAGCTTATTTCAAAGAGCGTGGTTTGCCCATCAAGGTCAGGATGGAGCTGGGTAGTAATGAAGCTATCAAGCAGGCAGTCGCTGGGGGGTTGGGGGTCTCGGTACTATCGGCACATACGCTGGCACTGGAGAAAAGTGGCGATGATCTGGCCGTGCTCGATGTGGAAGGCTTTCCCATTCCGCGCCAGTGGCATGTTGCGTACTCAAATGGCAAGCAACTCTCTGTCGTAGCGCGCGCATTCCTGGAGTTCCTACAGAAGGAAAGCGGACCTATGGCCGAGCGCTATATGAAGGATTTTCCGGGATTTTCCCGGCAAGGTGCGAAAGCGGGTAACGCAGGCTAAGGTTCAAACTACAGTAACTGGTGTTTCCGCCCCTAAATCATCCCGCCATTAATCGAAATAATCTGCCCGGTAATATACGCCGCTTGCGGCGAAGCGAGGAAGCTGATCAGGTCGGCGACTTCGTCGGGTTTGCCGGCGCGTTTCATCGGTACCATGCGCGCGATGTCTTCAGGGGCGAAGGCGTGCTCGCTCATCGTGGTGTCGATAATGCCGGGGGCGACCGCGTTGACGGTGATGCCGCGGCTGGCGACTTCCTGCGCCAGCGATTTGGTGGCGGAGTTGAGTGCGCCTTTGGCGGCGGAGTAGTTGACCTGGCCACGGTTGCCGGTGATGGCGGCGATCGAGGACACATTGATGATGCGTCCCCAGCGGCTGCGGATCATCGGCATCATCAGTGTGTGAGTGACGTTGTAGAAGCCATTCACGGATACGTCCATGACGCGCTGCCATTGCTCCATGCGCATGCCGGGAAACACGGCGTCATCATGAATGCCGGCATTATTTACCAGTACCTGGATGGGTGTGTGTTCGATCAGCGGGGTGAGTGCATCGACCACGGCCTGATTGTCGGTTACGTCGAATCCCAGGATCTGTGCGCTACCCCCGTTTGTTGTAATCTCCTCGGCCAAGGCCTGCGCTGTTGCCGGATTTCGGTTGGCGTGGATGTAGACGTGGTAGCCGTCAGCAGCGAGGCGGCGGCAAATGGCCGCACCTATACCGCCGCTACCGCCGGTGACGAGCGCGTTTTTCATGTGGGTGTTCCGGTTAGCTGGAGTTGATTTTCTGCGCTTAACATCACGGCGGCACGCCCATCCACTAGCAGCTCTCCGGCAGCATGTACGGTGAATTGATAGAGGATGTTGTCGGCGCTGCTATGGATGCAGGTCGCTACTATGTCGAGATCGGCGTTAATGTTATCCAGCCGGGGTACGTGGAGATTGGCACCGCGCACGCTGACTAGAAAGCCGGCACGCGGTCGGGCATTGTCGGCGGGTGCCAGTAATGCACCATGTACCGCCATAGCCTGGGCGGCATATTCGATGCCGCAGGCGCTGCTGAGCTGGTCGCGCGAACGTAGCGGATTATCAGCCAGGCGGTGACTGCTGGCTCGGCACTGGATATGCTCCGCATCCCACATTGTAACGTGATCGAGCAGGCACATCGTGCCCTGATGCGGGATGTGGGCCTCTATCCAGGCATGATCAGGCTGGGCTGGATTCAGCATGTACTGAGTTCCACTGCAATGCGCAGGTGGTCAAAATAATCAAGTACGATCCGCTCGTTTTGTCCTTGTGCCAAGGCTTGCAGCATAGGCAGGCTACGTGCTGCTGGTATGTTTAGCCGTAATTGTTCCAGCCCTGCATCGTTGAGTTGGTGAGCACTGTCGTCAGTCAGGCTGACGCTGATTTTGGCCAGGCTGTGAGTGCTTTTCTGTGGAGACAGCACCAGGGCGACTCCGAAGTTATCCGGGATAGGGCGGACGTGGTGCAAAGGCTCGGGATAAGTAGTGTCGCTGGCGATGAGTAGTGTGGTGGTGTTATCCACGATTGCCTGGGTGAGCGCTTCCAGCAGTCCTGCGCCGAAGCTGGCGTCATAGGCGCAGAGTACCGAGATCGGTGTCATTGCACCAGTGGCAATGCTCCAGTAACCCGCAGCGGCATTGTGTACCGAGTTGTGAAAACGGGTGGGGGAGATATCGCGATCATCTGAGGCCAGTGCCTGGCAGATTTCATGACAGTTCTGGCCATCGCCACCGGATGCGGTGTACACGCAGGGCAGGGTGGCGGGGTCGAGATTCGCTGCAGTAACGGCTTCCAGTCCCGCTGCCAGCGTGAGCTTGACGATGGCGCCGCTGCGGCGGCGTTCGGCTGCGGCTAACAATACGGGTGACGGTAATATCGTGGTCTGGCTCAGATAGGGTTGCTGCCCGGTGAGTATGGACACGCTGTCCGGCCATCCGTTCAGACCGGGGCCGAGCAGGCCAATGCCGTCGATGTAGACGGTGAGCGTAGGTGTGTTCAACTGACTCATAGCACGCGTCCAAAAATCAGGCTGCAATTGGTGCCGCCAAAGCCGAACGAGTTGCTCATGGCCCGGGTAATGGCTTGTGTGCCGTTGTGCAGCAGATAGTTGAGCGGGATCTCCGAGTCCAGTTGTCGGGTATTTAGTCCGGCAGGGAGCAGGCCATGCTGCAAGGCTAACGCGCAGATCACCGCTTCAACTGCACCGGCTGCGCCCAAGGTATGGCCAGTAGCGCCCTTGGTGGAACTGCATGGGGTGGCCGCGCCGAATAAGGCGCTGACAGCTTTGCCCTCGGCAGCATCATTGCTGGGAGTAGCGGTGCCGTGCAGGTTGATGTAATCGATGTCGCTCGGCAGCAAGCCAGCCATATCCAGCGCGGCCTGCATCGCCATGCGTGCGCCCAGACCTTCCGGATGCGGTGAGGACATATGATAGGCATCACTGGATTCACCGACACCCAGCAAGAGTATGGCATTGTCAGCCAGTTGCGCCGTTGGTTGTTCGAGCAGTGCAAATGCACCAGCTTCGCCGATGGAGATGCCATCACGCGCGGCATCGTACGGTCGGCATGCCTGGCTTGCGGTGAGACCCAGCGAATTGAAGCCGTACAGGGTGGTCAGGCATAGCGAGTCGACACCGCCGACCACTGCCGCATCGATCAGTCCGGCTGCTATCATGCGTCGCGCTGAGCTGAATACTTTGGCACTGGACGAGCATGCCGATGAAACCGTTACCGCCGGGCCGGTCAGGCCAAAATAGTGGCGGGTAAAATCAGCCACGGAAAATGTATTGTGTTGGGTGCTGTAATGAAAGTCATCGGGTAATGCGCCGCTGATCGGGTCGCGGCGCCGGTATGCCAGCTCAGTTTCCAGAATGCCGGAGGTGCTGGTACCGATGAATACGCCTATGCGTTGCGTACCATATTTGGCGACGGCAGCTTGCACTGCTTCAGCAAAACCATCCTGGGTGAAGGCAAGCTGCGCCAGTCGATTGTTGCGGCAGTCAAAGGCGGCGAGATGTGACGCTATGCACACCGCATCGACACCGGCGACTTCGCCTACAAAGGTAGGCAGATCAACTGTCTCGAATGCGCAGGGTGCCAGACCGGAGCGGCTATGGATCAGTGCATCCAGCGTCTGATCCAAGCCTTGTCCGATACAGCTGGTCGCAGTGAAATGAGATAGTAACAACGGTTTCAATACGATCTTTCTTAGTATGGTGAGCTGGTTGTATTCGGGTTTCTATAGTGCAAATTTACTTGTTGTGCTGGCATGCGCATATCGTTTGAATAGTACATGCATTATCGCATTACCCTTCAAAAATCACATAGGGTCATCATCATGTGGAACGGAAAAACGTTCAGTGCGCTAGCGCACATACGTTGTATATTCTTTACGCTAACATGCATAATCCATGGGTTTATCGCGTCTGGTATGATGCGAACTCATCTGGTCGATTATATTGGATCAGCCCCTGCATACGGAAATGTTATCCGATATTTATAGCAAATTATTTATGAATAATAACACCACACACCCTTCTACCAACCCCACTTCATGTGATGTGCTCGTGATCGGTGGTGGACCCGCTGGCGCTACCGTGGCGACCTTGCTGGCAGAGCGCGGCTATCAGGTGACTTTGCTGGAAAAAGCGCACCATCCACGCTTTCATATCGGTGAATCGCTGCTGCCAGCCAATTTGCCTTTGCTTGAAAAGCTGGGTGTTGCTAAAGCCGTCAAGGCTATCGGTATGGAGAAGTGGGGGGCTGAATTCGTATCTCCCTGGCACGATCACCAACAGACATTCGAGTTTGCTGATGCCTGGGACAAATCCATGCCCATGGCTTATCAGGTACGCCGTTCCGAGTTTGATGAAATCCTGATTCGCAATGCAGCAGCTAAAAATGCGACGGTTATCGAAGGCTGTCAGGTGCAGGATGTGTCTTTCCTGCCGGATGCCGCCGGTGCTGTGATACAGGCACGGTATGATGATGGCAGAGTAGCCTCCTGGCATGCGCGTTTTGTTCTTGATGCATCCGGGCGTGATACTTTTCTGGGTAATCGTCTGAAGGCCAAGCATCGTAACAAAGAACATAACAGTACTGCGATTTATGCGCATTTTTCCGGTGCACAGCGCCATTCTGGAAAAAACGAAGGTCATATCACCGTATTCTGGTTTGAGCATGGCTGGTTCTGGTTTATCCCACTGGCTGACGGTACGACCAGTGTGGGTGCAGTGACCTGGCCGTACTACCTGAAAACGCGCGGGAAAAAGCCGCTGGAAGCATTCTTTCATGAAACTATCGCGATGTGCCCGCAATTGGTGCAGCGCCTGGAATCCGCCAAACTGACTTCAGTTGTTGAAGCAACCGGTAATTTTTCCTATGTATGCGACCGTACCTATGGCGACAATTATCTGTTGCTGGGTGATGCCTATGCTTTCATCGACCCGGTGTTTTCGTCCGGGGTGATGCTGGCGATGCAGAGCGCTTTTGTCGGTGCCGATACGGTTGACACCTGCCTGCGCTGCCCTGAACAAGCGGCTGCGGCGCTGAAAAAGTTTGATCGCAGTATGCGCGTAGGCCCGAAAGCGTTTTCCTGGTTTATTTATCGCATGACTAACCCGACCATGCGCGATATGTTCATGGGGCCGCGTAACATCTTGCGTGCTAAAGAAGCCGTGCTCTCGGTGCTGGCTGGCGATATATTCGGCAAGACACCTATCTGGCGTTCCATCGCGGTATTCAAGAGTCTGTATTATCTGGGGTCTTTGGTTAAGTTGAAGCGTACGGTAAAGGCATGGCGCATGCGTAAGCATAATATCCGTACCCTGGATGACGCGGGTGCCGAGGTACGCTAATGGGTGTAAGTGTTTTGAAAAGCCAGTGCTTGTTATTTGATGCATTGATGGATCAGTCTGAAGTGTGGAAAAGTAAGATGCTAGGCGCACTCTGCTTTTCATCGGCCCCGCTAGCGGTGAATTTTGATGTGCCATTTATCCGGGTGCCGATGACCGCACTCGTTGAAATGAATCTATCCAATGCAGAGCCAATGCAACCTGATGCTGGCTGTGAGGTCTGGTTAAGCGACGTTGAGCCGGTGGCCGGGCAGCATCACGCAATACGTTATCGTCACGATGGCAACACACTGTTCGGCATCATTCAGCTTGAAGAAAGCGTGCTTGAGACTGATCCTGCCAGTCCGCTGCAGCAAACCACTGAGCGCGCCTATCGGCAAATATTCGAGTTACTCGATAAGCTGGGTTACCCGTTTGTATATCGTTTCTGGAATTATATGGCCGATATCAATGGTTACAGCCACGGGCTGGAACGTTATCGGCAGTTTAATCTGGGGCGTCAGGATGCTTTTATCGCCAGCGCGCGTGATGTTGCGGGTAATGTGCCGGCCGCCTGTGCGCTGGGTTCGGCAGATGGTCCGTTGACGATTGCCTTTCTGGCCGGGCATACACCACCCTTGGCAATCGAAAACCCGCGTCAGCTCAGTGCTTATGAATATCCGCAAAATTACGGGCCACGCAGTCCGACGTTTTCTCGCGCCAGCCTGGTACGCACAGGTACGGATGATGTCCTGTTTGTGTCGGGTACCGCCAGCATTGTGGGTCACGCCACTGTGCATCCCGCTGATGTGGCGGCGCAAACGCGTGAAACATTGGTAAATATTGCAGCGATAGTTCAGGCGGCTAATGATCAGCTTGGTCAACCGAGCTTTACGCTGGGTAATTTGTTTTATCGCGTGTATGTACGCCAAAGCCGTGACCTGGACATCATCCGTAATGTCATGCTGGCGCAAATCGGGGTGCCGTTTCAGGCCGTGTTCCTGCAAGCGGATGTGTGCCGGCAGGATCTGTTAATAGAAATCGAGGCCACTGCCTCGCAGCCTGTAAAATAATGCGCAGTCTGATTGCTGTTTACGATTATCTTGTGCTTTATCTTGGCTTGATCTGGCTCGGGCTGCTGTGCATTGGCTGGACGTTGATTGCGGTGCCGCTGTATCCATTGTTGTCTGTGCGCAGAGGACGCATACTTGGCCGTAAGGTGGTTATGTCTGCGTTTCGCATGTATCTTGCCAGTCTCAGTATTTCACGCCGCTGTCATTTTGACCTCACTGCGCTCGATGCATTGCGCGGTGAACCGCCGTTAATACTTGCACCTAATCATCCCTGCCTGCTTGATGCTGTCATGGTGATTTCGCGCCTGCCCAATGTCGCCTGTGTGATGAAGGCCAGCCTGATGAATAATATTTTTCTAGGAGCGGGGGCACGTTTGGCGCGTTTCATTCCGAGTGAGCCACTGCGTAACATGGTCCATCTGGCGGTGGATGACTTTCAGAATGGCAGTCATTTGTTGCTGTTTCCGGAAGGTACACGTACCACGCAGAACCCGGTAAATCAGTTGAAAGGCAGCATTGCGCTCATTGCGCATCAGGCACAGGTGCCTGTGCAGACTATCCTGATTGAAACCGATACCGAATACCTGCGTAAGGGTTGGCCACTGTTCCGCAAGCCGGTTATGCCCATTACGTATCGGGTACGTCTGGGGCGGCGTTTTGATGCGCCGCAGCATACCCAGCAGTTCATGGCTGAGTTGCAGGACTATTTTGCCAACGAGTTGGTGCAGGGATCGGCGTTTTATCCTACCGGCACGCTGACACCAGTTAACGATAGCCGAACTGGGTAGTGCATTTACCCGTGTTGCTCGTGCGCAGAGCGTTCCATTTTTTCTGAGCGGGTAGGGACGGGTATGCCTATGCGTGGCAACCAGATACGCAGTAAAGGCGAAGTAACTACGGTACTGAAAATCGCCATGATGACCAGTATGGTAAACATCTGCTGCGAAATCACGCCGAGATCAAAGCCCACATTAATCACGATCAATTCCATCAGCGCGCGGGTATTCATCATGATGCCCATGACTTTACCCTCGTGGTGATTCATCCCTGCCGCACGTGCAGCCAGATATGCACCACCGTATTTCCCCAGTGAGGCGAGGAATACGATGAGTACGCACCAGCCCCAGGCGGCCAGTGTATCGAGGCTGCCGATATTGGTACGCAGGCCGGTATAGGTAAAGAAAATGGGCAGAAAAAACACCATGACAAACGGACTGATGCGTGCTTTCCAGGTGCGCACAAAGGCATGTTCATCATGCAGCAGCACACCCATCATGAAACCGCCAAATATGGCAAAAATACCGAGCTGGTAAGTGGTCATCGCCGACAGGAATATTGCTGCCAGTACGATGCCCAGCAGGTTATGTGACAACGCACCCGAGTGTGCATCGCAGCGATGCAGGATGCGTTTCATAATTGGCCGGACAACGAACCAGCTTAATACGAAAAATCCCAGTACCAGCACCACCTTGAGCGCAAAACTGCCCGCATCAAAATTGGACAGGGTAAGGGTGGTAATCAGCGCCAGCAGCAACCAGCCGATGACATCGTTGATTGCTGCGGCGCTGATAGCAATCACCCCGATCGGCGTGCGGGTCATGTTGAATTCCATCATGATGCGTCCGAGGATGGGTAACGCGGTGATGGAAAAGGCGGTTGCAACAAATAGCGCCGAACCCAAAGCATGTGCGCCGGGAGAGAGGATGGGCGCGCTGACCTGGCCAGCGGCAAAACCCAGTGCAAACGGTGCAATCAGGCTGGCAGTAGCGATCCACACCACTGCCTTACGATTGCCGGGATTGCCAAGATGGGCAAAGTCGAATTCCAGACCAATCTGAAACATCAACAGCACCAGACCGATTTGTGACAGCATCTGCATCGGTTCGGGGGCGCCGGAGTGGAATACATACTGGAAGACATCGGGAGCCAGCAGGCCGAACAACGATGGGCCGAGCAGGATGCCGATGATAATTTCACCGACAACGGCGGATTGGCCGATGCGTAGCGCAATTTCGCCGCCAATACGGGCTGCAAGCACAATGACGGTGAGTTGCAGCAGGGTAAAAAATAGCAGCGCTTCGGTTTTATGGGCGGCAATATTGGCTGTAGTTGTCATAAGTTGTTATTGAATTAGTAGTGATAACCTGTTTAAGGCTAGTCAGTATGCCGTGAGGATCCGGTGAATTGTATAACCATCATCGTGCTAGTCATTCATCGTGGAACTAGTCGTTTGTACTGCACGACGCCTTAATGAAATGTAGGCAACCAATACCCCTAATATCAGTCCGGCTATTACATCGACGATTACATGCTGACGTGTTGCCAAGGTCGAATATAAAATACCCGCACACCATGCCCAATTAATAGCGAGTAGCCAGCGCGGTGCGCTAAAGCGACGTAAGATGAAATTAAGCCAGATAGCTGAGAAGCTGGCTGTGGCAACATGCAGGGATGGAAAGGCGTTGCCTGTAGCATCGATGCTTTTAAGGTAATCCACACTGGGGTATAGCGCCCAGTCAATTTGCGCAACGGGTACGGCAGTCGGCCAGAAATAGAAGACCAGCAAGCCGATCACACAGGTGGCTGCCATGGCAGTGCCATACAGAAACATTTCACGGCGCACGGTCAATAACGACGGAGGCAGTGAAACATAGACCCACAGCGAGACATACAGCGGCATAGCCGATGGCTGGAAGCTGACCATGCGGTCAAGTGCGGTGAAGGGCATAACGGTCATTGCGTATGCCGGATGCTTGAGCAGGAACAAATATGCCCCGAAGAATATGGCGATAAACAATGGCGTGCCTATCGCTTTAAGTAAAATATGACTGGACAGTGCAGTTGCCATCTGGCGATACCATACGCATGATTCAGTGGATTTACTCATGCGTGACAGTTCCAATCATGACAGTGTGTGGCGTAAAGTAACAAAACGTAAATTGGCTGCCACAGCTGCATCGAGTATGGCCGGTAATACCGCCAGAATCACTGGCTCGCCATCTGGCGTACGGGCCGCATGTGCATCGTGCAGCAATATAATTGCGCCGGCATGCAGGCCTTTCACCAGTTTGCGTGTGACCGTGGCCGGATCACCGACACGGGTGTCAAATGCACGTACTGACCAGCTCGCCAGATGCAAGCCCAGCCGTGTCAGCACCGGATCGAGAAACGGGTTGCGCAAGCCTGCTGGCGCTCGAAAAAACTGCGGGGCCTGCCCTGTGATGTCGGTCAGCGTGGTTTGTGCCGTCTGGATTTCACGGGTCAGTCCGGCTATGCCTTGCAAGGAGAAATAATACCGGTGATGTTGGCTATGGTTCTCGACGGCATGGCCGCGGCGCACGATGTCACGGCACAATTCGGGGTAGCGCTGTGCAATTTCACCGATGCAGAAAAAAGTGGCGTGCACGCCATAGCGTTCCAGCAGCTCAAGCACACGTGGCGTGACTTCAGGGTCAGGACCATCATCAATGGTCAGGGCGATTTCATTGCGCGCTGCGGCAGCAGCAGGTAACTTAGTCCAGTTGGGGCCAAGACCATGGCTGCGTGGCCACAATCCAGTAAGTGTCAGCACGACATGATTGGCAAGCACGGCCGCCAGCACCCAGCGCCAGTGCGCAGGGGTAACAAGCAGGGCGATCAACGCTGCACCATGCAGCAGCAGAGTGGCGCGTACCAACAGGCTAGGCTGCCAGCGCGACTTAATCATGTGAATTACGTGCAAAAATCGCCGAATAAATCAGGGCCAGAATCACACCTGGTGCTACGGTGACGCCCATTGCCTGCAATATCGACACGTTGGAAAATGCCAGCAGGCCAAAGCCAGCTACGGTGGTGAGGTTCGCAAACAGCATCGATGCCAGCGTGCGTGGCGCAATGTGTGTTTCGTTATCGCTACGGTTGAAGAACAGGGCATAATTGGACCCGACTGCAACGACGAGTAATAAACCGATCAGATGCAGGATGATCAGTTGCTGACCAAACAATAGCAGTCCTGCCGTGACGGAAATGACAGCAGCTGCCAGCGGTACGATGATACGCATCACATGCATTGGAGAGCGGTACACCACCAGCAGCAATGCGATGATCGCAGCCAGGCCACCCAGTGATAGCAGAATGGCTTCATGCAGATAGCCGGAGTAGAGGCTGTCCGATTCGATCTTCATATCCACAAACAGCACATTGGGCAGATTAAGGCCGTGCAGTGCACCACGGATGCGCGCGGCATCGATCTCCACACCGGGTAGTGCGGTCAGCGGTAGCAATGCACTCCAGTGCTGGTCTTGCTGTATCAGCAGTGCATTCACCGCCATGGCCATGGAAGTCTTGTCCAAATCAGCTGGCTGTAACAAGGGTTGTACGCGAGCAGCCGCGACATCGGCCAGAAATGGTGCAAACAGGCTGGATTTTACTGGTAATCCCTGCACGGCTTGCGTCAGATTGGACTGCAATACGTCGGTTGCAGGCAGGCTGGCCTGACGCGCACGCTGGCTGGCGAGGCTGGGCAGATAGCGGCTGGCAGTTTCATATCCTGCCAGCGCGCCTTGGTCAACCTGAGTCTGCAATACGCTGGCAACCTGCTCACTGCCACGCAGCACCGCTTCCTGAGTGGCACCCGAAACGACGACCAGATAGCGCACATCGGGTGCGCCGCTATCAGCGCGCAGGCGAGCATCCAGCGCAATATCCGCTTGCGAGACCGGGCTGAGCGCAGAAATTTTATCGTTCCACACATTATCACGATGCTGATACAGGATGGTCAGTGCTAGTAGCAATACCACAATAGCGGGCCAGCGCAGCGCGCCTGCTCGTTGCGCCAGTGCCGACAGGCGCTGACCGATGGCCGTGACGTCATGAATATGGAAATTGGCAGGCAGCAGGTGGGGCAGCACATAGCGCGTGACAGCCGCAGCGGTAAGCAGACCCGCGATGGAATACAGGCCGAGCTGCGCCAGCCCCGGAAAACCCGACAGTAGCAGGGAGGCAAAGCCGGCAATGGAGGTCAATACCCCGAGGCGGATAGTAGGCCAGAAACGTTTGATCCAGTGCTGCCGGTCAGCATTGTTCTGTTCCGATTGCACGAACAGGTAAATAGAGTAATCGACCGCCTCACCGATCAGCGCGGTTCCAAACCCCAGAGTGATGCCATGTACCGCGCCGAATCCCAGACTGACCGCGGCAACCCCGGCCAGCGCACCGCTGATGACAGGCAAAAATCCCAAGACTAGCGCGATGGGTGAACGGTAAACCAGCAACAGCAGGCTGGCAATCAATAGCACGCTGATAATGGATAGTCGTGAAACTTGTTCTTTAATCGTGTCGCGTGACTTTACCGAAAACACGCCAGGCCCAGTCATTTCCAGTCTGGCGGCCGGATGGTCTTTGGCGGCGGCATTGAAGGTTTGCTGTATGGCCAGCATCGCATGCTGCTGGGCATCGGTATTCGCACCTGAGGCGCGGGTCTGGATCAGCAACAGGGCTCTTGTGCCATCGCGTGATGCCCATGCGCCGTCAGTTAGAGCGGGCTGTGTGCCGCCATTGAGCTGATTCAACAGTTGCACCATTTCGCCGCTCGGGTCGCGTGGCAGCATGGATTTGACCAGCAATCCCGCTGGTGACGCGAGCAGGTCGATACTGTCGCTTAATGCGGCATGCAGGCCGTCAGCACTGAAGTGTTGCGGGGTTACGGCAGGACTCAGCAAGTAGCGGTGATTGAACAGATAGGCGCGATCCTGCTCGGCACTGACGGGTTCACCATTATTCACACTGATGAAAGCAGGGTCGAGGCGCAGGTGCCGGGCGAGCTGTTTGGACAGGTTCGCGCGGGTCTGTGCATTTTCACCTTCTATACCGACCAGGATCAGGCGTGAAGCCAGGCCATCGCGGATCTGTTCGAGTAGCAGTTGTTGTTCTGGCGTGGGGCTACGTGGCAAAAAAGCAGATAAATCCGCTGTAAACTGACTGCGGCTGATGATGGCACTGCAGGCCAGAATAAATACTATCCAGATGGCGATAGCGATGCGGGCTGATTTGGCTTTCACGGTGTTGCCAGCTTTTCGATGCGCATCTGCGAACTGTCGCCGTCGGCCTGCATGATGTCGATACTGCGCACCTCGTCATTTACTCCGGCGATACGGATGCGGGTTACTACTTGTTTCATGCGGGCGCTGACAGGGATTAGCTGCAGTGTCCAGTTTTGTGCTGTGCCTTCCAGGCTGAGCTGATAGGTGCGCTCCAAGGCTTTACGATCACCTGCCAGCGTGCCGCGCACACTGTTGATGAAAGCAGCCAGTTCCGGGTAGTCGGGCAGTTGCAGTCGGTACTTCTGTTGCTTGCGTTCAATCAGCAGGTTATCACCATCGACCACCATCGTTTCAGGCTTGGGTTTGAAGGTGCGTTTTTCCATACGGTCAGGTGCCGTGTAAAACAGCTCGCCCGATGATTCGATCGGCTGCTCAAGCATGGCGATGGATTTTGTTTCCACGAAGCTGGCATGCCCGGAGCGGGTCTGAGCCAGACTGTGCATGAGTTGGTCAATATCCCAGGTCGCCGCATGGCTGACTGTAGCCAGGCCGTTGCCAAGTAACAGGGCGAATGTAACTAAAATAGTGCGAGACAGGCGACGGGTAGGTGTCATCATGGTTTTGTGTGTGTGGTGGTGGCTGGTTTCTGCCAGAAATCGAAAAAGTTAAACCAATTGTATGGTGTTTGACGGCAATGCTGTTCGATAAGTTCGGCATAGCGTCTGACTGCAGCATCGACTACAGCGCCGCGCTGGCCGGTCGGGATATGTGTGAAGTCTGCCAGCGATTCAAAACTGATGCGGTAGCGGTTGCCACCCAGATATACGCCAGTCATGAATATCACCCGCCGCCGCAATAATGCAGCCATGCGAAACGGGCCAACGGGCAGGTAGGCAACGCTGCCAAGCAAGTTGACCGGCAGCATAATGTCTTCACCCAGCGTGCGATCTCCCAGCATGCCAACTACCGCGCCGTCATCCAGACATTCACGCACTTTGAGCATGGAGTCGATATGGCCGAGGCCGATGATATCTGTTACCGCATCGGGATTGATAGCAGCCAGCATCGCATTGATTTTTAATGCATTGTGTTCATGCATGACCATGCTGACACGCAGGCCGGGCACTTGCCGGCCAATCGCGCGGATTGCTTCAAAGCTGCCAAAATGCGCGCCCATCAGGAACACCCCGGCGCCAGCATCGATCGCATCATGCAGCAATTCCTGACCTTGGATCTCAATATCGAATAAGTCAAAACGCTGGTTCAGCAGATAGATGCGGTCATGAATGGTGGAGGCAAAATAAAAAAAATGGCGATACACGTCTGACCATTTGACCGGTCGCCCTAGGGCACGGCGTAAATAGGCGCGTGATGCACGTTGGCTGGTCGGGGAAAACAGCAGAAAATAAGCAGCTATTAACCGCAACAGCAGTCTGCCAGCCGGGCGCCCGAGATGAAGCGAGACCAATGTCATGATGCGTAGCATGAGCATGTTGCTACGCTCCGGAGCCTGTGTCCAATGTTGGTCTGACTGATTCATGCGTTGGAGTTTATCATGACGCTGCCACTGACAGCTTTGTGTGCAGGGGTGCTAATGTCGAAGCGGATAGTGCCATTATCCAGCTGATGGTAAACAATGCTGAGCACATCTCCCGGCAGTGTCGGGTGCAAAAATTTGACTGAATTTATCGTGCAGTTTTGCAGTGTGAGATGGCAGGCATCGGTAATAAGCTGTAATGCCAGATCAAGCAGTACGACACCCGGCAGGATAGCTATATCGGGAAAATGCCCTGCAAAAGCAGGGTGATCAAGCGGGACTGTCCACTGGATTGGTGTGCTCATGCGGCGCTCCGGGACAGATACAGGTTTTGTAATGCTGCACGTGGCAGTTTGCCGGTCGGATTGCGTGGTAACTTGTCCATGAATATCAGCGGACGTGGCAAAAACACCGCGTCGATGCGTAGACGCAGCGCAGCGATGAGCTGTGATGCTTCGAGTTCCGGAGCTACGACGAAAGCGGCCAGTCGGGTGACGTGATCTTTGCTGGTTTCTTCCGGCATGTAAAAGGCACCATCAACAACTCCGGGTATGCTGGTTAACTGATGATTGAGGTTGGCCAGCGAGTTGCGTTTGCCAGCAATATTGACCAGATCCGCTGTGCGTCCGTGTAGCAGGAAGCATTCCGCACTGGTCGGTACAATGACATCGTGCATGGCAATGGGCGGGGTGATGTGTGCGCTGGCAGCATACATCTGTTCACCCTGTGTGATCAGGCGGATACCAGGTAGTAGTTGCCACTCGGCGCCCTGAGTGGGGCGACGGGTGGCTATCAGCCCGGTTTCGGTACTGCCGTAAATTTCCATTAACGGCGCCTGGCAGCGTGCTTCCAGTGCTGATGCCAGTTCAGTTGATAGCGGGGCTGTCGCCGATACCACCAGGGCCAGTGCTGCAGGCTGTAATTCCGAATCCAGCAGGGTACGCAGATGCACCGGCGAAGAGATGAGAACGCGCGGAGCGGGTACGGCGGCAATGGCCTGGCAGATGTCGGCCGGATAAAACGGTTGCTGATCACTGAGCGCATTGCCGCTGAGTAAAGCCATGAGTACCGTGGATTCCAGTCCGTACATGTGTTGCGGCGGTACAGTGCCGATGAGGGTGGTCTGTTCACCGCCCATTAATCCCAGACGCTCGGCTTCTGCATGCACGCTGTTGACCACGAACCCCCAGGTCTTGGGATGCGGCTGCGGGATGCCGGTCGAGCCAGAGGTAAACACCACGGCTATACATTGCTCGCTGGCGATCTGTGGAACCGTGAATACACCTGCTGCTAGTGCCGGCGTCTTCGGATAGGCGATATGCGGCAGTGCTATCGAAGTCTGCTCATGTTCACTCAGGCAGAATACGTCAGACGCATAGCATTTGAGCTGGTTTACCATTTCCACGGTGTGTGAAGGCGGCAGCAGACTTACTTTGTTGCTGAGCATGGATGCAGCCATACCGACGGTGAAGTGATAACGGTCACTGCACATGTTCAGCACGTATTGACTTGCAGGGAGGCGTTCTGCAAGCTGGGTGACATCGGCCAGAAATTGACGTGCAGTGATAGCCGTACCCTGGCGCCAGGCGATAATCTGGTCCGGCTCGGTGTGGGATAACAGCGGTATGGCTGGCATGGCGTGGATGTGCGGATTAATGACGTTGGGCCGATTTGGAATGCTGCATGAATGTACGCACGGCATCCAGAATGCTGGCATGCTCGATGTCTGGTAGTGCCCGCTTCCGCACTATGTACTCGACGATGAACATGAGTATGACCAGAGGCAGGAAAATAAAATTGGCAAATATCGACCATATGGCGATAGGCTGCATGAAAAATAACCCGGTCGAGGTCAGTATCATAACCGCGAAAAACACCGTCCAGGCGATAGTGGCCTGATGCGCGTAGCGGGCATGTTCAGGTGTGAGCGAGCCATGTAGTATCGATGCAAACTGGGTACAGAGTGGCTGTTGTCTGGCAAACAGGGTGCGGGCAAAAGTGAGGAATAATACCCATTGCAGGCTTTCGTGTTCCAGCCAGTAAATCCAGCCATAATGTTGTGTCAGCACCGGCCAGAGCAGCCATAAGGCTGTGACTGCCAGCGCGACTAACGCTAATGTGAGAATGCGTTGTGTGGATTTAAAAATGAGCACCAGTGCGGTTAATGCAAGGGGGGCAAGTGCAACCAGTACACCGAGCGGGCCTGTTTGGGACGTCTGGTTAGTGTAGTTGGCCAGGATTGCGTAGCCTATGACTACTGCTGAGATACCCAGCCAGCGAAAAATGCGGGCTGTTTTTTGCATTAACGCGTTCGCTGAGCAGCAATATGGTCGGCCAGATTGCGCAGTGAGCTGAAGATATGCTGATTGTCAGCACTATCTGCACGCAGTTGCAGGCCATAACGCTTGGAAACAACCAGCGCGACTTCCAGTACATCTATTGAATCCAGACCCAAGCCATCCCCGTACAGCGGGTCATCGAGACCGATATCATCAGCCGTTACCTCAAGGTTCAGGCATTCGATCATTAATTCGGCGATTTCTCGGTATAAAGCGGTTGGTTCGGTAGCTGGAATGGTGTCGGACATAATGAAATTGAGTGGAGGAAATTGCTACGCCATTATACAAGATGTGGCCGGAACAGTTCAATAAACCTTACATCCAGCTTGGGTTTGTCGCTGTATGGTGAAAATTGAAATGAATTACTTGCCGGATTTTCTAACGGAGGTCAGGGTCGCTTCAGTCATAATGGCTTGATGGGCAGTGAGTGCGGCAGCCTGTTCGGCAGCGCGGCGGCTGTTAGCAACACCGGAAGTGTGTATGCCCAAAGCGGGAATGACGCAGTCTATGCTGAAAATCTGTTCGTGAGCGTGGCCAGTGGTGTTGACCAATACATAGTCGGGCAAAGGCAAATGTCGGCTTTGTAGCACTTCCTGCAGCAGGGTTTTGGAGTCTTTGGCGGGCGTTTTGGGATCAATGGCAGCGATGCTGTCGGCATAGAGATGATGGATTACCTGTTGCGCCTGATCGAAATTGCTGTCGAGCAGCACAGCACCAAAAATGGATTCCAGCGCATCGGCCAGAATAGAAGGGCGGCTACGCCCGCCGCTTTTTACTTCGCCATCGCCCAGGCGCAAAAACTCGCCAAGTTTCAGTTTCTCTGCAATTTCGAACAGGCTTTGCTGGCGTACCAGATTTGCCCGCAGTCGGGATAGCACGCCTTCGGGCAGGTCAGGGAAACGTGTATAGAGAAACTGCGCGATTGCGCAATTGAGCACGCTATCACCCAGAAATTCCAGCCGCTCATTATGCGGAGTGCCAAAGCTGCGATGCGTGAAAGCCTGGGTTAGCAGCCGGGGCTGCTTGAATTGGTAGCCTATGGCCTGCTCAATCTCGGTCACGTTATTGCGCGCTATTAGGGGCCGTAGTCGGCGCAAAGTCGATGTAGATGCCAATATTGTCGAATAATGGTTTTTCTACATGATATTTTGCGCTCAGTACCAGCTGGCCATTGTCGCGGGAAATGTCGAGATCTTCAGCTTTGACGCTGGTGATGTTGTCGATACCTGAGCGACGGTTATACGATTCGCGGATCTGCGACGGTTTTGCATCCCGCATTTCCGGGTCGGTCACCATGGCGGAAAATACCTTTTTAATGGCACCGTATTCGATATAGGCAGGCACCACCTTCATTACTGCAATGGCGATAAAGACCAGGCCCATTGCTACAAAGAACATACCGAACAGGCCGATGCCTTGCTGTTTATGGCGCATGCTGTTTTCCTTTATTCTATGAAATGACCAATGCGGCTCAGGTCGTCGAAATTCCACCAGATCATGAAGGCGCGACCGACAATGTTGCGATCAGGCACGAATCCCCAGTAACGGCTGTCGTTGCTGCTGTCACGGTTATCACCCATCATGAAATAGTAGCCTTGCGGTACTTTACAGGTAAATCCTTCGTCATTGTAATCACAATTCTGACGGTGTGGGAACTGGCTATCAACCTGATCTACGAACACGGTAGGCATTTCTGGCTGTATCAGTATTTTATGCTCGTGCGTACCGAGTTTTTCCAGGTATTGATTGGCGCTAACGGCATTCAGGCCGCTGGCTACATAGCTATAAATGCCGTCTTTTTCCTGGCTGATGGGTTTGCCGTTAATGGTGAGTTTCTTGTTGTGGTAGGTGACAGTGTCGCCAGGTACGCCAATGACACGCTTGATGTAATCCAGGCTGGGGTCCTGTGGAAAGCGGAATACCATCACATCGCCATTTTTCGGCTGGTTGACTTCGACGATTTTAGTGTTGATCAGCGGGATGCGGATGCCATAGGTGTATTTGTTGACCAGGATGAAGTCGCCTACCAGCAGGGTGGAGAGCATGGAGCCGGACGGGATTTTGAACGGCTCAACCAAAAACGAGCGCAACATAAACACCGCCAGGATCACCGGGAAAAAGCTTTTGGCATATTCTGCCAGTACTGGCATATTGGCATCGCTGCTGCGTTTCGGTTTGAAAAAAACGCTATCAATCAGCCAGATTAATCCGGTGGCCACCAGTGCAACAAACATGATTAATGCGAAATTCATCTGCTTTGCCTTCTATCCTGAGGATTATTTATCGCCAACTTGCAAAATTGCCAGAAAGGCTTCTTGAGGAATCTCAACGTTACCAACCTGTTTCATGCGTTTCTTACCCGCTTTTTGTTTTTCCAGCAGTTTACGCTTACGGCTGATGTCGCCGCCGTAACACTTGGCCAGCACATTCTTGCGCAATGCCTTGACGTTTTCACGCGCGATGATCTGCGCGCCGATGGCAGCCTGAATGGCGACGTCGAACATCTGGCGCGGGATGAGTTCGCGCATTTTGGAAGCCAGTTCGCGACCTTTGTACTGGCTGGTCGCGCGGTGAACAATGAGGGACAGAGCATCGACCTTTTCACTATTGACGAGAATGTCGAGTTTGACCAGATCAGCGGTGCGGAATTCCTTGAAATCATAATCGAGTGAAGCATATCCACGGGTTGCAGATTTCAGCCGGTCAAAGAAGTCCATCACCACTTCATTCATCGGCATGTCGTAATTGAGCATGACCTGACGGCCCATGTATTGCATGTTGGTTTGGGCACCGCGCTTCTGCGTACACAGTGTCATCACATTGCCGAGATATTCTTCCGGCACCAGGATGGTGGCGGTGATAATAGGTTCACGGATTTCTTCGATTTTGGACAAATCAGGGAGCTTGGACGGATTCTCGATTTCTATTACTTCGCCGTCCTTCATCACGATCTGATAGATCACCGTGGGGGCGGTGGTGATAAGGTCCATATCGTACTCGCGCTCGAGGCGCTCCTGTACGATTTCCATGTGCAGCAGTCCCAGGAAGCCGCAACGGAAGCCAAAGCCCAGCGCTTGCGATACTTCAGGCTCATACTGTAGTGAGGCGTCGTTAAGCTTGAGCTTTTCCAGTGCATCACGCAATGCGTCATAGTCATGCGACTCGACAGGATACAGACCGGCAAACACCTGTGGCTTGATTTCCTTGAAGCCGGGCAGGGCTTCGCTGGCCGGGTTGGCATCCAGTGTTACCGTATCCCCGACTTTGGCAGCTTTCAGTTCCTTGATGCCGGCAATGATGAAACCGACGTCGCCGGCAGACAGTTCAGGCCGTGGTCGGGCCTTTGGAGTGAACACGCCAACTTGCTCGGTAAGATGCACGGTATTGGTGGCCATCAGCCGGATTTTTTGTTTGGGCTGGATTTTGCCGTCCATTACCCGTACCAGCATGACTACGCCGACGTAGTTATCAAACCACGAATCGATAATTAACGCCTTGAGCGGGGCTTCGGGATCGCCTTTGGGTGGCGGGATTTTGGCGATGACGGCTTCAATGACATCTTCAATACCCAAGCCTGTCTTGGCTGAAGCACGCACCGCATCACTGGCTTCTATCCCGATAATGTCTTCAATTTCCTGAATAACGCGATCAGGCTCGGCAGAGGGTAAGTCGATTTTATTCAGCACGGGAACGACTTCTACACCGAGTTCGGTCGCGGTATAGCAGTTGGCAACAGTTTGCGCTTCTACGCCTTGTGACGCATCGACTACCAGTAATGCGCCCTCGCAGGCGGACAATGAACGGCTGACTTCATAGGAAAAATCGACGTGCCCCGGTGTGTCGATAAGATGCAACTGGTAAATCTGACCATCGCGGGCCTTGTATTCCAGTGCGGCGGTTTGCGCTTTGATAGTAATGCCGCGCTCACGCTCTAAATCCATTGAATCAAGTACTTGCGCTTCCATCTCGCGAGCGGATAAGCCGCCGCAGAGCTGGATGATTCGATCTGCCATAGTGGATTTGCCATGGTCGATATGCGCGATAATGGAAAAGTTACGTATATTTTTCATCAATAAAAAAGGCACACGCTGTGTGCCTGAAGCAGCTTAATAGTAATCAATTTTAACGGATTTTTGTGAGGGAAGCACTGATTTCACCATGTTTGGTTAAATCAGTGCTTCCTTAAGTAAGCAGTAAGCGCGCCTTCATCCAGAAAATAATGGCAAATTTCTTCGCCGTTTTCATCTGTCAGCACTGGAATCAGTGTGCCATAGCGTTCTTCCAGCACTGGGTCTGTGTCTATATCAACTTCGTTGATCACTATGCCAAACTGCTGCTGGTAGGGGAGCAGTTTGGCAAGCAGGTCATGACACAGGTGACAATAGCGCCGTAAATATACGGTAAGGTGAGGTGGTTTATTGGCCATTATTCAATTTGTAGCGGAATGTACAGGGTGCTGTCCTCGCGCTTGATTAGCAGGGCGAGACTGCTGTTTTTGTGGGTATTGGCAATGACAGTGTTGAACTGTTCAGCACTGGTGATGCTGATGCTGCCCACACCCATGATAATGTCGCCAGCCTGGATACCGGCACGGGCAGCTATACCGTCGCTGCTTTCCACCGCAATGCCGTGACTGATGCCTAGTTGAGACAAGCTTGCCTTATTCAGGTCGCTTAAAACCAGGCCTATTTTATTGGGTATTTTCCCGGATTTGACCGGCTTGTTAGCGATGGTCTTGGGTTCGCTGGCTTCAGCAACGGTGACTGATAAATCCGTTACTGCACGATTGCGCCATACCTGTAGCTTCGCTAGGCTACCAGGTTTGCTAGCGGCAACCAGTCGCGGTAAATCTATCGAACGGCTGATGCTCTGGCCATTAAATTTGAGGATGACGTCGCCAGCTTTGACGCCACCTTTAGCGGCCGGGCTATCTTTTTCGACTTCAGATACCAGGGCACCTTCCGGTCTGGATAAGCCGAACGCACTGGCGTTACCGGCACTGACGTCCTGAATGACGACACCCAGGCGACCACGACGGACTTTGCCTTGCGTCTTCAGTTGATCGGCGACTTGCATGGCAACATCAATGGGGATCGCAAAAGACACGCCCATGTACCCGCCCGAGCGCGAGAAAATCTGGGAATTGATACCGACGACTTCGCCTTTCATGTTGAACAGCGGGCCGCCTGAATTGCCGGGGTTGACAGCAACGTCGGTCTGGATGAAAGGTACGTAATTTTCGCTAGGCAAGGAGCGGCCCTTGGCGCTGACGATACCTGCGGTAACGGAATTCTCAAAACCGAACGGTGAGCCGATCGCAATTACCCATTCGCCAACCTGCAGTTGCGCGGAGTCGCCGATAGGCACTTTAGGTAAATTAGTGGCAGCAATCTTGATCAGCGCAATATCCGAGCGCGGGTCAGTGCCTATGACCTTGGCCTTGAATTCCCGGCGATCGGTCAGCTTAACCATGACTTCATCGGCACCATCTACGACATGGGCGTTAGTGAGTATGTAGCCATCGGCACTAATGATGAATCCCGAACCGCCACTACGTACCGGTATCTCGCGATTGTTTTGCGCAGCGTCGGGAGGTGGCATGAATCGGCGGAAAAAATCGAACATTTCATCATTTGGAAAACCCGGCATGTTGCCGAATCCATTGTTTGATTTTACTAATTGGGTAGTGGTAATGTTGACGACTGAAGCGCCGTGCTGTTTGACGAGTTCTGTAAAATCCGGGAGGTCTTTGGCAAATGCAGTAAAGCTTAAATTAATTAAAAAGAACCCCAAAAAAAGCAGTTTTTTCATAATTTCATTTCCTTTAGCACAAAAGTATCTGAACGAATGGAACGTAAAACAACGGGTTGATATTGAGGATTGTTGCCGGCTTTGCGGCTGAAGCGGAACAGCCATAGTGCGCCGAGGATAAATCCTGCGGCCGCACCGGCTATGGAGGCTATATCCTGGTTTTGTGGCGGAGCCAGAGAGGCAGCCAGCGTTGCGCCAATAAATATCAAGAGTAGCGGCAGGGCATAAACTGCCGCTGAGCCGCGTAATACAGCCCCATCTTCAATGCCGATGATGACTTCATCACCCACGCGGCTGGCTATGGGGTCGATGACACGATATTGCTTGGCTTTTAGGGTGAATAACTGACCGATCTTGTCAGCCCCACAACCGCCAGCGCTAGCTGCGCCACTGCTGCTGGCACAGCTGCTGCAGGATGAGCCGGACATGGGTTCAACCAATGCCGTACCGGGTTCTGTTGCTATGACTCGGGCCTGCATTTCTATCATTTTGTGGCTTCCTGGCTCAGATTGTCGGCCATCATCATGACTGTTACCGCAGGTACTTCACCCAGGGCGGTGACCTGAAATGATCCAATTGGCCGTGCATACAGGCTCATCATGCCGTGACTGGACAAGCCGCGTGGCGGATTGCTGCCCAGTTGTGCCAGCGGCTCAATGAACAGGGATACTGTGGCGAGGCCATCGGTATATACCTGATGTATGACGTTTTGCAGCTTGCCCGGCAGGTCGCGCTGGGTTTCCATTACCAGATAAAAGCCATCGGGTAGCTTGTTGATACGCCAATGAGTTTTGATCTGGGCTTCACGGCTAGGCATGGTGACGGGTTTCTTACCGGCAAAGCCGGATTGGAATTGTTTGCGTTCCGGTGCCTGACCTATGTCTACCTGGGTAAACGTGAATTGGCCGGCAACATCTTGCCGGGCATCAAATTTAACCAGTTTAAGTAGCAGTCCTGTACCTATATCAGCCCATACGGCGTAACCATAGCGGTATTCATCATGAGGGGTCAGGCTGATACCAAAGCTGTCATGGTCAGCGATATGCGCGCGGCCCAGTGACTTTAGGGTATACAGTGCAGCGAGCGGCGTAGTGGGTACCGGCAGCATGGCAGGGAAGAATTTATGATGTTGATGTTGCTCAACTTTTACTTGATTGCCATCCGGTATGTAGCAGTACACTGCATCATTGACGCGTACGAATGTATGTGGTGGTCCGGATAGTGCATCCAGTTTTGTCAAGTCGCCAGAGTTATCCTTGCGGTGGGCGATATGGGATATTTCAACGCTGTCACCATGCTGGTAAATGTAAGTTCCATCATAGTTCAATTGCTGAGTGGCAGTAGCGACATGGCTCAGCCAGTTATTGAGATTCGACGGCGTTTCCAGATTTGCTGCGTAAGTGGGTAAGCTGATGAAAGCTACCCACACCAACCATAATCTCATCGGCTACGCTCCGCGGTTACCTGGTAGGTAGCATTGACAAACGGGGAAGACGCGCCCGGTGAATAATCGCGGTGTGCGGCCATAAAGTCGGCGAGCTGTACCTGATCGATTTTGTCTTGCTGTATTTGCGTGGCTGCCAGTGTTGGAGTGGGTGTATTGGTGCCGGACGGGACATTCAACGCACTCCATGTCACCAGCATTACCGCGGCTACTGAGGCTGCCATGGGCATGGCATATTTGCTGATAGCGTGGCGGCGTTGTGGTGCGAGTATGGTCGGTTCGTCTGCAATCTGGCGACTGATTTTAGCGGCCAGGCTGCTGGATGTCAGTGGTGTCTGGCGCAATATGTCGCCTATTACATGATAGGTTTCCCATTGGGATTGGCATGTTTTATCCTGCCTGCAGCTTTGCATGAGCTGGTTTAAAGCCATGCTGTCAAGTTCGCTGTCCATGCCTGCTGAAATATATCCGGCCAGATCGTGTTCGCTACTATTGGCCTGTTGGTGAGCTGTATTATGCATAGTCGTATTCCTTACCATCTTGTATCCAGGTTGGTACCTAGTATTGGGCGTAATCTTGCGGCGATAGCTTCTCGGGCGCGAAATATACGCGATCTCACCGTGCCTATGGGGCAATTCATAGTTTCGGCAATTTCTTCATAACTTAAACCTTCCATTTCACGCAAGGAAATGGCGGTACGTAAATCTTCTGGCAAAGCCGCCATGGCATCATTGACGACTTGCGCTACTTCTTTTGATAGCAGTACATTTTCCGGCGTGTTCAGATCCTGTAGTCCGGCTGCGTCTTCAAATCCTTCTGCTTCTTCTGCATCAAATTCCGTAGTGGTTGGTGCGCGACGACCGCGCGCCATTAAATAGTTCTTGGCAGTGTTGATGCCAATCCGGTATAGCCAGGTATAGAAGGCTGCATCGCCGCGAAAGGTCGGCAGCGCCCGATACGCTTTGATAAACGCTTCCTGGGCAATGTCTTCAACTTCGTGCGGGTCGCGGACGAAACGAGACAGCAGGCGAGCCAATCGCCGTTCATACTTCACCACCAGTAAGTCAAATGCGTGCTTGTCACCACGCTGTACTCGCTCTACCAGTTGTTGATCGATATCACGATCAGTCATCGTGCTTGTTCATCCCTGAATTTTGTAATGGGCCACACAACCAATATAGCATTGTATCGCCGCGTTGTTATTTGTTAATACAGACTCTGCTAATGTTCATTAAGTTCAATTTTAGTGTTTAAAATGTGTTTAAAAAAAAAGCGGCGTAAGTACGCCGCTTTTCTAGTTAAGCTTGTTGCTTAGTAGCACAAGGTAACAACATCTTCATCCATAGCTTGCTGGATAACATAAGCGCCGCCAACAGTTTCTTCGATTTCAGGAATCAGATCATGACCCCACAGTTCCAAGGTCGGGGTGCAAACCTTGAATTTAACGCCGGCTTCGTGTGCGTCTTTGATAAATTCGTACACGCTCTTAGGAGAGCCTTCCTGCACAAACAGTTTTTCAGCGAAGCCTTTAACAGCCAATTCGCCGGAACGTGCAGTCAGAATTACTTCTACTTCATATTCCATTGCAGCAGCTACAGTAGCCTGGAAAAATGGCGCGCCCAATTCAGAAGGGTTTGCTGGATCGGTATTCACCATCATAATCATTAGCTTGTCAGCCATCTTTATCTCCTAAGTTAAATAAAAGCTTGAGTCTAATTACGTCAAAAAAGACGGTCGATTATAGCAATAAAAAGTTAATAAGACGATGTTAATTTACTAATTTTCCCAGTTGCTGCTGTAAGCGTTGTATCACGGTGCTTTGCCCTATCAACATCAGTGTGGCGTCAATGCTTGGTGTTTGGGGTATGCCAGCAACGATGACGCGCAAGGGCATGGCAATTTTAGGCATTTTCAATCCCGAGTCCGTAACGGCTTGCTTGATAGCACTGTTGATGGCTTCGCGCGTCCACTCGATTTGGCTAAATTGGGCAGTAAGCTGTTGCAGTGCCGGCAGGGATTCTGCGCTGACATGCTGTTCAAGCAATTCGGCTGTGGGCTCAACATAGCGGTAAAACAGATGAGCGGCATCGGCCAGTTCAACCAGCGTGCTGACCCGTTCTTTTAACAGTTGCATGACTTCCGGAAGTGCAGGACTATCAGCCAACGGCCCGATTTGCTGTTCCATGAATGGCCGCACCAGTGTTGCCAGACGATCATTGTCCGCGATTTTCAGGTATTGCTGATTAACCCATAACAGCTTTTCCGGATTAAATTTGGCGGGAGAGCGGCTGATGGAGTCGAGGTTAAACCACTCGACAAATTGATTCATGCTGAACACTTCTTCATCGCCGTGTGCCCAGCCCAGTCGAGCTAGATAATTGAGTAAGGCTTCGGGAAGAAAACCCTCTTCGAGGTATTGCATTACGCTGACTGCGCCATGGCGTTTGGACAGGCGTTCACCATCTGCACCCAGTATCATCGGCACATGGCCATACAGTGGCAGGGTAGCACCCAGTGCTTTAAGGATATTGATCTGGCGTGGGGTGTTGTTAACGTGATCGTCACCGCGAATCACGTGGGTAATCTTCATGTCCCAGTCATCCACCACGACACAGAAGTTATAGGTTGGTGAGCCATCAGGGCGGGCGATAATCAAATCATCCAGCTCGGCATTGCTGATTTCTATTGTGCCTTTGACCAGGTCGGCCCAGGCTACACTGCCTTCGGCAGGATTTTTGAAGCGTATTACCGGTTCTACTCCGGCGGGGATGGCTGGTAAGGTTTTACCAGGCTCTGGGCGCCAGCGACCATCGTAACGCGGCTTCAATCCCGCAGCGCGTTGCTGTTCGCGCATGATTTCGACTTCTTCCTTGCTGGCGTAGCAATGATAGGCATGGCCGGAGGCCAATAATTCTGTCAGAACTTCCTTATAGCGATCCATGCGCCGGGTCTGATAAAACGGACCTTCATCATATTCAAGATTGAGCCATTCCATGGCTTGCAGTATCGCTTCGACGGATTCGGGCGTGGAGCGTTCCAGATCGGTATCTTCGATGCGGAGGATGAAGGTGCCGGCATGGTGGCGGGCAAATGCCCAGGAGAAAAGGGCAGTACGGGCGCCGCCGATGTGGAGGTAACCAGTTGGGCTAGGAGCAAAACGAGTGCGGATCATGGTGTGTGCTATGTATGTAGTGAGTCTGAATTAAGCGTCGGGACAAATCAACACTGATTTATCCCGACCAATTGGCGTGAATGGTTAAGCTGTGCCGCCGACGGTCAATCCATCGATACGCAAAGTGGGTTGGCCTACGCCAACCGGCACGCTTTGACCTTCTTTGCCACAGGTGCCGACGCCGGGGTCCAGCGCCATGTCGTTACCGATCATGGATACGCGTGTCAGTACGTCAGGGCCGTTGCCGATCAACGTTGCGCCTTTGACCGGGTAGGTGATTTTACCATCTTCTATCATGTATGCCTCCGCTGCGGAGAATACAAATTTACCGCTGGTAATGTCGACTTGCCCACCGCCGAAGTTGGCGGCATACAGGCCGTGTTTGACCGAGGCGATGATTTCCTGCGGATCCTTGTCGCCATTCAGCATGTAGGTGTTAGTCATGCGCGGCATAGGGATATGGGCAAAGGATTCGCGGCGTGCATTGCCGGTAATCGGCACCCCCATCAGACGGGCGTTAAGCGTGTCCTGCATGTAGCCTTTAAGGATACCGTTTTCTATCAGGGTGGTGCACTGGGTGGTGTTGCCTTCGTCATCAATGTTTAATGAACCACGGCGATGTGCAATGGTGCCGTCATCGACCACAGTCACACCAGTTGCAGCGACACGTTCGCCAACCCGGCCACTGAATGCCGAGCTGCCTTTACGGTTGAAGTCGCCCTCCAGGCCATGCCCGATGGCTTCGTGCAGCAGGATGCCGGGCCAGCCTGCGCCCAGCACAACAGTCATAGTACCGGCCGGGGCCGGTCTGGCTGACAGGTTGGTGATGGCCTGGTGCACAGCCTGTTCAGCGTATTGCTTGAGCATGGCATCGGTAAAATATTCGTAACCGAAACGGCCACCGCCGCCTGCAGATCCCTGTTCGCGACGACCGTCCTGCTCGGTAATGACCTGCAGAGACAGTCGCACCAATGGTCGTACATCAGCCGCCTGATGGCCGTCGGAACGCGCAACAAATATCACATCGTACTCCGCTGCCAGGCTTGCCATGACCTGTGTAACGCGGGAATCCGCTGCGCGGGCGTAGCGTTCCAGTTTTTCCAGTAAGGCGACTTTTTCTGCGTCTTTCAGTGTGGTTAATGGGTCTGTTGGCTGGTACAGCGTATTCGTGTTTTTGCGGGTGACGGCGTGATGTTTATGGCTTCCACCGCTCTTGGCAATGGCGCGGGTGGCATCGCTTGCGGCCAGCAACGCAGCATGGCTGATGTCATCGGAATAGGCAAAGGCGGTTTTCTCGCCGGAAATTGCGCGTACGCCAACACCTTGTTCGATATTGAAACTGCCGGATTTGACCTGACCTTCTTCCAGGCTCCAGCCTTCAGAACGCGTATATTGAAAATACAGGTCGGCATAATCCAGATGGTGGTCCATCAGTCGTCCGAACACACTGTCCAGTTGCCCAATATCAAGCTGGTTGGGTACAAACAGTGTTTCTTGCGCAGTTTCCAGTAAAGTGGCTGCGCTGGGTATATATATTCCTGAAGCCGTAGTCATATTCGTACCTTATGTGGCGGATTTGATTTTCAAGCGGCTGCAGTCAAGTGTGCGGTGCTTGAGTGCAGGCAAACTGCTGCGCAGGCTGGCCTGGTAATCCGGGTTGATGCCGGCCATGACGATGCCCGAGCCACGCGGCAGGCGATCCAGCACCACGCCCCACGGATCGACGATCATGGTGTCTCCATGGGTCTCACGGCCTGACAGGTGATAGCCGCCTTGTGCGGGGGCGACGACGTATGCCAGGTTTTCTATGGCGCGTGCACGGATCAGTGTTTCAAAATGGGCTTTGCCAGTCGTTGCGGTGAATGCGGAAGGCACGAAAATGATATCGACATCACGCATGGTGCGATACAGCTCCGGGAAGCGCAAGTCGTAGCAAATCGACAGCCCAATGCGACCAAATGGCGTGTCGAGGATGACAATTTCATTACCCGGTTCTATCGTGTTTTCTTCCTGATAATGTTCCGCACCCAAGTCCAGGCCAAATAAATGGATTTTGTCATAACGCGCGACTTGTTTGCCTTTGTCATCGTATACCAGACAGCTATTGCGTACCTTGTCAGGATTGTCGCAGGTCAACGGAATCGAGCCACCAATCAGCCAGATTTTGTGTTTTTTGGCGATATTTGACATGAATTTCTGAATCGGGCCTTTGCCTTCGCTTTCCTTGGCCGCGACTTTATCTGTGTCTTTTAGTCCCATGATTGCAAAGTATTCGGGTAATGCCACCAATTTCGCCCCCTGTTTGGCAGCCCCCGCAATCAGGCGTTCTGCTTCAGCCAGATTGGCTGCGACATTGGGGCCAGATGCCATCTGGATGGCGGCAACGCGTATTACGCCACTCTGGATAGGTTTTTTGGCTGCCGTTCGCGATTTGGATTTGGCGAAGCTGGATGTGGTGGTGTCAGTCATGTTGTATCTCCAAACGGATCGGGTCGGTTAATGTAGTCGCTTTTTTTAATATGATACGCTCAGCGGGTAGTGCCAGGGCAACTAACCACTGCCGCAATTCGGTGGCCGATATGCTGGAATCGTCGGTATCGTTATAAATAATCAATAATTTGCTTTTATTATCAGTAAGCAAGGCCGATACACAAGGTGTGATCGATTTTTCATTGAGTGTCGCTACGCCTGAACGTGGTTGTAGCCAGAAAGCGTCATTGAGCGTGCAGGTTTCTGCATGAGCAACGCTGGACAGCGTCAAACTTAAGGCTAGGATGGCAATTTTAAGGGTTTGTTCCATTTTGAGTATCGCTAATGCGTCCAACTTTGCTGATTACCGGGTCTGACCACGGCCCGGTAATCGTGTAATCAAATCGTGCGGCTTGCCCAAACGGGTCTTTGAACAGCTTTTGCACGGCATATACACCCAGTGCAACGACTGGGCCGCCAACCAGTGAACTGGCCAGGGCAACACTTTCACTCAGTTTCGGGCTGATAGAGGCGCGAAGTTGCTGGGTTTGCGTATTGATATTAACCATACCGCTCATTTGCACATTTGCGGCAGGGCCCTGCATTTTGAAATCGTTGCTGTAGATGATGCCACGATCAAGCTTAATCGTAGCCGAAATGTCATCAAAAGCGAAGCCCTCGCTAAACACATCGCGAAAATCCAGTCCGATACGGCGCGGCAGCGATTGCAGGCTTAATACGCCTAACAGCTTGGCTGCACCTGGATCGGCCTTAAGAAACTGGCCGTTACTGGCTTTCAGCATAAAGCTGCCTGATAGGCTGGCGACGGTCATGTCTACCGGGGTGCCATTCCAGTTGGCTTGACCGTCGAGTACGGCTTGCCCGCGTTTGATCGTGTCAGTATGGTCAAAGCGGTTCAGGAATTGACCGATATCGTACAGTTCGAAGCGTATTTTTGCATCAGTTTGCGGCATCGACAGCGGGCGCCAGGTAGCAGACATTTGCAATTTACTGTCGCTATGACTGAGTTGTATACGTTCAAAATTCAGGCCGCCGGGAATAGGAAGGGCGTTTACTTCAAGTTTCCCCAGACGTCGGTTGCCGAGCTTTAAATCATCTACGCTAAGTATGATTTTAGGCCATTGAATATTTTCGTTCTGGGTTTGAGTGGTTATTGTGCCGTTGTCTGTGGCTGCTGGAATTGATAAGGTCTTTAAATGCGCATTCAAGGTGTTGGATTGACCCTCTGACGCAGGCTGTGACCAGGAGATATCACCCTGCATGGCCGGGCTCTGGATGCTGGCATGCCAGTCTGTACCCGGATGTCTGGCATGGATGGTGACATCATTGAAGCGGCGTTTGAATACATCCAGTTGGCTGATGCCGACATTAATGTCAGCGATGGCGGGTGAGTCATGACCGGATTTCGAGTCGAATAGGTTCATCCAGCCATCCAGATTGGTTGCGGGGAGTGTGCCGCTTACCCATATCCCCGGCTCCGCTGGTAATTCGGCAGCGCCGCCAAAGCGTAGGCTGCCACGTTCGATACGACTATGATCGGCCTGTTCCAACTGCAAAAGTTTTGCTGTGGCAACTTGTCCATAACGCAGATTTAACACGGTTTCGTTGCTGGCGCGTGGCCGAGTACTCAACTGTAGCGTTTGCCGATCACCCACAGCCTTGTTAAAAGGCGCTGGTAACGCAATCTCCAGTCCCACCAGGTCGCTCTCGAAATCGGTTGCGTTGGCTCGGCCGTGTAGCAAATCAATCTTGCCTTGCCAATTGCTGCTGCCGGTAATGAGTCTGGCTAATTCCGGGTCAATATAGGGAGTTAGTCCCGCTGCGCTGAGATGGCCTTGCAGATTAATATGGGTGATGCCGTTGGCCAAGGTCTGGGTAGACAAGCTGGCAGGGCCACCCAGCAAGCGTAGATTAATGCCTTGTGCGTTGATGCCTGTCCCGGTAAACGCCAGTTTACCCCGTACCATGTCGAGCTGCGGTAAGGGTTTTGCAGGGATGATAGTGTTGTTGTTGAATGTCAGTATTCCAGCCAGGGTGGTGCTGTCGATACGGCGCAAGGGCAGCTTTAAATTGAGGCCGAGGTTGGCTTTGCCAGAGGCTGTTGCGCCTATGGTCAATTTGTCGATTTTGTCAGCGACCGGGCTGTTGTTGGTAAAACGGATAAAGTCGGACAGATTGCCAGTGGCGTCACCACTGACGTCGAGTATTTCGTCCATCGCGAATAAATCGGGAATGACGGCACTGACCCTGCGCAAATCCGCATCATAGAGTTTTGCACTGTTGGCTGTGATCGCCATGCGGGTGCCGGTAAAACGCAAGTTGGCATTGATATGATCGATGGCGGGGAAATTAGGGGCGGGCTGTATTGCGCCATCAACTATCTTGACATTCACATCAAGCAAACCGTTGCCGTCATTATGGAAAGGATATTTGGCCAGATCACCTTTTAAGCGGAATTGCACGCCCGTAACTTTGCCATCCAGTACATTGGTGCGTATCCAGTCGTAAGCGGGTTGTTTTATCGCTAATGGCAAATAATGATAAGCCATCTTGCCATTGCCGCGCGAGACAGCACCCGTCAAATCAATTACCCCGGGATGCCCTGCGTGCCACAGGTATTCGCCGAATAAATTACCGGCAACATCGGCATTGGCATAGCTGGCTTCGGTAAGCTGGAAACGATAATTATCTGGCTGCTTGCGCCATTTGAGCTGGGCGGTCAATGTATCCAGCTTGACATCGGGCTCGAATAAAATGCTGGGTAACGTTAAGGTTACATTCTGGCTATTAAGGGCAAGGTTGCCGCCTTGGGTAGTCGCATCAAGCTGCCCGCTCAATCCGGAAAAACCCGGTGCGGTATCGCTTGTGGTCAGGCCAAGTTGCTGGAATTGGCCTTGCACCCGGTAGTCAATCGGGTGCAGCAGCTCTCCTTGCCAATGCGCGCTGAACTGCTTGAGACGACCGCTGGGTCGGTGCTGGTTGAGAGCATTGCGTTGAGCTGTGGAGAGTGGGATATAGGCTGCCAAGCTGGCCACCGATTGCAACCACAGGCCATCTGTACGGAGATCCCCCGTTGCTGCTGTATGGCTGGTGGCGGGGGCATAGCGCAGATAAAAGTCAAAAGGTGTGACGTATAAAAAATTGCTGGTGCGCAGGCTCACCTTATGCAAGTCAATGGACTGAGCCGCACCCAGGCGTTTCCATTGTACTTGACCGGATAAGTCGACCAGATTCAGGCGGGGCAGTTCAGCGCCAGTCTGCAAAGAAAGTTGGTGCAGGCTGGTGTTGGCAGTGATGGCAATAACCTGTTTTTTGGCAATCTGCAACTGCAGATCAAGGTTGCCGAAACCCCGCGTTATTCCCAGTGGCAGGGTTACCCACGGCTGCCATTGTGCCAGATCGGTACGCTCGACCTGTACCGATAGGGTGCCGTTCCACTCGGCAAGTTGACTCAAACTGTTGCCGCGAAAGTCCCCCTTTATGCTGAGCGGGTGTGCTACAAGCGCTGGCGGAATGGCCGAGAGGCGGAACTGGTGTCTGTTGCCGCGATTGGTTAAGGTGAAATTGACTTCCCGTGCTACCAGTAACGGTGCCTGACGTTGATCATCCAGCCATGACATGGTGGCATGACTGATCTGAATCTGGCGCTGTTTTAGCAGCCAGTCGGTGAATACGCTGTTATTCTGTTGCTGGTTAAGTGCAATGCCGGCCACATACAGGGCGCCGCCATGCGTTCGGTGGATGCTTAACACCAGGTCATCTACGGTCAGGCTGGCAAGGCGTAACTCGCCATGCAGCAGGCTGCTCCAGGAGAGTGTCGTGTGCACATCGTTCAGCAGTAAGGCTGGCCGGTTATCCGGGCCATATACACGCAGTTGTTGTATGCGTAACCGCGGGTGCCAGCCTTGCCAGTCTGCCGTAAGTGGGCCCAGTGTGACCTTCTGTCCGGCAGACTGGCTGATGGAGTTGGCGATGTCACCACGCCACTGGTCGAGGTTGGGCAATATCCATAATCGCAATGCCAGCACCAGTACCACGAAAGCAATGGTGAGCGGCATGAAAACATAGATAAGGCCGCGACGAAGCCAGCGGCGGCTAAACGCTAACATGTCAATGTGATGCTTTTAGCTGTTCCAGTATGGCCGGATTTTCTAAAGTAGAGATATCCTGGGTAATATCTTCGCCACGCGCCAGATTGCGTAATAAGCGCCGCATGATTTTGCCTGAACGGGTTTTCGGCAGGTTGTCACCAAAACGGATTTCGTCCGGCTTGGCTATCGGGCCGATTTCCTGGCCGACCCAGTTGCGCAAGGTGTTGGTGATTTCCTTCGCAGCATCACTGTCCGGGCGTATGCCTTTGAGCACAACAAACGCCACGATCGCTTCGCCCTTGATGTCGTGCGGCTTACCGACTACAGCAGCTTCAGCAACCAGAGGGTGCGCAGCCAGTGCGGATTCGATTTCCATGGTACCGAGACGGTGACCGGAAACATTCAGCACATCGTCGATGCGCCCCATGATCCAGTAGTAACCATCTTCATCGCGGTGGGCTGAATCGCCGGCGAGATAGGTTTTGCCACCCAGTTCTTCAGGGAAATAGGCTTTCTTGTAACGTTCCGGGTTATTCCATAAAGTGCGCAGCAAGGATGGGAAAGGGCGCTTGATAACAAGATAACCGCCTTGTCCCAGGGGTAAGGGGTGACCATGTTCATCGACCACATCGGCCATGATGCCAGGCAGCGGCAGGGTGCAGGAACCGGGTTTGGTAGCGACAGCACCGGGCAGCGGCGCAATCATGTGGGAACCGGTTTCAGTCTGCCACCAGGTATCGACAATCGGGCAGCGTTCCTGACCGACTTGCTGGTAATACCACATCCATGCTTCCGGATTGATAGGTTCGCCGACAGTGCCGAGCAAGCGCAGGCTGGATAAATCGTGCTGTGCCGGCAAATCTCCGCCGAGCTTGATCAGGGAGCGAATGGCGGTTGGTGCAGTGTAGAAAGTGGTAACACGATGGTCCTGAATCATTTTCCAGAATCGGCCTGCATTCGGGTAGGTCGGGACGCCCTCGAAAATAACCTGGGTCATACCCATCGCCAGCGGACCGTAGGCAACGTAAGTGTGGCCGGTAATCCAGCCTACATCAGCAGTACACCAGAACACATCGGTTGCCGGTTTGGCGTCGAACACCCATTGCATGGACAGAATTGCACCGAGCAGATAGCCGGCTGTACTGTGCTGTACCCCCTTGGGGGTGCCGGTGGAGCCGGAAGTATAAAGAATGAACAGCGGGTCTTCGGCATTCATCCATTCTGGTTCGCATGTGTTGCTCATGCCATTGACGCAATCATGCCACCATACATCACGTTCAGCATGCCAGCTGACTTCATTGTGAGCACGCTGGTAAACAATCACGCCGGTAACGCACTCGGTGCCGCCGAGGGTAAGGGCTTCATCCACGGCAGCTTTAAGCGCTACGGCTTTACCACCGCGCATGCCGGCATCAGCGGTAATTACCAGTTTGGCCTGGGCATCGATGATGCGTTCGTGCAGGGATTTGGCGGAGAAACCACCGAAGACGACAGAATGGATAGCGCCAATGCGGGCACAGGCCTGCATGGCGATGACGGCTTCAGCACCCATGGGCATATAAACCACGACGCGATCGCCTTTTTGTACGCCGCGCGCTTTCAGAGCGTTAGCGAAAGTGCAGACCTGATCGTGCAGTTGCTGGTAGCTGATACGGGTTACGCTGCCGTCATCAGCTTCAAAAATCAGAGCAGTCTGCTCGGCCTTGGTTGGCAAGTGGCGATCAATGCAGTTGTAGGATACGTTCAGCACGCCGTCGTCGAACCAGCGATAAAATGGCGCATTGGATTCGTCGAGTGTGCGAGTGAATGGTGTTTGCCAGGTGATATGCTGGCGGGCTAAATCTGCCCAGTACTGCTCATAATTGGCTTCGGCCAGCGCCGTTAATGCCTGATATGCCGCCATGCCGGAGACATTAGCGTGCGCCTGAAACTCACTGCTTGGTGGGAAGGAACGGTTTTCATGCAGGACTGATTCGATGTGTGACATTACAAACTCCGTGGTGGGTGTTTAGGGCGAACCCTTGATGTTTAGTCGCTATTTTAATCCAATTCGGGATCAAGAGCTTGGTGCATATGATTGAATAGCAGAAATTAAAAAATCCTCTGGTCAGTCAAGACCAGAGGATTGAGTGGTTAGTGAAGCGTCAGGGATTAAGCTGCGTGTATGCCAGTGTTTTGGCGTACATACAATTCTTCCCACATGGCTTCAGCACGAGGATCGCGATACAGCAAGGAACCTAATATCACCATCAGGAAACCCAGCGGGATCGAAATCAGGCCAGGGTTCTTGAGCAGGAAGAATGGCTTCTCCAGACCCATGATGCTGGTTGTTTTGCCTGCGTACTGCTTCAGATCATCCTGAGCCTTGCTGATGTCCTTCGTCAGTTTGCCGATTTCCTTGTTGGCTTTGGCAATGTCGTCAGCATTGGTCAGTGTCGGCAATTGTGCATTCAGCGTGGCCAGCTTCTCTACCGCTCCCGGTTTGGCAGGGGTGGCAGGTGAAGCTGGTTTGGCTGCTTCAGATTTGGCACAAACGGCAAACAGTTCGCATACCAGACCTTCACCCGGCTTTGCTGCTACAGCGGGTTTGGCTTCTGCCGCTGGCTCGCCTTGCAATACTTTGTTGGCGGCTTTAACGACTTCTTTAGGATAAGTCATGTTAGGAGAAACCATGACCAATAGAATGGCAGCAGTCGCGCCTGTCACCATGCCCAGTATGATCCCGCCGGTGTTGCAGCGTTTCCAGTACAGGGTCAGGAAGACCGCAGGCAGATTGCTGGATGCAGCCACTGCGAAAGCCATGCCGACCAGATGAGCAACGTTCTGCCCTTTGGCCAGGATGCCGATAACGATGGCGGCGATACCGACGATGATGGAAGAAATGCGCGCTGCCCTGACTTGTTCTTCCTGTGAAGCATTGTTACCACGAATGACACCAACGTAGATGTCGTGTGCCATCGCAGATGCGGATGCCAGTACCAGACCCGCAACAACAGCAACAATCGTAGCAAATGCCACAGCGGCGACGAAGGCGAGGAAGAAGTTACCCAGAAGCGAATGTGCACCGCCGCCCAGATATTGCGCCAGGATAGGTGCAGCCATATTGCCGCCCTTGTCGAGTGCAATAATGTTAGCTGGACCGACGTGGGTAGCAGCACCCAGACCCAGGAACAAGGTGATCACGTAAAAGCCGCCGATGATGGCCATCGCCCATACAACGGATTTACGCGCTTCTTTTGCGTTTGGTACGGTGAAGAAACGCATCAGTATGTGTGGCAGACCAGCAGTACCCAGCACGAGTGCCATGCCCAGAGAAATCTGGTCAATCGGGTTCTTCAGGAACAGGCCGGGTTCAAGGAAGCGTTGGCCCAATTCCTCCGGAGTCATGCCAGTAGCGGCATTGCCCAATAGTTTGGCAACTTGTTTCTGTACACCTTCGTTATTGACTACGCTGTCGAGGAAGCCAGGCAGTGAGAAGCCATAAGGCGCCCACACCAGTACGACCAGAACCAGAGAGGCAAGCACCAGTAACACGGCTTTGACGATCTGCACCCAGGTAGTTGCAACCATACCGCCGAATACCACATAGGCCAGCATCAGTATGCCTACACCGATAACCGACACTTCGTAGTCGATACCAATCAGGGTTTTGATCAGCACACCACCACCAACCATCTGCGCGGTCAGATAAAAGATCGACACGGTGATGGTGGAGATAGCTGCAATGGTTTTGGTCTTCTTGGGGTCGTTACGGAAGGCCAGAATATCGCCCAGTGTGTATTTGCCAATATTACGGCACGGCTCTGCGATTACCAGCAGTACTGTGATGTAAGCGACAAGGAAGCCAACTGAGTACATGAAACCGTCATAGCCATACAACGAAATCAGGCCGGCGATACCTAGAAAAGAAGCTGCAGACAGATAGTCGCCTGCGATAGCCCAGCCATTCTGTGCGCCGGAAATACTGCGACCGGCAGCGTAAAACTCGTGGGTGGTGTTGGTTTTTTTGGCTGCCCAGTACGTAATTGCCATAGTCAGCGCGATAATTGCACCGAATACAGCCAGGGTCATGAATTTGTATTCATCGGCAACAGCACCTTCACCTGCCCAGCTCATTGAGCTAAGTCCGGCTAGCAGCGGTAGCGTCAGCCACGCTCGGATTGTATTTGTTGATTGCATATCAGGCTCCAATGTTATGTGCGTCATTCACGATTTCTTCTGCCATGCTGTCAAATTCAGCATTGGCACGGCGTGAATAAATCACGGCTAAAAACCATGCCACAATGAATTCTGAGAGTGCGAACAGAATACCGATGTTAACCGGCCCCCAAACTTTGATTTTGAAAATCTCGGGAAAATAGGCTGCGCCGACAGGTAACAGGAAATAGTAAATGATCGAAAAGACCATTAAGCCCCAAAGAAACAGGGTTTTTTTGCGGTGCAAAGCCTGGAATCGCGGATCAGCATCGATCGCTTGCCAGTTCATTTTGTGCGTAGTCATATAAGCTCCATGTGGTGAGGGTGCAACTCTGTTAGTGCTGGTTTGATTGAAAAGAGAAACGACTGCTTTTTATTAGTATGGTTATCATTTTTATTATTATGGTGATGCGAACGTGAGATGTAATCCAGCGCCTGAGGCAGGCTGAATTAATCCGGTTTCATGTTGGGATGAGCGATTTTAGTGAATAATACAGAAATGTGTCAAACAAGAAAGCACTCACTATGAATCCTGTGGATTTAGTAACAGCAGCCAGCCAGCATTCACGATATTTGCGTCGTCTTGTTGCTGCTGAAGCGCATTTTGCGGACACGCTGGTGGCGCATCTGGATACGCCGTGGAATACCACGCTGATGCAGGCGCAGCTGGATGCGCTGCAGATCGTCGATGCGCACAGCTTGCAGGTGGCCTTGCGCAAGTTGCGTCAGGCGGTGATGGCGCAGATGGTTGTGCGTGATCTGGCCGGGCTGGGCGACTTGCATGAGGTGATGCGCATGTGTACTGATCTCGCACAAGTGGCGGTGCGTTACGCATTGCGCTATCACACAATCTGGCTGGCAGAAACTCATGGCATGCCGATGAACGCTGATGGGACGCCTATGGAGCTGGCGGTGGTGGGTATGGGCAAGCTCGGTGGCGGTGAGTTGAATGTCTCGTCGGATATCGACCTGGTGTATTTGTATGCCGATGAAGGTGAAACGACGGGTGATAAGCCGATTTCCTATCATCAGTTCTTTGTTCTGTTGGCGAAAAAAATCGGACTGGCGATTTCCGAAATCACCGCGGATGGTTTCGTGTTCAGGGTCGATACACGTTTGCGCCCGTGGGGTGACGCCGGGCCGCTGGCGATGGGTTATGCCGCGTTCGAGGATTATCTGGTCACCCACGGACGCGAGTGGGAACGTTATGCCTGGATCAAGGGGCGGGCATTGACGGGCAGCAGGCTGGATGAATTGAATGCGATAGTGCGCCCGTTCGTGTTTCGCAAATATCTGGACTTTAATGCATTTGCCGCGATGCGCGAGTTGCACGCACAGATACGTCGCGAAGTGATACGCCGAGACCGGGTGGATAACATCAAGCTGGGTCCGGGTGGTATTCGTGAGATCGAGTTTATTGCCCAGGTGTTTCAGTTAATCCGCGGCGGCCAGGTGCCGGCGTTGCAAGCGCGCGCCACATTAGCGATTTTACCCATGCTCGCAGCACGTGGCTCATTGCCGGAGCAGGCCGTCAGTGAATTGCGCGAGGCTTACTTTTTTTTGCGTAATCTGGAACATCGTTTGCAGTATCTGGATGACGCACAAACGCAGATGTTGCCTACCCAGGCGGAAGAGCAATCACGTATTGCCAGCAGTATGGGGTTTGCGGATTACTCCGCATTTTTGCTCAAATTAAACATGCATAGAACGCATGTATCCCGGCATTTCGATCAGGTATTTGCAGCGCCACAGGCCGACGGTACGCATCATCCGTTGAGCGCGCTATGGCTAGGGCTGATCGACGAGGAAGAATCCAAAGCGCAATTGGCCAATCTGGGCTTTGACGATGCGGATGCCGTGTACCAGCGTCTGCAGCAAAGTCGCAAGAGCAGCCGTTATGTCGGATTGCCGGCCAGCAATCGGGCGCGTCTGGATACGCTGGTGCCACAGTTGATTGAAGTTGCGGCAAGTCTGCCGCCGCGTGACAGCACGCTGGCACGCATCATGGATTTGCTGGAAACTGTGTCGCGGCGGGCGTCATACCTGGCCTTGCTGGTGGAGTACCCGGCAACCTTGCGCCAGCTGGCAAAAATCTGTGCGGCCAGCCCGTGGGCGGCGCAGTATCTGACTCGCAATCCGATGCTGCTGGACGAACTGCTGGATACGCGTGTGCTGTATACGCCGCCAGACTGGGTTGCGTTACGGGCGGAGCTGGCTGCGCAAATGCAGGCCCAGGAGGGGGATGTAGAGCGGCAAATGGATGGTATGCGCCATTTCCGTCAGCGAGTGACGTTTCATTTGCTGGCACAGGATCTGGCAGGCATATTGCCGCTGGAGAAACTGTCCGATTATCTGTCCGATCTCGCCGCGCTGATACTGGATGCGACTTTGCCGCTGGCGTGGGCAGGCGTGCGCAATCGCCATTGCGAAGCTCCGCATTTCGCGATTATCGGCTATGGCAAATTGGGCGGGCGTGAGCTGGGTTATGCTTCGGATCTGGATATGGTATTCCTGTATCAGGATGATGCACCTGATGCGGCAGAACACTATGCGCGTCTGGCGCAACGCATTATCACTTGGCTTTCCAGCACCACCGCTGCCGGCATCTTGTATGAAACCGACCTGCGTTTGCGTCCGGATGGCGCTTCCGGACTGTTGGTGAGCAGTATTGCCGCTTTCAGTGAGTATCAGCGCAATCACGCCTGGACCTGGGAGCATCAGGCGCTGACCCGTGCCCGTTTTGTGGCAGGCGATGCGGCCGTAGGGGCGCTGTTCGAGCCTATCCGCTGCGATATCCTGACGCAGCAGCGTGATCTGGCGAAATTGCGGGAAGATGTGCGCAACATGCGGCAGAAAATGCACGATGGGCATCCGAATCATAGTGCTCTGTTCGATATCAAACATGATGCTGGTGGCATTGTCGACGTCGAATTTATCGTGCAATACCTGATCCTTGCCTATAGCGCTCGCCACCGCCAGCTGACTGAGAATGCGGGTAACCTGGCCTTGCTGAAAATTGCCGCAGAATTGGGACTTATTGCCAGCGATACAGCCGAAGCAGTTCGTACCGCATATCGTCAATTCCGCCAGTTGCAGCACAGCCTGCGCTTGCAGGGCGCCGATGCTGCCAGGGTAGAGGGCGAGTCAGTGGCGGTGCATGCGAATGCGGTTAAAACGCTTTGGACGCAAGTCTTGGGATGAAAATTAAGTTACAATTTCAAATTCGATTTCAACTTTAAGTTTTGGAGTAAATGCAATGTCAATGGCTGACCGCGATGGTTTTATCTGGTACGACGGCAAAATGGTGCCTTGGCGTGATGCCACCACCCACGTTCTGACCCACACCCTGCACTATGGTATGGGCGTATTTGAAGGCGTGCGCGCTTATAAAACTGACAAAGGCACGGCGATTTTCCGCTTGAAAGATCATACCGATCGCTTATTCCGTTCTGCCCATATTCTGGGCATGAAAATGCCGTTCGACAAAGCAACTATTACCGAAGCCCAACTGGCTGCCGTGCGCGAAAATAATCTGGAATCTGCCTATTTGCGTCCGATGGCGTTCTACGGTGCGGAAGCCATGGGTATCTCGGCCAAAACCTTATCGACGCATGTGATTGTGGCGGCCTGGACCTGGGGCGCGTACATGGGCGCGGAAGCACTGGAACGCGGCATTCGCGTGAAAACCTCTTCGTTTGCGCGGCATCATGTCAATATCACCATGTGTAAAGCCAAGGCCAACGGCAATTACATGAATTCCATCCTCGCGCATCAGGAAGCCGCGCAGGACGGTTATCAGGAAGCGTTGTTACTGGACGTAGATGGCTTTGTTGCTGAAGGTTCGGGCGAAAACGTCTTCATCGTGCGTAACGGCAAGCTCTACACCCCGGATCTGACCAGCGCGCTGGAAGGCATTACCCGCGATACCATCGTGCAGCTGGCTGGTGAAATCGGTCTGCAAGTAGTCGAAAAGCGCATCACTCGCGACGAAGTGTACAGTGCTGACGAAGCTTTCTTCACCGGAACTGCCGCTGAAGTGACGCCTATCCGCGAGCTGGATAATCGCATGATTGGTAATGGCGAACGCGGTCCGGTGACCACCCAGTTGCAAAAAATGTATTTCGACTGCGTGCATGGTCGCGATCCTAAACACACTGACTGGTTAAGCTACATTTAAGGAATAAACAATGTCTCAGGCACCTCAAGAAAATCTTGCGCAACAGGATAACACCCAGCGTTTCATTGAAATCACTGGCGATGACTTGCCATTGCACTGCCCTACGCCAGAAATGATTGCGTGGAATTCGCATCCGCGCGTGTTTCTGGACGTGGCAAAAACCGGCGAAGCCATGTGCCCATACTGCGGTACGACTTTCCGGCTTCTGGGCGGGCCGGTCAAGCACGGGCATTAATCAACGTTAATATTGAACGATCTGGCGTCAATGCCAATCCAAGGTTTATGCATCACGTGGTTTTTGCTGCATTAATCTTAGGAGGTTGACATGATATTTCGCCAATTGTTTGAACCCGTATCCAGTACGTATACTTATTTGCTGGGTTGTGAAACAACAGGGCAGGCAGTATTGATTGATGCTGTTTTGCCCAGTTGGCAACGTGATCTGGCTGAAATCAATGCCCTCGGGCTGAAGCTGGCTTACACCTTCGACACGCATATTCACGCTGATCATATCAGTGCCGCCAGCAAGTTGCGGCAGGAAACGGGCAGCCGTATCGCTCATCCTGCACTGGATAATCTGGCATGTGCAGATGAGGCTATAGAAGACGGCAAGCCGTTCAGTCTAGGCAGTCTGCAGATCATGCCGCTGCATACTCCTGGTCATACCGATAATCATTTTGCCTATGCAGTCGATGGTCGCGTGCTCACCGGCGATGCTTTACTGATCGATGGTTGCGGGCGTACCGATTTTCAGAACGGCGACGCCCCTACCTTATATCGCAGCGTACATGACAAGCTGTTCAGCTTGCCGGAAGACACGCTGGTGTATCCCGCTCATGACTATCAGGGGCGACGCGTATCCAGTATTGCTCAGGAAAAATTTCGCAATCCGCGCCTCGGTGGCAACAAACCGCTGGCCGAATTTGTGGAAATCATGGCCAGCCTTAATCTGGCTTATCCAAAATTCATCGATTACGCCGTGCCGGGTAACCGCGAATGTGGCGAATGCCCACCGGACGTACCCGAGACACTCCAGCAGTATTGCGAGCAGATAGGTGAGAGTCGGCAGGGTTAACCGGCAGATACAGGATTGAAATAGCCGAGTTTTGCCGATAATTGCGCACCGGCCTGTTGTAACTCGGTTACCCACTCATCCTTGCGGCGTTCGCGCGGTGCCGAGATGGATAGCCCCGCAACTGCCATACCGCTGGCGTCACGAATCAATACCCCAATGCAACCCACGCCGAGTTCGGCTTCTTCGTTATCGAAAGCATACCCCTGTGATTTGCACTGCTGAGTAGCGTCGAACAGTGCCAGCGGGTCGGTGATGGTATTGGCGGTATAGGCGGGCAGCTGGGTACGGCGGGCGTAATCGAGGCACGTTTCGGCGGAGCCTTCCCCCAGCATCAACTTGCCTACCGCTGTCACATGCAGTGGGGCACGGCTGCCGATCACCTGTTCCACCCGCATCAGCCGGTTGGACGTCACCCGTTCTACATAAATCACTTCGTCGTTTTCGCGCACCGTCAGGTTGATGGTTTCACCGGTGGCATCGCGCAGGGCTGCCATGAGCGGAAGTGCTTCCTGGCGCAGGTCGATTTCCTGGCCAGCCTGTGCGGCATAACGCATTAATCCGCTGCCGAGCTGATAGGCGCCGTTGCTGTCGCGCGCCACCCAGCCGTGCTGTTGTAGCGAAGCCAGGATGCGAAACGCGGTGGAGCTGTGCAGGCCGGTGTCGGCTGCCAATATTTTGAGGCTGGCGTGACCGTGCTGTGCCAAACTTTCCAGCAGGGTAACCATGCGATCGATGACTTGTATGGAGGATTCTGTGCTCATGATGCGATTCTACATTATTTCACATTGTGAAATCAATTCTGTATTGCGAAATTTTTAGTAATTTGTTAATGTAGCTACATGCGCCACCACGGCCTTCCCAATTTAACTTTTAGGAACAAAACTCATGAACGCACCCGCATTTTGTCAAGGTATCCAACATTACGGCGAAAAATGGCCAGATTTCGATGTTAAGGCGGCTCAGGCACTCATCGCCGAAGGGCAGAGCGCTATTGCCGATGTAAATGATGACAAGGCGGCCTATCAGACCTTGCTGGGCGCCGATGCATTACGTTATTTGACACTGCAGGTGACCGGCTCCAAGGGTTCCGGCCATCCGGGCGGTTTTGCTTCAAGCGCCGAAGCGCATGCGTCACTGATTATGTTGGGTCACACCAATATCGTGACTGAAGTTGGTCATCACGCACCGGGTTTCTATTCCTCCATGTTCCTCGATTCTTCGCTGGAAAAAATGGGGATCAACACCATGGACGACATGATGGCGCGCTTCCGTGAAAAACACGGTCTGCTGGGCCACTTGTCAGGCGCCATTCCTGGTTTGTTGGCTCCGGCTGGTCCACTCGGTCAGGGTCAGCACTTTGCTATGGCGGGTGCACTGCTGCATCCGGGCAAGCTGTTCCCGGTCACTATCGGTGATGGCGGTATGGGCGAGCCGTACGTGTTGAACAGCATGATGCACTTCAACACCGCATACCCTAAAGTTACCAACTTCCTGCCATCGCTGATATGGAATGGTTACTCGCAGGAACACCATTCCATGGTGTCGCGCATGAGCAACGACGAGATGATCGCCTACTGGAAAGGCCACGGCTTCAAGGAAGTTGTTCTGGTCGATGCCAAGGAGTTCGACGACAGCAATCAAAGTGCTGCCTATGTAGACAGTACCCAATTCTCTTTTGGCCAGCGTCTGGCGTTTGCCAAGGCAGTATTGCAGGGCGTGGACAAAGCAGCCCGTTCCGCACTGGGCGGTACCCTGACCGTGTTCATCATCAAGCAGCTAAAAGGCGCCGGCGTGCACACCCTGGGTGCGAAATCGCACAACCTGTATCCAAAGGACACGCTCGACCAGCCGCACATGATCGAAGGTCTGCAGCGCCGCGCGTTGCCACCAGAAGCATGGCAGCTGGTACGCGACAACTTCTCGCGTGCCGGTGGCGGCCCTGCTGTGAAAACCGTAGTGACCGAAACCGAGCTGGACATCGTGCCGATGCCGAAACTGGCGATGGAAGAATTCAAGCCGACCGACAAGGCTGTACCGGCAACCGCCATGGGCGCGCTGGTAGCACAGCTGGGCAAGGCTGATCCGCGTTTCGTCGCAACCAATGCTGACGGTAACGAAGCCTCGGCGATGAAGAACATCAACGACGCGCTGAAAATCCGCCATCCGACCGTTGACCCGCTGTACAACCAGGAACCGAACGGTCAGGTGTACGAGCCGCTGAACGAAGACGCCTGTGCCGGTCTGGCAGCCGGTCTGGCGCTATTCGGTTCGCGTTCGCTGTGGCTGTCGTACGAGTCGTTCGCCATCAACGGCTGGCCGATCATCCAGACAGTGACTCAGGCCATGGCCGAACTGCGTCGCAAGACCCCGTCCATCGTCTGCATGTTCACTGCCGGCGCGCTGGAGCAGGGCCGCAACGGCTGGACCCATCAGCGTCCGGAAATCGAGAACTTCTTTGCCGCAATGATGCGCAACGGCAACGTGTTCCCGTTGTTCCCGTGCGATGCCAACTCGATCCAGACCGCCTACGAATATGCGACCGACAGTGTGAATAAAGGCATGGTCATCATCGCATCGAAGAGCCCGTTGCCGGTTTACATGAGCCTGGCTGAATCGAAAAAAGCAGTCGAGCAGGGTGCCGCGACGATTTACCAGAGCGCAGGTGGCGACAAAGGTACCGTGGTGTTTGCTGTCACTGGCGACTTGGTGCTGCTGCCGGTATTTGCTGCCAAGGACAAACTGGAAGCGGAAGGCTACGCCGTACGCATCGTTGCTGTGGTGAATCCACGTGCGCTGTACCGTCCGACCGACGTGGCCTGGGACACCGTATCACAGCCGGACAACGCGTTCATGGACGACGACCATTTCAATGCGCTGTTCGATGGCGACGCACTGATTGCCGTATCCGGCGGCCCGAGCGCTTCGCTGGAGCCGGTGCTGCTGCGCACGCGTGCACCTAAACGTGATACCTTCTGCTGGAAGCGTGGCGAAACCACCGCTTCTGCCGACGAAATCATGGAATTTAACGGCATCACCGCGGACGCTATGTCTGCCCGTGCCAAAGCCTTAATGAAATAAGCGTATGAGCCAGCTAACCAAAATCATCGTACTCGATGACGACCCGACCGGGTCGCAGACAGTACACGGCTGTCTGCTGCTGACGCGCTGGGACGTGCCGACCCTGGTCGGTGCGTTGCAGGACGCGTCGCCGCTGTTCTTCGTGCTCACCAACACGCGTGGCATGTCGGCCGAGCGCGCCGAAGCGGTCACTCGCGAGGTGTGCGCTAATGTGCGTATCGCACTGGAGCAGGAAGGCGCTGCCGGACGGGCGATTAATCCGATACTGGTGAGCCGTTCCGACTCGACCCTGCGCGGTCATTATCCGGTGGAAACGGATGTGATCGCCGAAGAACTGGGTCCGTTCGATGCGCATTTCCTGACGCCGGCCTTCTTCGAGGGCGGCCGGGTTACGCGCGACAGCATCCATTATCTGATGGTCAGCGGCGAGCCGGTACCGGTGCACGAAACCGAATTTGCCCGCGATTCCGTGTTCGGTTACCGCCACAGCTATCTGCCTGATTATGTGGCAGAAAAAACCAGTGGCCGCATTGCTGCCGAACAGGTGGAACGCTTCACGCTGGCTGATGTGCGTGGCGATATATCCGCCCGTTTGCTGGCGCTCAAGGACAATGTCTGCGGCGTGGTGGATGCCGAGCAGCAATCTGATCTGGACCGCTTTGCTGCACAGATTCAGACTGCTGCCGCTACCGGCAAGCGTTTTCTGTGCCGCAGCGCGGCCAGTCTGCTGACTTCGCTGGCGCAGCTCGGCCCGCAGCCGGTAGCGCCGCAACAGATGGCCGCCTATGTACGCGGCGGGCGTGCCGGTGCTGTTATTGTCGGTTCGCATGTCAAGAAAACTACCTCGCAACTGGCCGAGCTGCTTAAACAGCCGGGCGTGGCGGGGTTGGAAGTGGATGTCGAACGTATTGCCGTTGACCGCGTCGCGCTGCTGGAAGAAGTCCGTCTGGCCGCCGAGGCAGCGCATGCACGCAACGAAACGCCTGTGGTCTATACCAGCCGAGTGGAAAAAACCTTCGCTGACCAGACTACACGTCTGGCCTTCGGTGAGCAGGTGTCGGCGTTTTTGATGGACGTCGTACGCAATTTGCCGCTGAGCATCGGTTTTCTGATCAGCAAAGGTGGTATCACCTCCAACGATGTGCTGAGTGATGGTCTGGCGCTGCGTACTTCGCGCGTGCTGGGGCAGATACTGGCCGGCTGTTCGGTGGTGCGCTGCCCAGTCGATCATCCGCGTTATCCTGACCTGCCGGTGGTGATCTTCCCCGGCAACGTCGGCGATGACAACGCACTGGCGACTGTCTACAACCGTCTGCGCGGGAATACTGACTGATGTCGAATCACTGCTGCGAGCACGACCCCACGCCAACTATCGGCAAAGCCGAGCTGGTGGCTCTGTTGTTGCAGCTGTTGCCGGCCGATTGTGTGCTGCATGTGGAAGAAGATCAGCGGCCATACGAATGCGACGGTTTGTCCGCCTACCGGCAACTGCCGTGGGTGACTGTACTGCCGCAAAGCGTGGAACAGGTGCAGGCAGTCATGCGTCTGTGCTATCAATATCAGCTGCCGGTGGTGGCGCGTGGCGCCGGTACCGGTTTGTCCGGCGGCGCCTTGCCGCACCCTAATGGTGTTTTGCTTAGTCTGGCCAAGCTTAAATCAATACTGTCGCTTGATACCCTTGCACGCACCGCGCGAGTTCAGCCGGGTGTGCGCAATCTGGCGATTTCCCAGGCCGCCGCGCCGTATGGCCTGTATTACGCGCCGGATCCGTCGTCGCAGATCGCCTGCACTATCGGCGGTAATGTGGCAGAAAACTCCGGCGGGGTGCACTGCCTGAAATACGGCCTGACGGTACACAATATTTTGCAGATTAAACTGGTGACAGTGGAGGGCGAGTTGCTGGTCATTGGCAGCGAGGCCCTCGATAGCGCCGGTTACGATCTACTTGCGCTGCTGACCGGTTCGGAAGGCATGCTCGGCGTAATCGTGGAAGTGACTGTGCGGCTTTTGCCTATTCCGGAAAAGGCGCAGGTCATGCTTGCCGCGTTTGACGATGTGGAAAAAGCCGGTGCCGCAGTTGGTGCCATTATTGCCGCGGGTATTATTCCCGGCGGGCTGGAAATGATGGACAAGCTTTCCATCAGCGCGGCAGAAGATTTCGCTCACGCCGGTTATCCGCGTGATGCCGAGGCCATACTGTTGTGCGAGCTGGACGGCACGCGTGAAGATGTGGCCGAGCAGGTGGTGCGAGTGCAATCCATTCTGCATGAAATCGGTGCGACCGAGGTCAGGCTTGCAAGTGACGAGCAGGAACGCGCTCTGTTGTGGAAGGGGCGCAAGTCAGCTTTCCCTGCAGTCGGACGGCTGTCCCCTGATTACTATTGCATGGATGGCACCATTCCGCGTCGTCATCTGCCTTTGGTATTGCGCCGCATCGGCGAGCTGTCGCAACAGTATGGCTTGCGGGTGGCTAACGTATTCCATGCCGGTGATGGCAATCTGCACCCGCTGATTCTGTACGATGCGAACAAGCCGGGCGAGCTGGTGCAGGTCGAGGAATTCGGCGGAAAAATACTGGAGTTGTGTGTTGAGGTGGGCGGCAGCATTACTGGTGAACATGGTGTGGGTATGGAAAAAATCAACCAGATGTGTGCGCAATTCAACAGTGCTGAACTGGAACAGTTTCATGCCATCAAGCACGCCTTTGATCCACAGGGCCTGCTTAATCCGGGCAAGGCCGTGCCAACTTTGCACCGCTGCGCGGAGTTCGGCGCAATGCACGTGCATGGTGGTCGGCTGCCGTTCCCCGAACTGGAGCGCTTCTGATGGCTGAAAATGATTTGACGGTTACCTTGCAGCAGCAGGTGCAGGCCGCTTATGCAGACAAAACGCCGCTTAATATCGTCGGTGGCAACAGTAAGGCATTTTATGGGCGGCAGATATCCGGCAGCAGGCTGGATATGTCCGGCCACCGCGGCATTATCAGTTATGAACCGACCGAGCTGGTGCTGACTGCGCGTGCCGGTACGCCTCTGGTAGAAATCGAACAGGCTCTTGCTACCCAAGGGCAGATGTTGGCGTTCGAACCGCCGCACTGGGGGCCGGGTGCTACCCTCGGTGGCACGGTGGCTTGCAACTTGTCCGGGCCACGCCGTCCCTACGCAGGGTCTGCGCGTGATTTTGTGCTGGGTTGCCGCGTCATCAACGGCAAGGGTGAGCTGTTGAAATTCGGTGCCGAGGTGATGAAGAACGTTGCCGGTTACGATGCCGCTCGACTGATGACCGGCGCGCTGGGTACGCTCGGCGTGCTGCTGGATATCAGCCTGAAAGTGCTGCCGGCGCCGCAACAGGATTTGACGCTGATACAGTCTTGCACACTGGCGGAGGCGCTCAACCGCATGAACCGGCTGGCCGCTCAGCCCCTGCCGTTGTCTGCTTCCGCCTGGGTTGACGGCCATTTATATCTGCGCTTTTCCGGCGCAGACAGTGCCGTTGCCGCAGTCAAGGCGCGTGAAGCGGGTGACGTGCTGGCGGATGCCGCGGCTTTCTGGCACAGCTTGCGCGAACTCAATTTGCCATTCTTTGCCGGGACAGAAAAACTGTGGCGTATTGCTTTGCCGCAAACTGCAGCGCAACCCGAGCTGCCAGGTGACTGGCTGGTCGAATGGGGCGGGGCGCAGCGCTGGTTGCGCAGTACTGCAGCAGAAGACGATGTTCGCACGCAAGTTGCAGGCCTCGGCGGACACGCTGCTCTCATCCATGGTGGAGATCGGGCTGGCACAGTGTTCCAGCCATTACCGGCAGGGCTATGGCAATTGCATCAACGTTTAAAACTGGCATTCGACCCGGCGGGCATACTCAACCCCGGTCGCATGTACGAAGGATTGTAAGATGCAAACATCACTGAGTGACGCGTTCAAGAACACCGCCATTGGCCAGGAAGCTGATGCGATCCTGCGATCCTGCGTACACTGCGGCTTCTGTACAGCTACCTGTCCTACCTACCAGATCCAGGGTGACGAGCTTGATGGACCGCGTGGCCGTATCTACCTGATCAAGCAGGTGCTGGAAGGTCAGCCCGCTACAGCAAAAACACAGTTGCATCTGGATCGCTGTCTGACCTGCCGCTCCTGTGAATCCACCTGCCCATCCGGCGTGCAATACGGCCATCTGGTCGATATTGGCCGTGCGGTGGTGGAGCAACAAGTGGGACGGACCTGGCGCGAAAAACTGCTGCGCCGCGTTCTACGGAGTGTGATTCCGCATCGGCATCGTTTTACAACACTGCTCAAACTGGGACGATTGTTCCGCCCGCTGCTGCCAGCTGCAATGCAACACAAAATTCCGCAAGCGCAATCTGCCGGAGCTTGGCCAACTGCGCGACATGCGCGGAAAATGCTGGTGCTGCAAGGCTGTGCGCAGCCTGCCACTACGCCACTTACCAATGCGAGTGCCGCGCGAGTGCTGGATAAGCTGGGCGTGAGCTTGCTGGAAATCAGTGGTGCTGGGTGCTGTGGTGCATTGAGTCAGCATTTGAGCGCGGAAGAAGAAGCAAAAGCATTTGCCCGTCGTAACATTGATGCCTGGTGGCCGCATATTGCCGCCGGGGCAGAAACCATCGTCATGACTGCCAGCGGTTGTGGCGTGATGGTCAAGGATTATGGCCACGTGTTACGCCATGACCCGGATTATGCAGGCAAGGCGCAGCAGGTGTCGGCCATGACGCGTGACCTGATCGAAGTTCTGTTGCAGGAGGATCTGACTGCCTTGCCATTGCACACATCAGGTGCAGTGGCAGCGCATGCTCCGTGCACGCTGCAACATGGACAGAAATTACCCGGCGCGCTGGAGCAGTTGTTACGTCGTGCCGGATTTGAACTGACGACAGTCCCCGATGCACATCTTTGCTGTGGTTCAGCCGGCACCTACTCCATCTTGCAACCCGATTTGTCGCAACAGTTGCTGCAACAAAAACTGATAGCGCTGAGCAGTGGCCAACCGACACAGATCGTCACCGCGAATGTGGGTTGTCAGCTGCATCTGGCGAGCAAGTCGGCTCTGCCGGTACGGCACTGGATTGAGTTGTTTGATCAGCCTGCACATTCGTAAATTGTTACTGTTTAATGTGCAGGTGTTGCAGTAATGTGCGCTCAGTCTTCTCTTGAAATTTTATTAGCGCTGTATCAACCCTTACCCTTAATGTCATCCCGTTTTTGCAGGTATTCTTCGCGGCTGATGTCGCCACGAGCATAGGCGTTATCGAGGATGTCGAGGGCTGAGGCCGGCGCTGATGGCTGGTTCTGTCCGTGTTTGCTCTCGGTTTTGACAAACAGGTATTTCAACAGGGCGATGGCCAGCAGCAGCGGAATCCCCCACAGTATAATCATCCACAAACCGCCTAATAGCATACCGCCTCCGAACATCCAGCTGTGATCGTATGAGCCGTACATGGCATCTCCTTATTGCTAATGGCTGGGGTGTTGGAATATCTAAACAGTCTGGATTCAGGCTGCCAGACTGTCGCGTACCCGTTCCAGCCGTGCTTTGACTTCCTGTGCCAGTGCCGTGATATCGGCGCGATTGACCAGCTGCAATACGGCAGCGGGGTCCATGAACGACACGATAATTTTGCCTTCAGCCGTTTCGCGTACTACTACGTTGCAGGGTAGCAGCAGGCCGATATCCGGATCTGCTTCGATGGCTTTATGCGCCAGCGGCGGGTTGCAGGCTCCCAGGATGCGGTACGGCAGTCCGTCAATATTGAGTTTGGTCTTCATGGTGGCCTGCACATCAATATCGGTCAGTACGCCGAAGCCTTCCAGTTTCAGGGCTGCAGTGACTTTGTCTATGGCAGCAGCAAAGGGCAGGTCAACAGTGGTGGCAAATCCATACATACGAGTGTCCTTTCAGTAAATTGAGTAAGAATACTTAAGTATAGTATCAAATTCTTACATTGCATGAACTGTGATGCTCCCTGTTATAGTTGTTTTCAAAATCAATTATTCAGGCGAGAGCTAGATGAAATTCAGCGTACTCGGATTAGGGTTGTTGTATTCAGTCTGGATGCCAATTTCTCAAGCGCATGGTACACAAAGGCCAGACCGGTCAGATCATTTATGCACCGGTACTGCTGGCTCGGCTGGCAGGGCATGCTAGACTGGAACAAAGTGCAGGAAGTCATCCGGCTGCAAGATGGGTTGGCGCGTGATGTGAGTTTTCCGGTTGCCGATATCGGCGTTACAGATTGAGGGGTATTACATGAAAAGTTTACCGCATCAGTATCGAGCAAGTGCAATTGCCGGGCCGGAAGGTGAAGTCGCTCTGGAGAGCGATGGGCTGGATACGTTTGTGTCAGCGCCACCGATAGAGTTTGGTGGCCCGGGTGATCGCTGGTCGCCGGAAACTTTGCTGGCGGCAGCCATCGCTGATTGTTTTATTCTGACGTTTCGTGCGGTTGCTGTGGCTATGAAGTTAACCTGGACGACATTGCGCTGCAATGTGGAAGGGACGCTGGCACGTGAGGAGGGTAAGACCAGATTCACAGAATTTACCGTGCAAGTGCAACTCCAGGTGCCTCATGGTACCGAAGAGGCCAGAGCCTGTATTTTGCTGCAAAAAGCCAAGGACGGCTGTTTCATAGCCAACTCCTTATCCTCACATGTCAACTTCGAGATAGCTGTCACGGTTACCCCAGAGGTGTAATACACCTTGGCTATTGTGTATACGACAGCACAGCAGGATGCTAAACGGATGTAACCGTTTGGCATGGCTGTTGCATTAATCCCCTCTGTTCGTATCAGTCTGCAGTGATTTTGCCAAAATGGGATAGCGCATTCGTGCTACCCGCCTTAAATTAGCCCTGACATGATGAAATCAGTACGTTAAATACGTGCGTTGATTGTCGTGACCGGGTACTTATTGGGGGCTGAGTGTTCTCTCGGCCAGGGTTTGGCAAGTCTATATGGAGCAAGATCATGCACAGTCAAAGCAACACTCTCAAACCCACGCTGAATGCGTGGCATATGTGGGGTCTGGCCGTAGGGCTGGTTATATCGGGTGAATATTTCGGCTGGAGTTACGGGTGGGATAAGGCGGGGACGTTGGGATTCATGGTGACGTCCATGGTGATCGCGGTGATGTACACCACGTTTATCTTCAGCTTTACCGAATTGACGACTTCGATACCTCATGCCGGCGGGCCATTCGCCTATGCCCGCCGCGCATTTGGTGACAAGGCGGCGTTCATTGCCGGCTTTGCCACGCTGGTGGAGTTCGTGTTTGCGCCACCGGCGATTGCCATGGCGATCGGCGCTTACCTCAACGTGCAGTTTCCCGAGGTAAATACCAAATTCATGGCTGCCGGAGCTTACGTCATCTTTATTGCGCTCAACATCATCGGCGTGCGTATCGCGGCTACCTTTGAACTGTTTGTAACGATATTGGCAATAATAGAGTTGCTGGTGTTCATGGGTGTGGTTTCACCTGCGTTTTCCGTGAGTAATTTCGTCGCGCACGGCTGGTCCGGGCAGGATAGTTTCAGCATGGCGGCCATACCCGGTATCGTGGCGGCGATTCCTTTCGCTATCTGGTTTTTCCTTGCGATCGAGGGTGTCGCAATGGCGGCAGAAGAGGCTGAGAATCCCAAGCGTACTGTGCCAGTGGCCTATATTGCCGGGATACTGACACTGGTGGTGCTGGCGATGGGGGTGATGGTGTTTGCCGGTGGTGCGGGTGACTGGAAAGCGCTGTCCAATATCAACGATCCTTTGCCGCAGGCGATGAAACTGGTGGTCGGCGCTAACAGTGGCTGGCTGCATATGCTGGTGTGGATAGGTTTGTTCGGTCTGGTGGCATCGTTCCACGGCATTATTCTGGGTTACTCGCGGCAGATCTTCGCGCTGGCGCGTGCCGGTTACATGCCGCAATATTTTGCTGCAGTTCACCCGCAATTCAAGACGCCGCACCGTGCCATTATCGCTGGCGGTGTCGTCGGGGTGGCGGCTATCTTCAGTGATAATCTGATTTCGTTCGGCGGACAGACGCTGACTTCTAATCTGATCACCATGGCGGTATTTGGTGCGATTGTGATGTATATCATTTCCATGCTCAGCCTGTTTGCATTGCGCAAGAATGAGCCTGCTCTGGAGCGGCCGTTCCCGGCCATGGTGTATCCGGTGTTTCCAGCTATCGCTTTGGGGTTGGCTGTGGTCAGTCTGGTTACCATGATTTATTACAATCAGTTGCTGGCGGGATTGTTCGTGGTGCTCATGGCCGTTGCATTCGGTTACTTCCTGCTGACCAGGCATCATCGTGAGGCGGCTATTGATAATCGCGCTGTGACAGTTCCCGGTTAATCGCAACGGCAGCGTCCGGCATGTTGATCGGACGCTGTCAGGAGGGCAGCTATGCAATATCGCTATACTGTCGGCTTGCAAACCTGGCATTTCAAGGACCTGAAGGATTTGCTGGCCAAGGCGACACCGGAGCGTTCCGGTGACTTTCTGGCGGGTGTGGCAGCGGAAACGTATGCCGAGCGCATGGCCGCCAAGATGTGTCTGGCTGAAGTGCCGTTGCAACGTTTTTTGCAGGAACTGGTGATTCCCTACGAGGATGATGAAGTCAGCCGCCTGATCATAGATAGTCATGATGCTTTGGCATTTGCTGAAATCAGCCATCTGACGGTGGGCGATTTTCGTAACTGGTTATTATCCGACATTGCGGATACAGCAGCTTTACAGCGGGTAGCACCGGGTATCACCCCGGAAATGGCAGCCGCGGTAAGCAAGCTGATGCGTAATCAGGACCTGATTCTGGTCGCGCGCAAATGCAAAGTCGTAACGGCGTTTCGCGATACCATCGGCTTGCCCGGGCGCATGTCGACCCGGTTGCAGCCAAATCATCCGACTGACGATCCGCGTGGCATCGCGGCATCCATGATCGATGGTCTGCTATACGGTTCGGGCGATGCCGTAATCGGCATTAATCCGGCCACTGATAGCATTCCGGCATTGATGGATATCTATTATCTGGTTGATGAAGTCATCAGCGAATTCGGGATACCAACGCAATCCTGTGTGCTGACCCATGTCACCAACCAGATACAGGTAATGGAAAAAGGCGCGCCGCTCGATCTGGTATTTCAGTCGATTGCCGGCACAGAGCAGGCCAACCGCAGCTTCGGTATCGACATTGCCATACTGCGTGAGGCTCAACAGGCGGCGCTGTCATTGAACCGCGGTACGGTGGGCAACAACGTGATGTATTTTGAGACCGGGCAGGGTACGGCGTTGTCGGCCAGCGCCAATTTCGGTGTTGACCAGCAAACCTGTGAAGCGCGTGCTTACGCCATTGCCCGCCATTTTTCGCCGCTGCTCAGCAATACCGTGGTGGGCTTCATTGGACCGGAATATCTGTATAACGGCAAGCAGATCATCCGCGCCGGGCTGGAAGACCATTTTTGCGGGAAGTTGCTGGGCGTGCCGCTGGGATGCGATGTGTGCTACACCAATCATGCCGAAGCGGATCAGGATGATATGGATAACCTGATGACCTTGCTGGCCGCCGCCGAGGTGACGTTCATCATGGGCATACCCGGTGCAGACGATATCATGCTTAATTATCAGAGCACCTCGTTCCATGACGCTTTGTATCTGCGTAATGTCATGGGAGTGAAACCCGCGCCGGAGTTTGAATTATGGTTGAAAACGATGAACATTACCGACAGCAATGGTCGGGTCCGTCCAGTGGAAGCGACGCATCGCCTGCTACAAACCATGCCCAGGGGTTTGCTGGCAATGGGCTAGAAGTTGCTGTAACGGCTGACCCCTGGCAGCGACTCAGGCAGTTTACCCAGGCGCGCATCGCGTTAGGACGGGTGGGTAGCAGTTTGCCCACCACTGAGGTGTTGAATTTCGGTTACGCGCATGCCATGGCTCGCGATGCTGTGCATTTGCCGCTTGATGCAGCCATGCTTGACGCAGCCCTGGCCGCCCGCGGTTTCCCGACAGTGCGGGTTAGCAGCCGAGCGATTGATCGCAAGACCTATCTGCTGCGCCCCGATCTTGGCCGGCGTGTGGACGCAGCCAGTCTGCACGTATTGCAGGCAGTTAAGCCGCCTATCGCCCCGGATTTGTTACTGGTAATCGGGGATGGCTTGTCGGCGTTGGCGGTACATAAACATGCTGTGCCGCTGATAGAGGAGATCCGGCGGCATGCGTCATCTGATTGGGAGTTTGGTCAGATAGTGCTGGCCAGTCAGGCCCGGGTCGCGATTGGTGACGAAATTGGCGCTGCCTTGGGTGCGCGCATGGTGGCCATTCTGATCGGCGAGCGCCCCGGCTTGAGTTCGCCGGATAGCCTGGGCATCTATTTGACATATGACCCTAAGGTCGGGCGAAATGACGCAGAGCGTAACTGCATTTCCAATGTGCGTCTGGAGGGGTTGAGTTACGTTGCTGCCGCGAAAAAACTGATGTGGCTGGTGACTGAGTCAAGGCGTTTGCAATTGTCGGGGGTGGCGTTGAAAGACGAAAGCGATATGGTGCAGATTGCCGAGCCGGATATATTAAAATTGCCCGCCTAATTCAGTGCATGCAGCCGTTTGAATGTGGCGGATGGCAGTTCTCCGAACATTTTTTTGTATTCCTGCGAGAAATGCCCGAAATGCCAGAATCCCCAATAGGTAGCAGCGTCTGTTACTGAATCCGCATCTTTGAGCATATGACGTACTGCATTTAACCGTTCGGCACGTAAATAGGCCACCGGGCTGGTGCCGATCAGATTATGGAAACAATATTGCAGCGTGCGCCGGCTGATACCGAAGTGCTGGCATAATTCAGCTACGCTTACTGGGTTTTCTGCATGGCTAAGCGCCAGTTCGCGTGATTCAGTAACGATTTTCCAGCAGCGGGCAGTTGAGATCGGTGCAGGGTCTGTGTCGTAGGAATGAGTCAGATTGTCAGCCAGTAAAGACAATAACGAGGTGCGTAGTGATGTGGTAATTTGCGGGTTGTGCAATACCGCGGGTGTCACTTGTACTGTATGAAAAATATCCCGCATGAAACTGCGAATTGCCTCAAGGCCGGTTGGATTAAGCTGCAACAAATGTGCCTGCGCGCAGTTCTTCTGTACTGATTCCTGTTCCTCTGCTGTCAACAAGCTCAAAAGCGCGCTACGATTAACGGAAATGCCCGCCATGACCAGTTCGCTAGGGGAGTAGAACTCAAATCCATCATGCCCGGAAAAAATATGTATGCTGTTGCTATTCGTCGCAGAGCCGCAGAATACCCCCTGGCTTTTCGCAGCCAGGGGCACGCCTATGGCGAGCACATCTTCGGGTAGTTGGCCATGCTGAAACAAAGCCTGGCTCGTGTATTCCAGAAACAGATGCACATCATCGAATTTTATTTCCGACACATAGCCAGAGAAATTTCCGGATGACATTTGCAGGTAATCCTGATTCCAGCCGCGCAATAACTCTGCCTGCGCGTCAAAGTCATGCGTTATCTGGTAAGTCAGTTGATTAGCTACGGATGAAATTTGGTTTAATGCCGATGTCATGCTCCAGCTCCGAAATAGCCTTAGTTACTGCTATGCTGACGCAAATTCCATGCCCGCAATAATGTTATTTATTGTTAGTATTCAATGTGATATTGTCTGTTTTGTGCACCGTTGTGATGCGGCAGGTGACAAAGATGCACTGTGATAGAACTATGGCGGGATATCGGTAATTGATGTTTTTATATGGTCGTAATGCAAAAATAAAAAATGGAGGGAATAATTTCGTCGCAACCCCGTCTTCTATAGTAGGGATAAGTTATACGGGCAAGGACGCTAGTGTAAGGTTCATCCGAATTAAATTAACTCAATACAACATGACGTGCTTTTAATTTTTTAAACGGAGATAACAATGAAACATAAGAAGAATGTATTAAAGGGTTTATTTGCAGCTGCGTTGCTGGCGATGGCGACTGTGCCAGCGATGACATTTGCTGCTGATAATGGGGGAATGGCGCACGCACAAGCAGGGAAAATGAAAGTGATTTTTCAGGTGAGTGATGCAGATCCTAAAAAATGGAATCTGACACTCAATAACGCCAAAAACGTGCAGGATGCGGTAGGTAAAGACAATGTTTTGCTGGAAATCGTTGCCTACGGACCCGGTATCGGCATGCTTAAATTCGAGTCAGACGTTGGCTCCAGAGTTAAGGATGCGGTTGATTCAGGTATCAAAGTCGTAGCGTGCGAGAATACGATGAAAGCACAAAAAATTGCGCGTAGCGATATGTTGCCGGAAGTTTCCTTTGTGGGAGCCGGTGTTGTTGAACTGGCTCAGAAACAAGCCGAAGGGTACGCCTATATTCGCCCTTAATTCGTAACATAGCGCATATCCTGCGCTGTTTACCAAACGAGCCGGTCACAGGTTATCAGCCTGTCGACCGGCTCTTTGGTTTTTAACGTATAGCTGGTTTAATATGGGGTGGCTCTCACTCGTAGTTAGTAATCCTTTCCGCCACAGCAAGCTCCTCCGGCATCTTGCTTTACGCGTTGCACCCTCAAGTATTCTCCACTATGCTGAAACTTCTGCCTGTTCCTCGGTACATTCCCATCGGGTGCTGCAGAGAAGGCATAAAAGATTTCTTTAAGCAAAATTAATCCGGGTTATCTGTGTAAACATCCATGAAAAAACCAGCTATAAAAGCCGTCCGGTATAGCTTCGCAGTGTTGGCAGCGCTGCTAAGCCTCTCGTTGCATGCTGCTGATCGTACAGAGGCACCTGAAGCTGCAACGGGTTTGCAACAGCAGCAGGCCGTGGTCGCCAAACATGCCATGGTGGTGGCCGCTAATCCGTTGGCAGTAGCGGCAGGTGTGGACATGCTGCGCCGTGGCGGCAGTGCGGTGGATGCGGCGATTGCGGTGCAGATGGTGCTGGCCCTGGTTGAGCCACAGTCTTCCGGTGTCGGCGGAGGTTCTTTTTTACTGTATTACCGCCATGATCATAATCGGGTATTGGCGTACGATGGGCGGGAGACGGCACCAGCAGCAGCGACAGCAGATATGTTTCTGGATGATACTGGCTTGCCAGTCAGTTTCTATCAGGCAGTGATCGGTGGCAAATCAGTCGGTGTTCCTGGCACCTTACGCATGCTGGCGCTGGCGCATGCGCATCAGGGCAAGCTGCCGTGGCGCACGTTATTTGGCCCAGCGATTAAGCTGGCCGAGCGCGGTTTTATCGTGTCACCGCGGCTGCATGCGCTGATCGCGCGAGATAAATACCTGCCGTTGCAAGCGGCGGCGCGCGCGTATTTTTATCATGCCGATGGCACACCTCTGGCTGCCGGTGAGCGTCTGGTTAACCCGCAACTGGCCAAAGTGTTGCGCCAGGTTGCACAGCGTGGCGTCAAGGCCTTTTATACCGGGAAAATCGCCCGTGATATGGTGGCGACAGTGCATGCCCATCCGACTAATCCCGGACGCATGAGCCTGGCTGATCTGGCCGGGTATCGGGCGAAGTTACGTACGCCGGTGTGTGGCGGGTATCGTGCGTACATCGTCTGCGGTATGCCGCCACCGAGCTCGGGTGGGGTGGCGGTATTGCAGATACTAGGGATGCTGGAATCATATGACGTGGCAGCTATGCCCCCCGAAAGCACGGCGGCGGTGCACCTGATCAGCGAAGCGGAGCGTCTGGCGTTTGCTGACCGTAATGTTTATCTGGCAGACGATGATTTCGTCAACGTGCCGGTTGCTGGTCTGCTGGATAAGCATTATCTGCAACAGCGGGCAAGTTTGATTAATCCGTTACATGCTATGGGTGTGGCCGAGCCGGGTATCCCGCCGGGCATGACGGCTATCAGTCAGGCTGAGGACAACGCGCTGGAACTGCCGTCTACCAGTCATATCTCCATCGTCGACCGTTGGGGTAATGCGGTTTCCATGACCTCGTCGATAGAGGATGCTTTCGGTAGTCGGCACATGGTGGACGGGTTTCTGCTGAATAACGAACTGACCGACTTTTCCTTTGCACCGGAACAGGACGGCAAGCTGGTTGCAAACCGTGTTCAGCCGGGCAAACGGCCGCGTAGTTCGATGGCGCCGACACTGATTTTCGACCGCCAGCAACAGCTGGTCGGTGCCATCGGCTCGCCGGGTGGCAGTTCCATTATCAATTATGTGACCAAAGCGCTGGTCGGTGTACTCGACTGGCATCTGGATATACAACAGGCCGTTGCGCTGCCCAATTTCGGCAGCCGCAATGGGCCTACCGAGCTTGAGCAGAATACAGCTCTGGAAACTTTGCAACCGTCTTTGCAGTCTCTAGGACATACCGTCAAATTAGGCGAAGCAAACAGCGGATTGCATGGCATCATGCGTGTACCAGATGGCTGGATGGGTGGTGTTGATCCACGACGTGAAGGCATGGCTGTCGGATATTGAACACCTGCTGTGAATCCGGAATGAGGAGTGTGGCCGTGAAATTGAGTGTTATGTTAACGTTATTACTGCTGAGTGCCCAGGCATTGGCAGCACCGGCAGCCTGGTATCAGTGGCGCAGCAAATTGAATGGCGATCTGGTGTGCCGGCAAACTACGCCCGGGTCAGGATGGGAAAAATTCAGCGGTCCGTTCAAGGATGCGCAATGCGAGCATTTAAGGCGTTAATGTGACTGTTTGCTGGGTTGGCAGTATGCAGGCGCTTCTATTCTGCTGAAATCAGGTAATCATAATTAGCGTAAACAGGTCAGCCGTAAACATTCAAATTTGATAAGCCGTATGCAACGTTTCTGGTTAGCTATTAGGTGGCTTACTGTGCCATAAACGGCAGTTTGCGGTGAAGGCCGAGAATGTCTCAAAATCGGCCTAAGCTGCTAATCCCGCGAACCATGGATTAAAGGCAAGCTGATCGAGCAAAAGCCTCCACTGAAGAGGTTGCGATCTTGTCAGCATCCGAGTTCGCGATGTTACCCACGGCAACCAGATGCTATCTCGGGCGATTGTCGTTCAGCGCAAAACTCAGCGGCCTTTACAATTTGAACTGATGGAGGATACGAGAAATGACTTCTCAGCATGGATTGCCAAAGCCAGTTTAAAATCTGAGCAGTACCTATTCACAAGTCGGCTGAAAAACTCTCCGCATGCTTCAACTAGGCAATACGCAAGGATGATTCATCGTTGGGTCGCAACTAATCTATTGTTCGGTTACCCCTTCGACATTATAGGTTAGTCGCCTAACTTTAATCGCTTCCCGGATTCTTTAAGCAGGGCTGTCATTCTGATGACCCCGCTTATAAATCACCTCGATCAGTCCAGTTAATTCCATTAAACACCATCAAAAATAAATCTTTAACAAGAATTTAACAGTGGTGAAATGTTTGATATTTAAAATGTATGTCATTACATATCTAGACAACCGCACCGATGAGTCTTTACGCAATAGATCGTGACACTGGCATTTCCCTGTATGCGCAAATCGCTGAAGTATTGGAGCGTGATTATGTACGGCAGGGTTCGGCTGGGGACAAACTACCTTCCGAAGGTGAATTGGCTGCGCGCTTTGGCGTGAATAGACACACCTTGCGCAGAGCGGTTGACGAGTTAATCACGGTAGGTCTGCTTGAACGCCAACATGGTGTAGGAATTTTCATTACCGATCAGTTGTTGGACTACCGGGTGGGGAAAAACACTCGATTCACTCAAACCCTCACCGATATTGGTATTTCTACAGATACCAGAGTCATCAGAAAAATGGTCGCCCCCGCATCAGTCGGAGTTGCAAGAAATTTGTCGCTTGGAACCGATGATCACGTGCTGTGGATAGAGACATTGCGTTTGGCTGGTGGCGTTCCATTCTGTGTGATATCTCACTTTCTTCCCGTACACCCATATAAAGAATTACTCAGCGAGTATCAGGATGGATCGTTGCATGACTTGTTGTCCACTCGCTGTGGGAAACTCCATCGGACCGAGAGTCTCGTCACTGCAGTACTTCCCCAAGGTGACGACGCGAAACTCCTTGGCATCACCCAAAATCGCCCTGTGCTTAGGGTAAAGAGTTTGAACGTGCTTGATGCGGATAACACTCCTGTCGAGTACGCCATCACCCGGTTCCGCGCAGACCGTATCCAACTGCGCATTACTCCCTGAACGTCCACAACTCGTACTGAAACTCATAGGAGACTTACTAAATGAAATTTAACAAACTGATACTTTCAACACTGATCGGCGCTTCATTGTTCAGTGCAGCAGGCATGGCTAGCGCACGTGAGTTGGTGATGGGTCTGATTCCCGCAGATAACAACGAAGAAATGATCAAGACATTTGAGCCAATGCGCGCTTATTTGGAAAAAAAACTTGGTCAAAAAGTAAAAATGTTCACTGCAACTGACTACGCCGGTGTTATCGAGGCAATGAAAAAAAAGCGCGTCGATATAGCTTGGTTTGGCCCGCTCTCTTACTACCTGGCTGAGCAAGAAGCTGGTGCTGAAGCGTTTGCTGTTGGTATCCGTGAAGGTAGCAACTCTCCTACCTATAAAAGCATCATCGTGACCCCTTGTGACAGTGGTATCAAAAGCATCATGGACTTGAAGGGCAAAAGTGTTGCGTTTGTTGATCCAGCCTCAACATCTGGTGGTTTGATGCCAACTTACATGGTGAAGCATGCAACAGGAAAAATGCCACAAGAGTTTTTCGGCAAGCTTACTTACTCAGGCTCACATGACGCAGCTGAGTTGGCCGTTAAGAATAAAACTGTTGATGCGGCAGCTGACAACGACATCACTTATCCCAAGATGTTGGAAAAAGGTCTGATTACCAAGGAAAGCAATTGCATCATTGCTGAGTCAACTCCATTGCCAGGTTCTCCACTGGTGTATCGCGGTGATTTGCCTAAGAAGCTAAAGGCAGATATTCGTGATGCGATTCTGAACGCGGACAAGGAAATCAAGGTTACCGGATACGGCAAGATCAGCCATTACGTTGCGGTGGGTCCTAAGGACTATCAAGCCATACGCGACATGGTTAAAGAGTTGGGTTTGAAAAAAGAACAAATGAAGTAATCGCAATATGACGGTCGACTGCATGTGTAGCCGACCGTTTTTCCGGAGGTTTTATGAGTCAAATCATCATCAAGGACGTCGCTAAACGCTACGCCAATGGATTCAATGCGCTAAAAGGCGTAAGCACCGAGATTCCGGCGGGTTCGTTCACGGTCATCCTCGGACCATCCGGCGCAGGAAAATCCACGCTACTTCGTACCATTAACGGTCTGGAGACGCCTACCTCGGGTACGGTGCAGATCGGTCAACAAACGGTGACACATGCGACATTGCGTGAAGTACGCTCGAAGGTCGGCATGGTGTTCCAACATTTCAATCTGGTCGACCGCCTATCGGTCATGACCAATGTATTAACAGGACGACTGTCGCATCGCACATGGCTCGGCAGTCTGTTCTATCTGTTTCAGCGTAGCGATATGGATATTGCCCACGATGCGCTGATTCGTGTTGGGCTGACAGACAAGGCTTGGAACCGCGCCGACCGCTTATCTGGCGGTCAGCAGCAACGCGTCGGCATCGCACGAGCGCTGGCACAACAACCGCGCGTCATCCTTGCAGATGAACCGGTCGCAAGCTTGGACCCGGTGACCAGCGAGGAGATCCTGGGCTTGTTACGCGAGATTTGCACACGTGATGGCATCACAGTTGTGGTCAATCTTCATCAAGTAGAACTGGCCAAACGTTTCGCCGATCACGTTATCGGTCTGAATGATGGCCTCGTTGTCTACGACGGTCCCGCCAGCGGTCTGGACCGCGCAACTCTCAGCCGTATCTATAACCGTAACGGAGACCAAGTCGATGAGCAACTCGAGACTATGCTGGCCTACGCCTAATGGCCTGCCCGCACTCGCACCGACAGTCGTCGTGTCTGCTTGCTTACTGCTGCTGGGGCTCAGCGCGTCATTGGTCGAACTCGATCTCGTGCGTCTCTTCAATGCCATCCCTCGCATGATCGACTTCGCCAGCCATCTGCTGGTGTTGCCTGATTGGGAATATCTGCCGACACTGGGCACGAACATGTTGCAAACGATGGAGATGACCTTTCTTGCCACAAGCATTGCACTTATCATCAGTTTGCCGCTGGGCGTACTGGCTGCTGTCAATGCGAGTCCTCATCCAGTCGTCTTTCATGCGACACGCAATCTGCTGACGCTGATGCGTGCGCTGCCGGAATTGGTGTGGGCACTGGTGTTCGTGTCGGCGGTAGGGCTGGGGCCATTGCCGGGCGTCATGGCACTGGCCTTCGTCACTGTTGGCTTCATGGGCAAATTCTTCGCAGAGAGCATCGAGGTTATTGATGCACGCCAAGTCGAAGGGGTGGCCGCACATGGTGCAGGTTGGTTTCAACTACGTACTTTTGCGTATTTCCCCCAAGTGTTCCCGGACTTCGTAGGTACCGTCATGTACATCCTAGATCACAACCTGCGTGCAGCCGCCATCCTCGGTCTAGTGGGTGCCGGTGGTATTGGTTATGACTTGGTAATGGCGATGCGTATGTTCGATTACGGCCGTCTGCTACCCATCGCACTGTCTATCTATGTGGCGGTCACGTTGCTTGATCGCATGTCGGATAAATTCCGCAGGAGGCTGATTTAATGTCTGCTATAGAAACAGTACGTCCGCCGTTGCCAAAGAAGCCATTCAACCCCACACCAGTATGGTTGTCAGCTTGGCTGGCATTGTTGTGGCTGATCGTCGTGGACTTGGAGTTGTCGTTCGAAACGTTGCTGTATGGTGTAGATGACATCTTCGAATATTTCAAGCGCTACGGTTCGCCTAATTTTGCAGACTTATCTAGATATGTAGAACTGTTGATTCAGACATTGGCCACAGCGTTATGGGGCAGTGCATTGGCATTCGTGGTGGCGGTAGTGCTTGCACCGTTCGCTGCGCGCAACCTGACACCGAACGCAACGGTCTACCGCATCGCCAGGGAGACTCTTAACTTCATGCGTGCCATGCCCGACCTGCTGCTGGCACTTATTTTTGTTGCGGCACTGGGGCTCGGGCCACTCCCTGGTGCGCTCGCACTAGGCGTCCACACTGCAGGCTTTCTTGGCAAGTTCTTCTCAGAGAGTCTGGAGCGCGTAGATGCAGGCATATATGAGGCGGTCTCAGCCACAGGCGCATCACGTTTACAAATCGTGATGTATGCCGGTTGGCCATCCATTCTGCGCGAGGCGCTTGGTTACACGCTCTATATCTTTGATCGCAATGTACGCATGGCTTCGGTTTTAGGGCTAGTCGGTGCGGGTGGTATCGGCCTTGCGTTGCATGACACGTTGCGAATGTTCAATTACGACCAATCAGCGGCTTTGATCATCGTGATTCTTATCTCCATCCTAGTCATCGACTACCTGTCTACCTGGATTAGAGGAAAGCTCAATTGATAAATATACCGAGAAATAAGTGGCCTTCCGCACTCTGCTCCTTACCTGCAAGTGAAGTAAGGTATCTGGCAGACGTATTGTCGGGTGAACTAGAGGTGCGAGATGTTGCGCTACCGCACGCAGGACTTGGATTGCTGAACATGCGTGAGGGTGCATTTCAGGAATCCTATTTCATTGGTGAAATACCGGTGGCACGAGCCGAAGTGGTCATACGCGACATGGCAGGCAATGAAGTGCGCGGCGGAGCCTTGATTGTAGATGACCGTGTGCAACTCGCGCGCGCTATCGCCATCCTTGATGCGGTAATAGCTGGCAAGCTACCCGGTTGGGTTAACGCCATGACGCTAGTACAGCAAGGCTTAGAAGCACACCAACAAAATGAAACAGAGCGCAAACACCTTCTGGCAGCGACGCGCGTGGATTTCTCTCTGCTAGGACAGGAGGATGACGAAGATGAAGAATGACATGGCAATAGACAATTCAGACATTTGGGACCCGGCTAAGCAGCAGAAACTATTCCGCAGCTTGCTGGATGCTTTCAGTTATCCAGGTCGAATCACTCAATGCGCAACAGCCAGCACATCGTCATGGTTCGCATTGCTGAGCACACTGGTTGATGGACAGACCACGCTGGCAGACCCTCATAAGCTAATAGAGGAGTCGCAATGGCCCAAACTTGAAGCGCATCGTGCGTCGCCAGAAGTTGCCGCTTTTGTTGTTGTTGACGGTAGCCGTACACCTGAATTCATGCCTAGCCTTGGGACATTGGAAGCTCCCGAGTACGGAGCAACTTTGATGCTGCGTGTAACGTCTTTGAATGACGCCGGCATCGGAACAATTCGCCTGCAACTAAGTGGCCCTGGTATACAGAAACCCATGATTATCGGTGTGGAGGAGCTGCACGCAGACTGGATCACATCACGTAATGACTGGGTCAGCACCTTTCCGCTTGGTGTTGAGCTGGTGCTGTGTGATGCGAATAGTTTTGTTGCGTTACCGCGTACCACTCTTATCACAGTGGGAGGTGCAGCATGAGTTACGTCGCAATTAAAGGCGGCAAGGCAGCCATAGATGGTGCAGCAGCAGTCACAGACTACCTACGCTGTAAAGGTTCGCTGGATGAACCGCTCACACTGGCGATGATAGAAGAGCAGTTGCGCTTGCTGACTTCACGTGTGATATCCGAAGGCGGTCTGTATCACCCGCGTCTGGCTGCGCTCGCACTCAAACAATTCCAGGGCGACACCTTGGAAGCGGCTTTCGCTTTGCGCGCCTATCGTTCCACCAAGCCGCGCCTGCTCGAATCGCCGGTGCAGGACACAGTCAACATGCGTTGCATCCGCCGCATCTCGTCCGCGTTCAAAGAAGTACCTGGCGGTCAGTATCTCGGCGCGACTTACGACTACGCCTTGCGCCTGTTACAACTCGATCTAGCCAACGAAGATCCTGCAGCATTTAAGAATGTGGCAAAGGCATTTTTACGCAATACGCCCGAGTCCGAACTGCCTGACAACTTCCCGAAGGTGATCGACTCTTTGCGTGCGGAAGGACTGCTGCCACCGGTAGCGCCAAGTCGTGCAGCTGCCTTTGACATCACACGAGACCCGCTGGTGTTCCCAGTGCCGCGCTCTGCTGCACTAGCCACCATGGCACGCGCCGAGACCGGTGGCCTACTGGCGATGGCGTATTCCAACATGCGCGGTTACGGCGACGTACACCCCACAGTGGCGGAACTACGCGTCGGCTATCTGCCGGTAATGTTGCCGCATCCGGTGACAGCCGAGTTGATGGAGGCGGGTGAAGTGCTGGTCACCGAATGCGAAGTGGTAGCGATGTACGAAGGCACCAACGGCGACGAGCTGCCCACCTTCACGCTCGGCTACGGCGCTTGTTTCGGTCACAACGAAGTGAAGGCGATCAGCATGGCCATCCTCGACCGCGCTTTGCAGAAAGGCATGCAAGACGGCCCCACCAATCCTTCGGAAGATCCCGAGTTCGTGTTGCTGCATGTGGACGGTGTGGACTCGATGGGCTTTGCCTCGCATTACAAGATGCCGCACTACGTCACCTTCCAGTCGGACATGGACCGACTGCGCACCACCCAACAGAAGATGCAACAAAAAGAATCGGAGGCGACCACATGAACGCTCATTACGAACTGCCGCTGGAAGATGCAGGCTATTCCTTCGGCTTCCTCGACGAGTACGCCAAGAAGGAAGTGCGCCGCTGCATCCTCAAAGCGATCTCCATCCCGGGTTACCAGACACCTTATGCCTCGCGTGAGATGCCGATGGGTCGTGGCTTCGGAACTGGCGGTCTTCAACTTACCTTGTCGCTGATCGGTGAAGACGACACGCTGAAAGTGATCGACCAAGGATCGGACGATTCGGTCAACGCGGTTAATCTGCGCCAGTTTGTGCAGCTCACCTGTCCCGGGGTCGAGGTCACGGAAAAGACACAGGATGCGACCTTGATCCAATCGCGTCACCGCATCCCGGAAAAGCTGCTCACCGAGCAACAGATACTGGTCTTGCAAGTGCCATATCCCGATGCGCTGGTGGTTGTCGAGCCATCGGAAGCGCGACGCAAAGTCATGCACGGCGAGGCTGATTATTCGCGCCTGTTGGTGAAACTTTACGAGGATGTCGTGCGCTTCGACGAGATCACTATCTCACACCGCTATCCCACACGTATCAACGGCCACTATGTGATTGACCCGTCACCCATCCCGCGCTGGGACGTGCCACGTCTACATCAGTCACCTGCGCTGGTGCTGCTGGGTGCCGGACGCGAGAAGAAGATCTACGCTGTGCCGCCGTACACATTGGCCGAGCCGCTGGTGTTCGATGACATCGCCTTCCGCGTGGAAGATTTTCGCGACGTGAACGGCCAGCGCATCGCTTGCCGTTGCTGCGGTTCGATTGTTAGCTTCTTGGACGAACTCATCGACGATGCAGGCAACGTCACCCATCAATGTTCCGACTCGGCTTATTGCGAGGAAGAACAGGAAACAATCAGCGCGAGGAAGCAAGCATGAGCAACAAGATATTGTCCGTGCGCGGTTTGTCGCGCATCCACGGTGAGCAGTGTCCCTTGTGCATCAGCAGCACAGGGCCGGAAAACGACACCAACATCTGCCCGCACTGCGGCAGTGTGGTCGCCGCGCATGATGTGAACTTCGATCTGTATCGCGGCGAGATCCTCGGCATCATCGGAGAATCCGGCAGCGGCAAGTCGAGTACGGTAAAGATGTTGTATTTCGACGAAACGCCGACGGCGGGCAGCGCGACGTTCTATGACGGCGATGTGCAGCACGACATGTTTGCACTCAACGCAGCGCAACAACGCAGCATGCGTAACAAGCGTTTCGGCATGGTGTATCAGAACCCCCATCTGGGTCTGAATTTCCAGATTTCCGCTGGCGGGAACATCGCCGAGCGTCTGTTGATGAGCGACCTCAAACATTACGGCGAGATTCGCACCCGCGCAGGTGATTTGTTGGTACGTACCGAAGTGGCTCGCGTACGCATGGACCAGAACCCCAAGACTTTCTCCGGCGGTATGCAGCAACGCGTACAAATCGCCAAGGCACTAGCCACGCAACCGCCGCTGCTGTTCCTAGATGAAGTCACCACCGGACTCGATCTGTCGGTGCAAGCCGCCATCCTCGATCTGATCCTAGAGATACAACACGAGCTCGGCACCGCGATGATCGTAGTCACGCACGACTTAGGTGTGATTCGTTTGTTGGCCGGCCGCACGCTGGTGATGAAGCACGGCCGCGTCATCGAGTCCGGCCTCACCGACCAAATCCTTGAAGACCCACAGCACGCATACACCCAGCGGTTAGTGGCTTCTGCATTGTGAGATGACTATGAACGCTATCCTGACTATAGAGAATTACGCCAAGACATTCTGTCTGCACGAACGCAACAAGCTCATCCCCTCCGCCTCGCATGTGAACCTGAGCGTCTATCCAGGCAAGCTCACAGCATTAATCGGGCCGACCGGTGCTGGTAAATCATCGGTACTGAAAGGTGTGTATCGCACTTATCTGCCCAGCGCCGGACGCATGCTGTTCCGCACTGCATCCGGTGAAATCGTCGACCTTGCACAGGCGGACGAACATCTCATACTGGAGCTACGCAAGAGCGAGATCGGTTTCGTCACACAGTTCCTGCATTGCCTGCCGCGCAAGTCCGCGCTGGATGTGGTGGCCGAGCCTTTGTTCGCACGCGGTGTGGAGACCGAAGAAGCACGTGGACGTGCAGCTGATCTGTTGGCGCAACTAGCCGTGCCTTCGCATCTGTGGAACGTCCCGCCCGCCACTTTCTCTGGCGGCGAGAAGCAGCGTGTGAATCTGGCACGCGGCCTGATCGCGCAACCGCGTTTACTGTTGCTGGATGAACCGACCGCCAGTCTCGACCCCGCCACTACCGAACGCGTAGTCGCACATCTCGAAACATTGAAAGGCAGCGGCATCGCTATGCTGGCCATCTTCCACCACCCCGATCTAGTGCGCCGTCTGGCCGACAGTGTCATAGAGCTGTCACCTCCCGTCGCTATCGTTGAACCCGTAGAGGAAATTGCATGAACAATCATTTTTATCTGACCGGCGCGCAAGTTGTGCTGGAGAACGAAACACTGAAAGACGCTGCAGTACTCATCGCAGATGGGAAGATTGTCGCCATCAATCCGGCCAGCAGTGCAGGCGCGCAAGAGATCGACTTACGCGGCCAGACATTGATGCCGGGCATGATCGACCTGCACTGCGATGCGCTGGAAAAAGAAGCCGAGCCGCGCCCCGGTGTGCACTTCCCGTTCGACTTCGCTTGTGCGCAAGCTGACAAACGAAATGCGGCGGCGGGTATTACCACCATCTATCACGCACTTTCTTTTGCAAATGCAGAACTTGGCGTACGCAATAACAATACCGCAGCAGAACTAGCACGTGCCGTACATGCTTGGCAGGAACACGCTCTGGTGGACAACCGAGTGCATGCACGTTACGAGATTACCGACCCAACTGCGCCTGATATCCTGAACGAATTGCTGGGCCTTGATGAGATTCACTTGATGTCCTTTATGGATCACACGCCAGGACAGGGACAGTTCAAGAGTGTCGATGCCTATCGCGATTTTCTGTCGCGCACCTACAAGAAGGATGCGGCGGAGTTTGAAATCCTGCTCGCCAACAAACTGGCTCAAGGTGAAGGTGCTGTGGCACGCATGGAGCAACTGGCACAACATGCGCGCGAACTTGGTATTCCGCTCGCTAGCCACGATGACGATCGTCCAGAAAAGGTTGATGTCGTAAAAAAACTAGGCGTAAGTGTTTCCGAATTTCCAATCAATCTTGAGACGGCTCAGGCAGCTCGTGCGGCTGGACTGGCGACCTTATTTGGCGCTCCCAACATCCTGCGCGGAAAGTCTCAGTCAGGTTCTATGCGCGCATTAGATGCGGTCAAAGAAGGTGTGGCCGATTGTCTGTGTGGCGATTATTCGCCAGCAGCTTTATTGCCCGCTGTGCTGAAGCTACCGGAATTGGCAGGTATCAAGTTGCACGAAGCAGTTGCACTGGTGACCTGTAATCCGGCACGAGCAGTTGGCCTCAAAGATCGTGGTGTAATCGCAGCGGGAAAACGTGCAGACCTATTAGCAGTAAGACACTTGGGTGGGCTACCTCAAGTGTCGCGAGTTTGGTCGGAAGGTTTACAGGTAATGACACTGGCCTTTGATCACGGAGCCTAAGATGAGTGGCGTCCTGCTCTACGTCATAGGCCCATCCGGCAGCGGCAAAGACAGTCTGATGCACTTTGCACGGGAAGCACTAGCTACGAACTCCAGCGTGATGTTCGCGCATCGCTATATCACTCGTCCGCACAATGCGGGGGGTGAGAACCATGTGGAGCTAAGCAACGCCGAGTTTCAGTCCAGAGTCGAACATAAGCTACTTCCTCTACATTGGAATAGCCACGGTCTCCGCTACGGCATCGGATGCGAAGTTAATCATTGGCTTGCCAAAGGCCTCATAGTGATTCTTAACGGATCACGCGCCTATCTGCCACAGGCTACTAGGCATTATCCGGAACTAGTGCCCGTTCTGATTGAGGTATCTGAGTCGGTGTTACGAGAACGTCTGCTTTCAAGAGGACGAGAAGAAGCAAGCGAAATTGAATCACGGTTAAAGCGCGCAGGTGAGTTTGCTTCACTGAAGCACAACAGACTTTTACGCTTCAATAATGACGCTCCTCTGGAGTCAACAGGACCTGCATTCGTCGAACTGATCCGCAGTCAGGAAAAGGTTGCTGCATGCGACTAACTTTTTTAGGGACTGGTTCGGCGGGTGGCGTTCCGCTGTGGGGCTGTGATTGCACGGTATGTACTCGTGCACGTATCGATACCAGTGTCCGGCGGTTGCCAAATTGCGCAGTGCTTGAGGCCGGCGATGTACGTCTACTGATTGATGCGGGTGTCATGGATATCGCTGAACGATTTCCTGCGGGGACTTTGTCTTCAATACTGATTACCCATTTTCACGCCGATCACGTTCAGGGCTTGTTCCATTTACGCTGGGGAACAGGGAGTCTTGATGCTTTTGCACCCCATGATGCAGACGGATGTGCAGACTTGTACAAATACCCGGGCCCACTTAATTTCACTCACCTTTCCAAGTTCGAAACATTTTGCGTAGGCGACGTCCGCATTACCCCGGTACCTTTAGTTCACTCTAAACCTACATTGGGTTACTGCATCGAATATAAAGACGCTAAGCTGGCATATCTGACGGATACCCGCGAACTCCCTCCTGCGACTGTCTCATTTCTGAAAGAGTGGCGACCTCATACGATCTGTCTGGACTGTACCTACCCGCCGGGTATAGAAGGTAAGCGTAACCACTTTGACCTGCTCGAGGCGATCGCCATAGGTGCTGACTACCCAGACAGCAACATCGTCCTAATGCACATCAGTCACCGTCTTGATGAATGGTTGATGAATCACCCTGAAACAATGACAGAGCAGTTTTCTATAGCGCGGGATAGTGAATTCATTGACTGCCCGGAGTCCACATGACGCCGATATTGGCCATCGGCATATCAGTACTGCTGCATGTGTCATGGAATCTACTGACCCGCAGAACACCTAGTGAAGCTAATTTTCTGTGGTGGATCGTTGGCCTATATGTGCTACTTTTCGCACCTTTCACTTTGCTGGAGTTTTTGCATCATGCTTCACAGTCTCCTGTGCTTTACCTGTGCGTACTCATTAGCGGCACGACAAATGGATTGTATTTTCTAGCCCTTAGAGCCGCTTACCATCAAGCACCTGCAAGTGCGGTTTATCCTATGGTGCGTAGTTCACCATTGCTCATAGCAATCGTTGAAACAACGGTTTTCGGACACAGTTTTCCATTGATTTCATGGGCAGCTATTTTGCTTGCTGCAGTAGGTCTTTGGTTGATTGCAACAAGCTCACATGATGGCATCTCTCGTTTTAGCAAGGCATGGCCTTACGCATTGTTTGCTGCAGCGATGACAGTTATATATAGTCTTAGCGATAAGGTTGCAGCATCCAATATGCACGGTATCAATAGTGCTATGGGATATGTATGTGCCAATTTTGCAATCAGTTGGATTTTTCTCAGCCTAGAACAAAAGTGGAGAACACAGCAGTGGATTCCCACCAAGACGCCAACTACTATTGCGCTATCAATTGGGACAATTGGTGTTGGGACTGCCTATGCCTTGGTAATTTTTGCTATGCACTGGCTGCCCGCTGCGTATGCAGTGACACTCACCAATGCGGGCATCGTTTTTACGGTGTTGCTAGGAGTGTTGTGGCTGAAGGAAAAGGTGGGATGGCGAAAGCGTGTTGCCGGGGCCACTTTTGTCGTGAGCGGGCTTATTGTGATTGGAATTTACGGTTAACTTCGTTACAAAGTTAACTTGACGGAAAGCTGTTACAAATACAACTCTCTATAAGTGCAATGTTTCGGGTGCTACACATCGTTCGATGACAGCAAAGGCCGAAAATGAGACGCTCAGAGAGCACACCTTGGACTTCCGCTTGTGGCTGTGGAGCGAACTCATGCATCCCAAAGACAGTCATGCATTTATCACCGTGTCTATTGCCATGTTTGCATCCGCGTTTTTGTGAGTATGGTGTATAAAGAAGTTATATTGCTTGAGTCAGGGCAATGTGTGTCATTTGACTGGTTGCTCGGGCGATATGCTGTTACACGGTTACATATTTCAGCTTGAGAGGCAGCATTTTCGGGGGGGTATAGACTTGCAGGTTGCAGCGGCGGCGCTTCAGTTGGATGTGGCTCGGAATCAGCGTGCAGATGAGGCGGTGCGCCGCATTATGCAGCGACTGCTGGCGACGATGGCCGCCAATGAAGCCGGCGTGCGTGCGGGGACGGATGTCGAGTGCCTGCATGATTTCCGTATCGCGGTGCGGCGCACCCGGACTTTGCTCAGCCAAACTCGCGGCGTTATTCCGCAACGTGAGCGGCAACGTTTGAGTCGCAGTTTTAACTGGCTGGGTGATATTACTGGTATGGCTCGCGATGCCGATGTCTACCTGCTCAATTTCGAAGCAGCTAACAATAGCAAGCTGGTGAATGCGCTCGAACCATTTCATAGCTATTTACAGCAGCAACAGCAGTTGACCCATCAGCAACTGAGTAAGGCTCTGCAATCAGCACGTTATGCGCAGTTGATGACGGCCTGGAGTGGTTATCTGGCTGTGCCGGTTCCTGTACATAGCCGTCTGCTTCATGCGCATGATGCCGCCTGCGATTTCGCGAATTGGCGCATCTGGCACATGCTGCGTCGCGTTATCCGGCAGGGTGGCGTGATTGATGCCGATAGTCCCCCGCAGGCGCTGCATGAATTGCGTAAATCCTGCAAAAAACTGCGATATCTGATCGAGTTTTTCCAGAGTTTTTACCCTGAAACCAAGGTTGGGAAAGCAATCAAGGTGTTGAAGTCGTTGCAGGACATGCTCGGTGAGTATCAGGATTTGCAGGTGCAGCAGCGTATGTTGGCGCACTTTCAGCAAACGACAGTGATTACCCCGGTGACGCAGCCTACGCTGACAGCGGTAGACGGCATGATGCGTAAACTGGCGAAGCGTCAGTTTAAGGTGCGCAAACAGTTCCAACGGCGTTTTGCCGGCTTTATGGCAACCCGGCACCAGCAGCGATTCAAGCGCTTGTTCAAGCCCCGATAAGCCGGAGGAGTAACCCATGTTCCGTGATCGTACTGATGCAGCAAGACAACTGGCTGACAGCCTGATGCAGTACAAGGGCAAACATCCGCTGGTGCTGGCTATTCCACGCGGCGCAGTGCCGATGGCTAAGCTGATTGCCGAGCAGTTGGAAGGTGATTTCGATGTGGTGCTGGTGCGCAAGCTGCGTGCGCCATTCAATCCGGAATTTGCGATTGGCTCGGTGGATGAAAGCGGCTGGACCTATATTGCGGATTACGCCGCATCGGTGGGCGGCACAGCGGAATACATTGAGTCGGAAAAACAGACGCAGATGGAAACTATACGCAGACGCCGTGCGCAGTATACACCGATACGGTCACCTATCGATCCCCGCGGGCGTATCGTCATTGTGGTCGATGATGGGCTGGCAACTGGCTCCACTATGATTTCAGCATTGCATGGCCTGCGTGCCCAGCATCCGGCGCAACTGGTTTGCGCAGTGCCGGTGTCGCCAGCAGATACACTCGGAAAAATTCGGCGCTATGCCGATGAAGTTGTGTGTCTGGATGTGCCGGAGTATTTTCAGGCGGTCGGGCAGTTCTATGAGGATTTCCCGCAGGTGGAGGATGAGGAAGTGATTGCGGTCCTGCAGGATAGTGCCGAAGTTTAGTCCGTTTTGATGCCCACGCCAGAATTTGCGCTTCGCCAATATGCTAGGTTTTGGCAAGATTGCGTGGGGAAAAAATGCTATCTGGGCGTGCCTGCATGTGATGTCATATCCGTTTTTATGGCGATAGCGAAATATCGCAAAGCTGTTCAGTCAGTTTTTAAATAGTGCTTGAACCAAGCCGCTGCCTGCGCGGCGACTTGCTCCAGCGAGTGGCATCCAGCAGTCGCCGGGTGAGCAGCGGAATGTTGAAGCGGGTTTCATAGCTCATGTCCTCCTGCGGCGTCAGCAAATCCATCAGCAGGGTGCCAATACCGGCGTCGCGCAATACCCCGGCGACATAGTTGTTGCGTGGGCTATGCCGACTGCTGCCGCTGCCATGGCCATGGCCATGGCCAAACAGCACGATACCCTGAGCGTTCTCCGGCAATTCCAGCATGCCTTCGATATGGACATGATCGCTGGTGATGCTGACCAGTTGCGTCAGTGCGGTAGTCATCTTCAGCCTCCATGCAGGTTTTGAGTTAAAAACAGTTGTCCACGAAAGGCACGAAAAACACGAAAATTTCTAGATAAATTCGGGGGTTATGCTTTGTTTCGTGCTTTTTGTGTTTTTAGTGGACAAGAGCCTTTCATAAAATTACGTACGCACCCGGTTGATCGCAATCGGGATACGCTGCCGGCCGAAATTGCCGGGTTTGGCGTCAAACCTGCCTGCGATCAGGCTGTTGCAATCGGGGCAGTGGCCATCTGCGGTCAGTTGGTATTCGTCGATGTGATACCAGTCACGCACGATGAGCGGCGTATGGCAGTCTGGGCAAAAAGTGGTGTCGCCCTCAATGTGATGCACATTGCCGGTGTAGACGTAATGCAGCCCAGCCCGCAAGGCGATATTGCGCGCCCGTATCAAGGTAGTGGTCGGTGTCTGTGGAATATCCGGCATTTTGTAATCGGGATGAAACGCGGAAAAATGCAGCGGTACATCCGGGCCAAGTTGCAGCATGATCCACTGGCACATCGCAGTAATTTCTTCGTCGGAATCGTTTTTGCCAGGGATGAGCAGGGTGGTGATCTCGAACCAGACATTGGTCTCGTGTTTAAGGTAAACCAGCGTATCCAGCACCGGTTGCAGTTGCGAGCCGGTGAGTTTGAAATAGAAATCCTCGGTAAATGCCTTGAGGTCGACATTGGCTGCATCGATCTTGCTGTAGAAATCACGCCGCGCGGCATCGTGCATATAGCCGGCTGTTACCGCGACAGTCTTGATGCCGCGGGCGTGGCAGGCATCGGCGGTGTCCATGGCGTATTCGGCGAAAATCACCGGATCGTTGTAGGTGAATGCCACGCTCTTGCAGCCGTTCTGTTCAGCGGCGATAGCGATGATTTCGGGCGCAGCCTGATTCATTAGCTTGTCCATGTCCTTGGATTTGCTGATGTCCCAGTTCTGGCAGAATTTGCACGCGAGATTGCAGCCGGCAGTACCAAATGACAGCACACTGCTGCCGGGATAGAAATGATTGAGCGGCTTTTTCTCAATTGGATCGATGCAGAAGCCGGATGAGCGCCCATAGGTGGTGAGTACGATCTGGTCGCCTTCACGCATACGCACAAAACAGGCGCCGCGCTGACCTTCATTCAGTTTGCAGTCACGCGGGCACAGGTCGCACTGAATACGTCCATCGTCGATGGCGTGCCAGTATTTACCGGGGTGATGAGCCGTTGCAATCATTTGCTTGCTATCTCCAGGTCGCTTTCTTTCCATTTGCTCACGGTGTAGCGATACAGTCTGACATCGGTATCCCAGAAGCGCGGATCGAGTCCGGCTTTGCGCTTCAGGTGCGCCATGAATTCGACGGGGTCGGGTAATTGTTCCCATACCTGCGGTAAAAACGTGCTGCGGTAGCGGCCGTATTCAAACAGTATGCCGTCAACTTCCGGTCGTAATTGCGCCAGCGCATCGTCTTCGCTGACAAAGACCATGTCCTGCATGGTCGATAACAGTGATACTTCTACTTCAGTATAGTCGAGCTCAGCTTTTGTCAAAGGAGCAAATCGCGGATCGTGAAATGCGGCCGCCTGAGCGTTGGCTTTAACATCATGCAGCAGTGAACGATGTGCCTCCAGTGTGCCGATGCAGCCACGCAACTGCGCGTGCTGGGTGAGCGTGACGAAGCAGGCTCTGTGTTCCTGCAACCAGCTCTCATCCTCTTTGGCTGGATGGGTGTCTCCGAATTGGTGCGCGATGGCTGCGCGAGCAATCGGCAATAAAATCTGACCATCGTTAGTTGGCATGGTCTGATGCCTCCATAAAGGCAAAGGATGCATAGCCAACTACGCGGTTTTTGTCGCCGGCAGTGTCGCCCGAGTTGCACAAGTCCAGCAATAAGGGTTGCAGATGATGGCGACTGGCGGCCAGCAACAGGCCATTGATGGGCGTGCCGCCACAGGCTTGTTCATGAGTCAGCGGTCCGTGCAGTTCCAGTATGCGTTGCGCGGTCTGCTGATCGACGGCGCATGCGGTCGCATAGGGCAGGAAATGCGACAGGTCAGAGCTGATCACGATTAAGGTCTCCGGGCCGCCCCATAGCGCATCCAGCACTTCGGCAATTTCCTCAGGGGTAGCGTCACCAACCGCCAGGGGAATCAGGCTAAAATCACCTAATACTGACTGCAGGAAGGGTAACTGTACTTCCAGCGAATGCTCCCCGGCGTGGGCTGCAGTGCTGGTGACGACTTGCGGCATGGTGCTCAGTAAGGTCACCGCGCTCTGGTCAACAGGAATATTGCCCAACGGTGTGGCAAATGCTTCAGCGCCGGGCAGCGCCAGACCGCGTACCGGTACGCGGTGTACCGGGCCCAGCAACACGACGCGTGTGATCTGGCCACGTCCTGCGCTTAAGCGCGCATAGGCTGCAGCGGCGGTGGCGCCGGAATAGATATAGCCGGCATGCGGCACAATAATGGCCTTGGGCAGTTTGCCGAGGGGGGCTGTTTTGGCCGCTGCCAGTAAGGTGGTGACGTCATGTTTCAATGTGCTTGCGGTGCCCGGATAGAATGTACCGGCGACGGCGGGTTGGCGAATCTGATGCATAGTAATGATCTCCAGTAAGGAAGAATTATGCTATTTAAATTAGGGTGTTACGCTGAAATTCAAGAGGTTGTGGTGTGATAAATATGCTGCCTGTGGCAGAGGGTAAAGCCAGGCCTCAAACAGTGCGGCTGTTCTTTGCGCTATGGCCGGATGCGGTCATGCGTTCGGCCCTCGATCAGTTGGGTAAACAAATGCACGAGCAGTGCGGCGGGCGGCGTACCCGTGCCGAGGCTATCCATATCACCCTGGCGTTTCTGGGAGAGGTGGCCGTGACGCGCATTGCCGAGTTGCAAGCATTGGCAGCACAGTTGCAGGGTGATGCGTTTGATTTTGAGCTGTCGCATTCGGGTTGGTGGCGGCAAAATCACATTGCCTGGGTCGCTCCGCAAACGGTTCCGCAGGCATTGATCACTCTGGTCAGTGAATTGCAGCGCCAGTTAAAAGTCGCCGGATTCGAGGTGGATATGCGGGCGTATGTGCCGCATGTGACTTTGTTGCGGAAAGCGTATTGTCCGCGCCCATTGCCGGAGATGGCAGCAATTACCTGGAAAGTGCGGGATTTTGTACTGGTGCAGTCTGTCATGACTGAGCAAGGATCGGCCTATGAAATCATAGGCCGATGGTCGCTAGCTTATAAATAAATGCAATGCGACAGGCGCCCGGTTAATTCCTGCGGGGCAAATTTGGTGTAGTCTTTTTCTATGGTGTCGGTGATCAGGTTGCGCACATGGGTGCTGAACTGGTTGTTCAATAGCCCGATGAACGGTGCGGAAGCGACCAGAATCACCCGGTCGAAAATGTTGCTGGTGCGCCCATGTTCCAGAATCTGTGCCAATTCATGTGCGAACTTTCCAGCTTCAAGGTGTTTGGGCAGAGAGGCGGGAACGAATGAGCCGTGGCCATTACCCTGACTCTTGTTGTGGCCGGGGCGATCCGATACCAGTTCCGCGCTTTTCTCTCGACTTTCCGGATGATTGAATTCCTTGATGAGTTCCAGACCTTTTTTGATACCGTGATTTGCATATAAACGAGCAAAACTGGCGTTGGCGATTAAAATCCAGGTTGTGGTCATTATTTCCATTTCTCCATGGTGGTGAGTGAAAAAACCTACCAGCTGAGTTGCTACAGAAGATCGGTAGCTGCTCTCAAACAAGCCTGGTAGCCTGCGGAAGTACGGTAAGATTGGTTACCGTAATGTTAATACTAATCCCGGATACATCATCTGTATAGTTAATATGGGCGCAGTTCACGACGCAGGGCGCAAGACTAACTATCTGAATATTATGGTAATTCAGAGGGTTGTTATCATGCTTGGTGATGTGCGTACAGTTCAGTTTCTGCTATCCAGCGTATACAAAAAATAACTCCCAAGATGCCCGGTAGTTCTTTGTTGATCCGGTGCATGTAATCCTTTTTCGTTTGTGCCTGTGTCCAGAATATGACGAGTGCTGAAAGCTACTTATGCAGCTTGCCAATAAAGGGATCAGAGGCAACCAGAACAAGCCGCGCGTAACTGTTGCTGGTTAGGCCCGCTTCCAGCGCGTGAACCAGTTCAAGACCTTTATGCTGTCCGTGGTTAGCGTACAAATAAGAAGAGCTGGAGTTTGCGACGAGTAGCCATGCTGTCATGTTCAATTAGCTCACTGCAATATACCAATTTTAAGACTAGCAAGTATTTTCGGTATTTCAAGGTAAGTTGATTTGTAGTGTTACTTGGATGCTCAATATGAGGCGAGGGAGTAAGGGCGCATTAATTAAGCTATTTGTCATTGCATCATTGAAAAATTAATGAACGCTGGACAGCGTAATTTGCTTGAGATATCTAGCTATCGTAGTATTAACTTCATTTGATAATGGCGTTTCTATTTAGTGGGAATCATGCGCAAATTTATTATCCATTCAGCCAGCCCGAGTGATGCAGCAGTTGTTAGCAGCATGGTGCAGCAATTGCTGGAAGAAATCATGCGTGTAACCGGTAGCGCGCATTTTCATGTTGATCTACCGGCCACTGTGCAACGTTGTGAACGTTTCCTGACTCAAGGCATGTATGCCGTATTTATTGCGCTGGAAACCGACACAAATACACCCGTTGGATTCATTAGTCTTACCGAGACGTGCAGCCTGTATGCCGAGGGTGTCTTTGGTATCATGCCCGAGCTCTATGTGCAGCCAGCGTTTCGTAGCAGTGGTGTCGGTGAGTTGTTACTGGATGCGGCCAAAGCCTATGGGCGGAGCAAGGGCTGGCAGCGTCTGGAGGTGACTACGCCGCCATTGCCCGAATTTGATCGTACTTTGGCTTTCTATCAGCGCAATGATTTTGAAGTAGCCGGCGGTCGAAAAATGAAAGTGTTGCTCTAGGCCAGCGTGGATTTCACGTACAATCAATATTCGCCAGTTTATTTACAGATGAGGTTGCAATGGACAATGTGACATTGACGGATAACGAAAAATCCGCCAAAAGCCTGACCACGATTATTTATGCCCTGTACGCTGCAGCATTTTTGTTTGGTATATCTGCCATTGCAGCGATCATGATGAATTACATCAAACGGGATGATGTGGTCGGGACTTTTCTGGAAAGCCATTTCCGCTGGCAAATACGTACCTTCTGGTTCGGTTTGCTGTGGGGCATCATCGGCGGTATTACTACGCTGATTCTGGTCGGCTGGCTGATCTTGTTCGTCAATACCTTGTGGATTATTTACCGCATCGTAAAAGGCTGGCTGAATCTGAATGACAACAAACCCATGAATATAGCTTAGCGAGGCAGAGTATGGGACAGAAATATACGGAAATTTCTGAAAATCTGGCGAAATTCATCGCCGAGCAGAAGATATTCTTTGTTGGCACCGCGACGGCTGACAGCAGTGTCAACGTCTCGCCCAAGGGCATGGATTCCTTGCGTGTTATCGATAAAAATCGCGTCGTCTGGCTCAACGTCACCGGCAGCGGCAATGAAACTGCCGCGCACGTGCAGCATAATCCACGCATGACCCTGATGTTCTGTGATTTTGTCGGTGCACCGATGATTTTGCGCCTGTATGGTAAAGCCAGAGCTATCCATCACAAAGATCCCGAATGGGATGCGCTGTTCGCGTTGTTCGATCCGCTACCCGGCGCTCGGCAGATTTTCGACCTGACGGTAGAGTTGGTGCAGACCTCATGCGGCATGGCGGTGCCTTATTACAACTATGTCGGTGAGCGTGAGCAGTTAAAAAACTGGGCGCTTAAAAAAGGCAGGTCAGGACTGATGCAATATTGGAAAGACAAGAACCAGACCAGCCTGGATGGGATTCCAAGCGGAATCGTAGAAAAAAATAGTTAAGCTGGCTGGCTTCTGTTCGCTGTCCATTTCATTACCAATCAAAAAATAGCCCGTACTGATATGCATGCTCTCGCCATACTGCTGACAGGTTTTTCCATTTTCAGTGCCTTGACTATTGCTCTGACGCATTTTCGCAGGGTTAATTATGCTGAACAGATAATTGCGCAATGGCTGGGTGTCGGTTTGTTATTTGCATTGGCTAGTTTGCAACTGGTGCATTTCAGTTATTTGCAATACGGTTCTGATTTGATTCATTTGCCGTTTTATCGCGCCATGCTGTTTACCGTAGCACCAATATTTTACCTGTATAGCAAACCATTATTGCAAGCGCAAATTGCTTACCGCCCATATCAGTTATTGCACGGCACGCCCGTATTGATAGCGCCGTTCCTTACTTACCAGATAGCCTTACCGCTGGCATTTGCAGTGGGTGCGGGTTATCTGGTACTGCTGGCGCGCAGTGTGTATGCATTGAGGGAAAACCGCAGTCGTTTTCGGGTGGAATTGGCTATGCTTGGTATGGTGTTCCTGATAGCCGTTATTGTTCTTTTCCTGGGGCTGATTTTACCGTTACTGGATGAGAAGATGTTCTTTATGTTGTACGCCAGCGCAATTGGCTGCGCATTTCTGCTGGTGAGTCTGGCGCTTAACTTTACACCACAGTTGTCGACCGAGGTTAAAGAAGCCGCGCGTGAAACCTATGCGGTTTCTACACTGGCAAATGTGGATTGCAATGAGGCGCTAAGCAAACTGGCAGCGCTGATGGAGCGAGAACGGCTGTTTGAATCGCCGGATATTGATTTGCCTACCTTGGCAACACATATGGCACTCACCAACCATCAGCTTTCAGAACTCATCAATGGTCAACTGGGTAAAGGTTTTTCACGCTATATCCGCGAATATCGAATTGAAGCAGCCAAAAAAATGCTGTTGACCGAGTTGTCTGCATCAATATTGTCGGTAGGTCTGAGCGTAGGATTTACGTCGCAATCTAATTTTTATGACGCCTTCCGTGACATAACCGGCATGACGCCGGGTCATTTCCGCAAAATTAACGCTAAATTTTTTCCAAAATGATCTTTCCGTAACAGAAATTTGTTTCTGTTCTATCAATCCGGAAGCTTTACTCCATTCTGCGACATAAGCTGACCTTACTTTTTCACGTAAGGAGAGCCGTCATGAATTCATTGTTGTTATTTTCTGCTGAAATTTTGCTCAGTCTGAGCCTGAGTGCGACTGTGCTTTATGCCATTTCCAGTGCATTGCGCAATGCGCTGCAAGATTTGTGTCCAAGCGATCGACAAGCGGAATTCTGGGTTGCTTATACCCGCACTATGCTGATTCTGGCGCCACTGTTACTTGTGATGGTTGTGGATGGTATGAGCAGCCATGGTGATGTATTGGGGAATATTCGGATTGCGCTTGTCGCAGCTCTGGCTGGTTTGCTCTTTGGCATGATCATCGTAGGTAAGAAGGTTTTTATCCCGGTATCGCAGCAGATTGCACAGCCAGCAGAAACGGGAGAGCTCTCATGAAAATTTTGCTTACTGGTGCAAGCGGATTCATTGGCAAGCATATCGGGTTGGCGTTAACCCCGGCGGGGCATGAGGTTGTTCCGGTAGCGCGTGCGTATGGTTTGGATTTCAGTAGTATGCTGACCCCCACTGATTGGCTGCCGCATTTGCAAGGCGTTGATGCCGTTATTAACTGCGTGGGCATTATTGCTGAAACGCGTGAGCAGCGCTTTGTCACCCTTCACACGGCGGCTCCTATCGCCCTGTTTCATGCCTGTGTTCAAGCTGGAGTATCACGAGTTGTGCAAATTTCTGCGCTGGGTGCTGATGAGCATGCATTTACGCCCTATCAGTTAAGTAAAAAGACGGCTGATGATGTGTTACGTGGTTTGCCGCTGCAGTGGTTCGTGTTGCAGCCATCGCTGGTGTATGGGCAAGGTGGCAAGAGTGTGCGGATGTTTCAGCGCATGGCGATGTTGCCAGTAATTCCACAGATTGGCGATGGTAAGCAGCTTGTTCAACCAGTGCATATCAGTGATGTGGTGGCCACGGTGTTGCTGTGCCTGCAGGCTATTCCTGCACAACGCACGCTGGATGTGGTTGGAGCATACCCATTGTATTTCATAAACTGGCTGCAACTACTGCGTAAGGCGCAAGGAAAACCACCTGCGCCGACTATGCCGATTCCGCTAACGCTGGTAATGGCGCTGACTCATATAGCGAAAATCATGTTACCTATGTTGCAGCCGGACAATATCCGCATGTTGCAACAGGGGAATGCGGCAGATGTACAGCCATTGGCAGAATTTTTGGGGCGGATGCCGTTAGCGGTTGATGGGGTGAAAATATGACTTACATGACTTTGAAATACCTGCACATATTGAGTATGGTCATGCTGTTCGGAACCGGGCTAGGCAGTGCGTTTTATAAATGGATGGCTGATCGCAGCGGCAATCTGGCGCATATAGCCGTGACTAACCGGCATGTCGTTCTGGCTGATTGGATTTTTACTACCCCGACGGTTATTTTCCAGCCAATCAGTGGTTTGTGGATGGTGTATTTGCTTAACCTTCCCATCATCACGCCGTGGGTGGCGACGAGTCTGGGACTTTATTTGCTGGCAGGAGCTTGCTGGGTGCCGGTAGTTTGGCTGCAAATACGCATGCGTCAACTCGCTGATATTGCATTGCAATCGGCTACTCCGCTGACAGATCAATACTGGCGCTATGCTCGCATCTGGTTCTGGCTAGGTGTACCTGCTTTTGCTGCAATGTTGCTGGTGGTTTTGTTAATGGTATTCAAATTCAATTGGGGAGGCTGAAATGGAAACGCAATCGTTGATGCAATTGGCACTCGGTGCAGAATGGGAACAACTACCGCCTGCGTTGAAGGCTCATTACCAAGTAGCCACTAACACTGATCTTGGTGAGTTGGATATCGAATATCCTGATTTGATGCAACCCGGCCTGAATGTTCTGCGCTTGCTGGGTGTGTTGATTAATCGGCGCGGTAAGTCGATTGTAACAACGGTCGAAAAATACATGGATGGCAATATTCAGCGCTGGAAACGTACTATAGGGTTTTCGGATGGCACTGCAATCCAGTTCAACAGTCACTGGGTTCATGCTGGCGGGAATGAATTGATTGAGTTTGTCAGCCCTGTACTTGGTTTGAAAATGGCAGTGAATGTATATGAAAACAAACTGCATTATGAGGGTCGATATTACGTAGTTAAATTAGGAAGCTTGCTGCTGCCAGTCCCGGAATGGCTGCTGTTGGGACATACCACGATAGTGGAAACGGCAGTGGATGCTGATAGTTTTACGATGGATTTTCGGCTGGTGCATCCAGTGTTCGGTCAGCTTTATCGTTATGCTGGCAGATTTACGACTGAATAAATTTTCTTTTTGTACAGATAGTTAAGCCTGTTCCAGTCATTAGGATGGTTAAGTTCAGGCCTCTATATAAGGAGATATTGTCATGAACTTGCCACCCCATATCAGTGCTGATGACAAAGTGGTTTTATATGATGGCGTTTGCAAGTTATGTAATGGTTGGAGTCAGTTTCTTATCAAGCATGATAAGAACGGAATCTTCAAGCTGTGCAGTGTGCAGTCATCAGAGGGGGCGGATATATTGCTATGGTTTGGATTCCCTACCAGTTCGTTTGATACTATGCTCTACGTTGAAGGTTGCCGCATTTACACGCAAAGTGATGCGTTCTTGCAGATCGTCAGTCAGTTGCCGAAACCTTGGTGCTACATGAGTCTAGTGAGAATCGTTCCGAGACCAGTCCGAAACTGGTTTTATGACCGCATTGCGCTCAATCGTTACTGGCTGTTTGGGCGATACGATCAGTGTTTGCTGCCAAACCCGGAACAGCATAATAGGTTTCTTGATCGTCATTAGCTATTAACTGGTTGATCTAACGCACGATAGTCCGTTCCGGATTGCTGCGTAGCAACAGTTCAAGCTCATTTTCAGGTACAGGTCTGCTGAAATAGTAACCCTGGATTTCATCGCAGCCTTGCTGTTTCAGCATGGACAGCTGTTCTGCTGTTTCCACGCCTTCTGCAATCACACTCAGGTTCAGGCTTTGTCCGAGCAGTATCACGGATTTGGTAATGGACGCATCATTGGCGTCGGTGGTCATGTTGCGGACGAAGGATTGGTCTACCTTGAGCTTGTTGATAGGGAAGCGTTTCAGATAGCTGAGTGAAGAATAGCCGGTGCCGAAATCATCTATGGATAGCTGCAGATTTAGGGCGCGCAGGTTATTCAGGGTGGCGATGGTTTTTTCGGCATCGTGCATGGCCACGCTTTCGGTGATTTCCAGTTCCAGGTAGTGCGGGTTAATTCCCGTTTCTTTGATGGTCGCGGCAACAAGCTCGGTAAACTCCGGATGCTGGAACTGGCGTGCCGAGATATTGACGGCCATGATCATGTCGCTGAAACCGGCATCGTGCCAGCGCTTTACCTGTGCACAGGCGGTGCGTAACACCCACTCTCCAATGGGGATAATCAGGCCGGATTCTTCAGCCAGCGGGATAAATTCTGCTGGAGAAATGGATGCTTGCCCATCGCGGCGCCAGCGTAACAGGGCTTCTACGCCCAAAATTCTGTTGTTTGCGATCGCCACCTGGGGTTGATAATGCAATGCCAGTTCATTTCGCTCTAATGCGCGTCGCAGTCCGTTTTCCAGATCCAGCCAGCGTTCGGCTTTGTCGTTCATGTCCTGGGTGTAGTATTGGAAAGCGTTGCCGCCTAGCGTATTGACGCGATTGACAGCCGCTTCCGCATTTCTGATCAGGCTTTCCGTGTTATTGCCATCTGCCGGAAAAATGCTGGCACCAATGCTGAGTGTAAAGAAGAATTCCTGATTGTTGACGTGTAAGGGTTCATGCATGCTCATCAGCAGTTTTTCCCCAAGCAACTGCAGTTGGTGTGGATTGCTCATTTCCGGAAGTAACAAGCCGAAGGTTGCGCCTTCAAAGCGGAATAGCGTTGCGCCGCGAACCAGATCGCGATTTTCATGCAGCAGGGCATTCAAACGTAACGCAATGGTATGCAGCAGGTTATCACTGGCTTCATAACCCTGGCTTTCAAGGACGCGCTTGATCCGGTCCAGTCGCAGTAAGGCAACTGCCACCGTGCTTTCACCATTGGTCAGCTGGATTGCTTCATGCAGGTGTTCGCTGAACATGCGGCGATTTGGCAGGCCGGTTAGTTCATCATGATAAGCCTGATATACCAGGTTTTCTTCGGCACGTTTGCGCTCGGTAATATCTGCAATGTAGATGTGAAAGCTGTGTAAATCAGTCAGGATATGAATAAAACAGTCAAGGATGCGGTTGTGTTTGGTGTATTCCAGTTGCAGGCCTTCCTGGCCGCTGGTTTTTAGTTCTGTTAAACGCGCTGCAAAATTATCCGGTAACAACTGATTCGCGCTTAACAAATCAAGTTCTGCCAGTAGCCTGGTTGTGGCTGGATTGGCGTAAGCGATTGTGCCGTCCCAGTTTATGCGTAACACCGGGCTTGGGTTGCGTTCCGGGAACATGGCGAGGCGCCGACGCTCGGCACTTTCAGCTATATACGCATTGACGTAATAGCCAATCAGAATGGCGATAAGGAAAATGACAACACTGAATCCTATGACCATTTGTATCATTAGTCGGGTTTTGGATTGTGCTAAGTTGCCGTTTTCCAATACGTTTTTACGGTTTAGGCTGACTAATTCATCTACTATCGGTGAGATTTTACTTTCTGTTATGGTTACATTAGCCAAAATTTGACGAGCATTGTCCCAGTCTATCGGTGAGGTGTTGAGCGTCTGATCTAGCCTTGCTGCATGCTGTGAGAGATGTTCAACTGCAATTTCGAGTTGGGGTAGTAATGTTTTATCGTCTGTATGGATGTAAATGGTCCGTAAGCCGGCTTCAATTTCGCGTTGCTGGGTTTCATAGTCATGGAGAAATTTGTCGCGGTCGGTGGTGGCGTAATACTCATAAAGGATAGGCTTTTGCGCGAAGATAGCGTTGCGTAACTTGGAAATGCTGATGAGTCTGGGTAGATTATTTTCGACTAAATGATTGTTAACGTCTAATACGGCATGCCCATTGATGTAGATCAGGCTGGATAAGCTTATACCCAGCGCGAGAACAAGCAAATAAACTGCGTAAATTTTTTTGGAGATGGATGACATCGTGTCCGATTCTATGTTTTTGATTTAGTTGGGCAGCCAGCATGGTATTCATACCGCTGCTCAGTCACGAGTTACTGCGTTAAGTATAGAGATAGTAATAACAATCGTCCATTAGTGACCTTGATTACAGTTTGGGTAAGCTGTAATCAGTGCAGAGCTGATGGGGCGTGCATGGCGGAGTGCTGTCGTTAAGGCTTCTTAAAAAGACATTAATATCATGTTTAGTAAGGATTTTATTCAGTTGTGAATTCACCATGAATCCGAGTATTATGAATAAAATAATAAATTTGGAGGCAACATGAAAGCGATTGAAGAAATCGATGTATGTGGTATGAGTTGTCCCATGCCGTTAATCAAGCTGCGTGCCGCTGTCAATAAACTTCCTAAAGGACAAGCGCTGACCATAGTTGGCGATGATCCTATCTTTGAGTCATCTGTCCGTGATTTTTGTGCCGAAAATGCATTAGGCGTCGAATCTGTGCAAGCAGATGGACGTGAGATCACCATCATTATTCGTTTGTAACAGCAAAACGGGGAGGCAGGATGGAGGAGAGTAATAATAAAACAGCCACCGTCATGGTGGTGAGTGGTGATATGGACAAAGTACTGGTGGCATTTATCGTGGCGACCGGCTTTGCCTCCATGGGCGTGCAGACTAAAATGTGGTTCACCATGTATGGTGCCAACTGCCTGAAACGGCGCAGGGGGCTATTGCATAGCTGGTTCCATCGCCCAGCCAAGGAAACCCAGCCATACCGGCGCATGGATACGGATACTTTTCTGCAAAAAGGGTTTGAGATGCTCAACCGTGGCGGGCCCGGTTATCTGCCTCTGTCGCGACACAACCTGTTTGGTCTGGGGCCGTTGATCCTGAACTACATCCTCAAACGCAAAGGCATACCCAATGTCGAGCAATTTATTCAGCTGGCAGAAGAACTGGGCATCAGTTTCACCATTTGCCAGATTTGCGTGGATGCGCTCGCGCTGGATACGTCCGACCTGGTGGCGTCTGATGTGAATGTGAAGGGTGTGGCTCAGTACATGAAAGACGCCATGGATTCGCATTACAACATTGTGTTATGACTGAAACTGCCCAGCCCATTTTACCTAGCCAGCGAGAGCCGGATGCATTGTTCGCGTTACAAAGTGAAAATGCGCGGCTTCAGCAGCAAGTCGCGTCATTGCAACAGGATTTGGCGGATGCCGAAGTGCATCGAGAATTGTTGCAGCGGGAAATTGCGCTGGTACAGGAGTTGGGTGATGTCATCGTCTCGGATCTGGATCTGGAACGTGTACTTGGTTTGGTGGCAACCAAGGGACGTGAGCTAATTCAGGCCGAAACATTTCTCGTGCCGATCATCAATAAAACGCGCACCAGCTATACCTATGCAGCTGCGTGTGGCAAAGATGCTAAAGATATTCTCGGGGTGAGCTTCCCGGTGCGGATCGGTATGTGTGGCTGGGTCATTACTCATGAACGGCCTTTGCTGTTTGGTGAGCCCCGTGAATGGCTAATGGATGAAAAGACAGCTTGGGAAGAGGGGCAGCCTTCAGCCTTGCTGGTGCCGTTGATGGTGAAGCATCGTATTATTGGCGGTTTGTCCGGTATGGGTAAAGCCGGGGGTGGCAGCTTCGTACGGCGTGATCTGGAATTGCTGACTCTGTTCGCCAATCAGGTGAGTATCGCGATCGAAAATGCATCGCTTTATAAGGAAATCGGTGAGCTGGTTGACAGCCTGGAACTACGCGTTGAACAGCGGACGCGGGAATTAGCCGCTATCAATCAGGAGTTGGAGGCTTTCTCCTATTCCGTATCGCATGATCTGAGAGCCCCGTTACGCAGTATCGACGGTTTCAGTCAGGCATTGGTCGAGGATTATGCATCCACGCTGGATGACACTGCTATTGGTTATTTGCACCGTATCCGCAGTAATGCACAGCATATGGGTAAGCTGATAGAAGCCTTGTTGAAATTGTCGCGGCTGACGCGGGACGAAATGGCGGTCGAAGCTGTCGATCTTTCAGCTATTGCCGCAGAAATTGTTACGCGGTTACAGGAATCTGCGCCGGACAGACATGTCACATTTTCGGTACAAAATGGACTCGCTATCACCGCTGATGAAAGAATGATGCGTGTGGTAATGGAAAATTTGCTAAATAATGCCTGGAAATATACGGGCAAACGAGTAGATGCCAGCATTGAATTTGGCCTTGCTGACGTGCCCGGTCGCGGAGCCAGTTTTTATGTGCGTGATAACGGTGCCGGGTTCGATATGAATCAGGCCGATAAACTGTTTAGGCCATTCAAACGTTTGCACGCGGAACGCGAATTTAGTGGTGATGGCATTGGGCTGGCATCGGTACAGCGGGTAATCCAGCGTCATGGCGGACAGCTTTGGGCCGAGGCCGCAGTGGATCAGGGCGCGGCTTTCTTTTTTACGTTGCCACAGCAGTGATTTAGAGGATGACAATAATAATGCACACGATATTACTGGTTGAAGACAATCCGGATCATGTGGAGTTGACTTTGCGCGCCATGCGCAAGGTGGCGTTGCCAGCCAAGGTGGTAGTAGTGAACGACGGCCCGGAGGCGCTCGAGTACCTTGCTATGTGCAAGCAACATGAAATGCCGTGTTTTACCTTGCTTGATCTGGGGTTACCAGGCATGGATGGGCTGGAAGTGTTGAAGCGGATCCGCTCAGATAAGCGTACCCACTACTTGCCGGTGGTGATTCTGACCACTTCGCAAGAAAAAAACGATGAATTGCAAGGCTATGATCTGGGCGCCAACAGTTATGTCTGCAAGCCGGTTGATTATGCATTATTCCTGGAATTGATACGTAAACTCGGGGAATACTGGCTGGATTTGAATCGCTCTCCTTACTGCGTACATTAGTGTTGACTAATGACTGGGTTAATGAATATGGTTGAAGCTTTAAAAATATTGATGGTCGAGGACTCTGAGGATGATGAAATCCTGCTGCGACGTCAGTTGCTAAAGGCGGGGCACGATTTTTTCCTGATGCGCGTGGAGGATGAACAGTCCATCAAGCATCACACCCAGCAAGGTGGGTGGGATATCGTCATTTCCGATTTTAATCTGCCCGGCTTTGATGGCCTGGATGTGTTGCGCTGGGTGCGGGAAATCGACAAGGAAATTCCTTTTATTCTGGTATCCGGTACGGTGGGTGAAGAAACCGCTGTGCTGGCGATGAAATCAGGGGCTAACGATTACATTATGAAAGACCGTACTACCAGGTTGCTGCCGGCGATCGAACGGGAGCTGCGTGAAGCTGAAAATCGACGGGCACTCCATGAGATCGAACAGCAACTGGTTTTTCATGCCTCGCATGACCCGCTCACGGGTTTGTTTAACCGTCGTGAATTTGAACGGCGTCTGGAAGAATTGTTGGTTGATGCCAAGGAAAATGGCAATCAGCATGTCATGTTGTACATGGATCTGGATCAATTCAAAATTATTAACGACACTCACGGTCATGTTGCAGGCGATACGCTACTGCGGGAACTGTGTCAAGTGCTGCTCAATAAGGTGCGTAAGGGTGGCGATTTGCTGGCTCGTCTGGGCGGGGACGAATTTGGCGTGCTGTTGCCGAGTTGCCCGGAAGATCAGGGGTTGCAGATAGCCGAAACATTGCGTGATAGCGTGCAGAAATTTCTCTTCGAGTGGCATGAGGAAGTGTTCAGTATTGGTATCAGCATTGGTGTGGTACTGATTTCCAGTCTCAGTGAGACGGCTGCGCACGTTTTTTCTGCGGCTGACAGGGCTTGTTATGCAGCCAAGGAATCCGGTCGTAACCGAGTGCATTTATATCGGGCTAATGACAGCGAGCTTTCATTGCGGAGCAGCGAAATGCAATGGGCATTACGTATCCCGGAAGCGTTGCGCAAAAACCGTTTCATTTTATACAGTCAGGCTATTGTGCCGGTAAATCCAGGATCACTGCCGCATGGGCGCGAATTTTTGCTGCGTATGCTGGATGATGCAAAGCAGTTGGTGCCTCCCGATTTGTTTATTCCTGCGGCTGAACGCTATGATTTAATGCCCGCTGTGGATCGCTGGGTAGTGGCCACGGCGCTGGAGTGGTTGAGAATGTTACCCACACCGCCGGCAGAGGGCGAATTTTTCAGCATTAATCTGTCCGGACGCTCTATCACTGAACCCAAGTTTCTCGGATTTTTGCTGGAACAAATCGAAATGTGCGGCGTTCCACCTCAGCACATTTGTTTCGAAATTACCGAAACGGCCGCAATCCGCAGCCTCAGTAGTGCGGTCAGGCTGATTGAGACTTTACGCGGGATAGGCTGTACGTTCTCGCTGGATGATTTTGGTAGTGGCTTGTGTTCGTTCAATTATTTGAAGAATCTGCCGGTCAATAGCGTTAAAATTGATGGCAGTTTCGTACGGAACATTACTACTGACAAAGTGGCTCGTTCCATCGTTGAATCCATCAAACATATTTCGCAGGCGATGGGGATGGAAACAATTGCGGAGTTCGTGGAAAGTGAAGCCATTCTTATCATGTTACGTGACATCGGGGTTGATTACGCGCAAGGCTACCATATTGCGCGACCCCAACCCCTTTGATAGTGTGTTACTAAGCCTGCGCTCAGGTGCTAAATTTAAACCACCTCAGCCGGTGCAAGCCGGCACATAATCTCATGGTCACCCAGTTCAATCTGGAACGTGGCGTGACTAATCTGAAAGTGGTGCTCAAGTTCTTCTGCAATCTCGTCCAGAAACGCATCGCCTGGATGGCCGTCTGGCGTAACGAGGTGGACGGTGAGGGCGTTCTCAGTGGTACTCATGCCCCAGATGTGCAGGTCATGTACTTCACTCACTTGCGGTAGGCTACGCAGGTATGTCTCAATGCGGGCGGGATCTATGGCATCTGGCACAGCATGCAGTGCCAGCTTGAGGGATTGTTTGAACAGACCCCAGGTGCCGATAAATATCACTGCAGCAATGAGCAGGCTGATAGCCGGATCCAGCCACAGCCAGCCAGTAAACATCATGCCCAGGCCAGCCAGTGCAACGCCGACCGATACGGCGGCATCGGCTACCATGTGCAAAAATGCACCGCGCAGATTAAGGTCGTCTTTATGGCCTTTCATCAGCATGAGTGCTGTTGCCACATTGACGACTACCCCGACTAATGCGACCCAGACCATGATGGGTTCGTTCACTGCCATCGGTTCGGTAAAACGGCGGATGGCTTCCCAGGAGATACCGCCGACTGCAATAAGCAGCAGCATGGCGTTCGCGAGTGCCGCAAGGATGGTGGTGCTGCGCAGCCCATAGGTAAATCGCGGTGAAGGCAGGCGGCGTGCCAGGACCATGGCCCCCCAGGCGGCAATCAGGCCGATCACATCGCTGAAGTTATGCCCTGCATCCGCCAGCAAAGATAAGGAATCGGCGTAAATGCCAAAGCCGATTTCGATGATGACAAAGGTCAGGTTAAGCGCGATGCCTACTGCAAATGCGCGGCTGGTGGTATCGACATTGCTGTGATCGTGGTGATGAGCGTGTCCATGATGATGTTCATGATCATTGGAGTGGTGTTCATGGTGGTCGTGCTTTGCGCTCATCAGGTTGTTTTCCAGTTACTAATATCAGGTTAGCCAGCTATCAATTTTTTTGCGATCCGGTACGCCGCCGGCGTGAACCACTATGCCATCGATTACTACGCCCGGGGTGGACATTACGCCGTAGCCCAGAATGTCGGCGATGGATTCGACTTTTTCCAATTGTATCTCAACACCCTTTGCCTGGGCGGCTTCATCGATGAGTTTGAGGGTGGTTTTGCAGTTTGTGCAGCCCGTGCCAAGTACTTTGATGTTTTTCATGACGGTTCCTTTGGGTAATTGATGGCAGTGGGCGAGATAGTATGTCCGAACACTGCCAGCCTTTATGCCTATTCTAGCAGCAGGATTTGCCGCCTGGAGTAGGAGTGCAGCATGCTTCGGCTACCGGGATATTCAGCGGTTTTGCATGCGTTGAGGCGCTCTCCATTTTGGCGGTAAGCGCTTCATCAAAACGTGCATCGAGTTTTTGTCCGGCTTCATCGCGGATATGGCGGGCGATTTCTACTACCAGGTCGATTTGTTCCTTGGTAACGCCGAACTGCTCGAGTTTGTCGAGTTGGCAGAGACCTTGTCTGGGATGATTGGCAGCAATATTAGCAGCTAACGATACCAGGGACACGATAGAGGGGTGCAGGATTGCTTGAGCCATTTTGCGTTCCTTTCCTTATTTACTGCAGCAGGCGGCTTTTTTGCCATTGCCCATGATGATGCCAGCAGGACAAAACCCGGTAAAAGTGGCTTGAAATGCCATGATGCTGGCAAACGCGGCTATCCATAAGAAGCTGGGGTGTAGCAAGTCGAACTGACCAGAGAAGTGCGTTGCAGCCAGTGAAATCATTACCATTACAGACATCATGCGCATCATGCGATTGCCTTTCATTGTGAATCTCCTATTTGATAAAGTTAGTTAAAGCACTGCGTTAAACACATAGCCGACAAGCAAAATGCCTGTTGACACCACGCCTACAAAAGTTGCGATCAATGCTGGTTTGAGCACTTTGCGCAGGATGATCATCTCCGGAAATGACAGGGCGGTGACGCTCATCATGAATGCCAGCACTGTGCCCAAAGCGGCACCCTTGCCGAGCAAAGCCTGTACTACCGGGATAATGCCGGCAGCATTGGAGTACATCGGCACGCCGATCAGTACTGCCGCAGGCACAGACCACCAGGCATCTTTGCCCATGATACTCGCCATGAAGTTTTGTGGCACATAACCATGGATACCGGCGCCGACTGCCACGCCAAGCACGATATATGGCCAGACTTTACCGACGATGTCTTTGACATGATGCATGCCTGCCTGGAATCGTTCCGGCCAGGTTTGCGGGTGATCCAGATTGGCGATAACGGCACCGCCTCTGGCCTGTATGGCTTGCACCCAGTCTTCCAGATGGTTTTCCATATTGAGCTTGCCGATGATCAATCCGGCGGTGATGGCGACGGTAAGGCCTAAGCCCATATACAGCAATGCAATCTTCCAGCCAAATAAGCCGAACAACAAGCCTAGCGCGACTTCGTTGACCATCGGTGCCGAGATCAGGAATGAGAATGTTACGCCGAGTGGTACGCCAGCCTGCAAAAAACCGATAAACAGCGGTACGGCCGAGCAGGAACAAAACGGTGTGACAATACCCAGGCTGGCGGCCATGATGTTGCCTATACCCAGGCGTTTGCCAGCGAGTAATTGGCGTGTGCGTTCAGGTGCGACGAACGTTTGAATGACACCCATCACAAACACAATGAGGGTCAGCAGCAGCAAAACTTTGGGTGTTTCAAACAGAAAAAAGTTGAGCGCCTGCCCCAGATGCGATTCAGTCGCTATACCCGTGAAGGACATGGCGTAATCGGCAGCGCCTTGCAACTGGCTGTATGTCCAAATCCAGATTGCCAGGCCGAGCACAACACCTGCCAACCATTTAGCGGTTGAACTGCTATTGTCAGTGTGTTGATCTAAAGTATCCACGCCAGTGCTCCTGAAATATATGTTTTGCCGAATAAAATGCTCATTTTGCAGCGCAGCACGTGCTGTTGATTGGGCTGGCTGAAGCGTCCAGCGTCAGTCCTACTGACATCTGCGCCAAAATTATTTGCGCCCAGCACGGTAGATCCGGGTTGATGCTGTAGTGTATCCAGGTTCCTCTACGTTGCGAGCTAACCAGTCCAGCCTCGCGTAATACCGCCAGGTGCCGTGATACCTTGGGTTGCGATATATCCAGCGTGCCATACAGGTGGCAAACGCATGATTCGCCACTGTGCAATAGCTGAGCCAGGATCTGACGGCGTGTTGCATCGGCAAGTGTTGCAAATAGAGTGTCTATATCAAGCATGCGTTCAATATATATGTATTGGTGAATATATGTCAAGGCGCATATTGAATTATGTGTGAACTATGTTTAGTATTCAGGTCTTTGATATATCACTTGGAAAAATCATGTCAGACATCACCATCTACCACAATCCAGCCTGTGGTACCTCGCGTAACGTGCTTGCCATCATCCGTAATACTGGCGAAGAGCCCAATGTCATTGCTTATCTGGAAACACCGCCCAGCCGGGATAAACTTGAGGTGCTCATCAAGGCTATGGGGATGCCAGTGCGCGATCTGTTGCGGCGCAAAGGGACACCCTACGATGAGCTGAATCTGGACGACACCAAATGGAATGATGATGAATTGATCGATTTTATGCTGGCACACCCTATCCTGATTAACCGGCCCATCGTAGTTACGCCGCTTGGAACCCGGTTGTGCCGGCCTTCTGAAGTAGTGCTGGAGTTATTGACCTTGCCGCAACTGGGGCCAATTTCCAAGGAAGACGGCGAGGTAATCGTTGCTAAAACAGGTGACTGACTTCCAGGCGCCGAACTTGTTGTAGTGCGAGCGAACGTACTGGATGCAAGGTGCATGAATGGTTGCGTTGCTCATGCACAAAATTCGCGTATTATGGGGACAGTGGTATGAAATAAAGCATGTTTCGGTGATTTCATCTTGAATCGGGGATAGCATGCAAAATATGGTTTCGATTAGCGTTTGTTGCCGACAAATTTTGTCATGTCTTGTTTTGGTTTGCACTGCTGTTGGATCTGCTTCCGCTGGTTCGTTCGAACCCATCCCCGTCTATTCAATTTACCCTCCGGTTAAACCGAATGGATCAGCGGATGATGCCTTGGCCAGTGGCCGCGTAGTTAACGACAGCTACGTCATGGCAGCGCATGCCAGTAAGCCCTGGCGCATCGCATTCCTGTTTCCGCATATGAAGGATCCGTATTGGGTTGGTTGTAGTTATGGGGTCATTAGTGAAGCCAAGCGGTTAGGCGTCGCAGTGGATATTCTCCCCGCAGACGGTTACACCGATCTGGTTGGGCAATTGCGCAAGATGGATGAGGCGATTGCTGCAAAATATGATGCCATTGTTATTTCCCCGATCAGTCACACCGCCAACAACGCTTCCATTGCCAAAGCGCGCTCATTGGGTATACCTGTGTTTGAGCTGGCGAATGACAGTACCAGCGATGATTTGGCGGTCAAAGTGACCACCTCGTTGATACACATGGGTATTGATGCTACGCAATGGGTTATTCGCGATGCACAACGGCGCGGCTTGAAGTCTATCAATATTGCATTGTTACCTGGCCCTGCAGGTGCTGGTTGGGTTGTTGGTGAGGTAGAGGGTACCCGTGAAGCGGCGCGTAAAGCGGCAATCAATGTGAATATTGTTGATATTACATATGGCGATAGTGACCTGATCGGACAGACACAATTAGCGGCGCAGTTACTTGCCAAACACGGTAATCATCTTGATTACATTCTGGGTTGTAGCGGTTGCGCACCTGCTGCAATCTTGCCAATAAAAGAGGCAGGGCTGGAAGGGAAGGTCAGGGTGGTTGCCTATGATCTGACCGGAGATATTGCCAATTTTATCCAAAAGGGTGAAATCGTTGCCGCTGCGGATACGAAAGCTGTCAGCCAGGCACGGGTAAGCGTTGATACAGTAGTGAATTTTCTGGAAGGAAGAACCAAGGCAACGCCGAATACCATACTGATTAAATTGGGTCTGGTTGACAAGCGCAACTATGCAACTTATAAGTTCGACACGTCTATAGCCCCCAAGGACTATGTGCCTGTCCTGTCATATTCCCCGGAAACGCTTAAGTAATGCTTGCGCAGTGCTGACTCATCGGGTAGTGTGAATCTTCGTGATGATCGCGTAGTAATGCCGGTGCCTGCTGAATCAGTGCAGCGCTCACCATCCCAGTAAAGGCAGCGCAAACATGAAAATGATGCGGCTCAGAGACAAGATTCTGCTCGGTGCGGTTGCTATCAGTATCGTGGTGGCGCTTGCTTCCATGCTCGCCGTTTCCTGGGTCATCAGTCAGCAGTATCAGGATCAATCCCATGCGCTGTTAAGTAAATCCTCAGTCGTTATCAACGATAGTCTGGATGATCGCAAAACTAATGTGCTGACTGCATCACGCCAGTTGGCCATGCAAAAAAACCTCGGATCAACTATTTGGTACCTGACCCAATATTCGCGTTTGGAATTTGATCACGAAACCATGTTTAATAGTTACCAGCAACTGGTAAACGATACTTACAAAATCGCCAGGGTAGCTATGCTTTCCAGAATAACTATCTATGATTCTGCAGGTAGGCTGGTGTCATTTGCTCAGTTGGGCGGTGGCAGCGGGCGTGTCGGCTTTGTGGATAATGGGTCTGTTCCTTCTTTTTGGGTCGCTCTGCTAAAAGAAAATGAGGAGTTAAGTCGCCCAAAACTGCATACAACCAATGCCATCACCGGGGTCGACTTAACGTTCGGGCAATCGCTGCCGCGACAGGAAGGCGTGCACTATGCTGTTGTGGATGGTTTGCTGGCTATTGAAAGTTATGTTCCCATTATCGGTAACGCGTTTGATCCGCTCACCGGAAAGCAGGTCGCACGACAGCTTGGTCTGGTTGTTGGTGTGCAGTTGCTTGATCAAACCTTTGTTGACTATCTGTCCAAACTGACCGATATAAAGATCAATGTCTTTACCAGGCAAGGCCTTAGCAGTGGGGATGTGGCAGCTTATCAAAAGCCTGACTGGAGTGGCGTGCAGCAAGTTGTTACGGATACGCCTGTCGGCAGGATGGGGCTTAATGAGATAAAAATTGAAGGTCAACATTATTATCAGGGTCTAATTCCTCTGTATAACGGTAAGCGATTAGTAGGCACTATCGCCGAATTGTATTCGAAGGAAATTGTCCGAAAAAATACGTGGGAGATGGTACGGATATTGGGGTTGATAGCCGTAGCCAGCCTGCTATTCATTTTTCCGTTCGCCTGGTATTTCGCGTCATCCATCTCTTACCCACTCACGGCACTAAGTCGGGTTTTTCTCGGTATTGCCAGTGGTAAGCAACCAGATACGTTGCATGAGCTGCTTAGTCGACTGGAAAAAAACAAGAGTCGGCGTGATGAGCTGGGTGATCTCACCCAGAGCTTTATTGCCATGGATGATGCGGTTAACCAGAAAATTCAGCAGATCAATGAGATTAACGCTACGCTCGAACATAAAATCGAGCAGCGTACGCAGGAATTGCGCTTCGCTAACGAGGCATTAACCAAGCTCGCTACGCATGATACATTGACGGAGTTGCCGAACCGCAATCTGCTTCGTGATCGCTTGCAACGTTCGCTTGCTGCCGCCAGACGCGACAATGTGCGCATGGCCCTGATTTTTATTGACCTGGATGAATTCAAGAGCATTAATGATACCCGTGGTCATGCTGTGGGCGATTTGTTGCTGATGGAAGCTGCAAAACGCATGCAGGACTGCATACGTGAATCAGATACCGTTTCGCGTATTGGTGGCGATGAATTTATTGTATTGCTGCCGAATATTGAGGCAGAGCAGGATGTAATGCGGGTGGCGGAAAAAATCCGTTCTGTGCTTAATCAGCCATTTGAGTTGATGGGTGGCAGCTTACACATCTCATCCAGTATCGGAATTGCTATTTGTCCTGAACACGGCAGTGATGAGAGTAGCCTGCTTAAGCATGCTGACACTGCCATGTACTATGCCAAAAAAAGCGGCGGTAATACCGTGACGCTATTTTCGACGGCATTATCAAAAACTGCGGTTGAGATAAATAGATAGCGGTTTGTTTGTATTTTGCAAGTGCCAGCCAGGCTGGGATGCCTGTGTGGCTGGTTTTGATGGGTTACTGACGTCCCGTTAGAAAGCGGGCGGCGTATTGCTACATATCGAAACAGTGCTGTGGTGTGGTATGTAGCTGCCCTAGCGGCGCATCTTTAATCAATAGTTCGGTAATGTCCTGACTGGATATAGGTTTACTGAACAAATAACCCTGAGCTTCATTGCAATTGAGCGTTTGCAGTAAACGATATTGATTGGTTTCCTCAACACCCTCTGCAATCAGATTAAGATTCAATCCTTGCGCCAGAGCACATATCGCCGTGACGATAGATTCGTTGTCTGAGTCTCCTGAAAATGCAGGCATGGCTGTTGATTGTGCGCAGTCGGTTTTCGTTTGCATTATGATAGCTACGTTGAGGCAGACGCACAGGGTAATATGCCACCTGCATTAGGTTGTTATAATAAACTAATTTACTTCGGCTGGGTTTTACAAGGGGCTATTCATGAAGCGTATATCTGTGAGATTTTGTGCCTGCATATTTTTGAGCGCTGGTATGGTCACCGGGGAAGCAAGTGCAGCAGAGGTGCAAGTTGCTGTTGCCTCTAATTTCACTGCGCCGATGAAAATCATTGCCACTGACTTCGAAAAGACTAGCGGCCATAAGGTGGCGCTCTCCTTCGGAGCAACTGGTAAGTTTTATGCGCAGATCAGGAATGGTGCGCCGTTTGATATGCTGCTCGCTGCGGATGATGAAACACCAGCCCGCATGGAGCAGGAGAAATTGGGCGTTACGGGTAGCCGCTTCACTTACGCGATTGGTAAGCTGGTGCTATGGTCGGCCAAGCCTGGTGTGGTGGATGACAAGGGGGCGGTGCTGAAAACAAACAGTTTCGAGCATATTGCGCTGGCCAATCCCAAGTTGGCACCCTATGGTGCAGCGGCTGTTGAGGTGATGACCAAGCTAGGGCTGGTGAGTATGTTAACGCCCAAATTCGTACAGGGTGAGAATATCGCACAGACCTATCAATTCGTAAGTACGGGTAATGCTGAACTGGGATTTGTCGCGTTGTCGCAGGTGTATGAGGATGGCAAGCTCAAGAGTGGCTCGGGCTGGATTATCCCGTCCACAATGCATAGCCCGATTCGTCAGGATGCTCTGCTGCTGATCAACGGCAAAGACAATCCTGCCGCGGCGGCTTTGCTGAAATATCTGAAAAGCGATAAAGCCAAGGCAGTCATCAAGGCGTATGGTTATGATTTGTAATTTCGGAAAATTACGCAATTGATGCTTGATGCAACTGATCTTGGTGCTATCTGGCTAACCCTCAGATTGGCGACGGTGACGACGGTGCTGCTGTTGCTGGTCGGTACGCCTATCGCCTGGTGGCTGGCGCGGACGCGATCGTGGACTAAGGGGCCAGTGGGTGCCTTAGTGGCGCTGCCCATTGTGCTGCCGCCCTCGGTAATTGGTTTTTATCTGTTGCTGGCAATGGGGCCGAATGGTCCTATCGGCCATTTTACCCAGTCATTGGGGCTAGGGATGCTGCCGTTTACGTTTGCCGGCCTGGTGCTGGCGTCCACCTTCTATTCTTTACCCTTTGTGGTGCAGCCGATACAGAATGCCTTTGAAGCGATCGGCGAGCGTCCGCTCGAAGTGGCGGCGACATTGCGTGCTTCGCCGCGGGATACGTTTTTCAGTGTGGTGCTGCCCTTGGCCAAACCGGGTTTTCTGACCGCGACCATACTTGGCTTTGCCCATACTGTTGGTGAATTCGGCGTGGTGCTCATGATAGGTGGCAATATCCCGGATAAAACGCGGGTGGTCTCGGTGCAGATCTATGATCATGTGGAGGCGCTGGAATATACCGAGGCGCATACGTTGGCAGCGATCATGGTGCTGTTTTCATTTGCGGTATTGCTGCTGTTGTATCGATTTAATGCGTCAGGCAGGCCGAAATGATGACGAATCCAGAATCCGGTATACGCGCGCGCTTCCACTTTGAGCGCTCTGGCTTTGCGCTGGATGTCGATCTGGATTTACCGGGCAAAGGGGTGACTGCGTTATTCGGCCATTCCGGTTCCGGTAAAACCACAGTGTTAAGGGCAATAGCTGGGCTGGAACGCGTGGCGGGGGGTTATCTGGCGGTGAATGGCAGTGTCTGGCAGGACGACGCGCGGGGCATTTTCATGCCGACATATCAGCGCCCGATAGGGTATGTGTTTCAGGAAGCCAGTCTGTTTGCGCATTTGAATATACGCCAGAATCTGGAGTTTGGGCAGCAACGGGTGCCGCAACAGCAGAGATGCGTGTCGTTGGATCAGGCTATTGCGCTGCTAGGCATAGGGCATTTGCTGTCGCGCATGCCTGACGCCTTATCTGGCGGCGAACGTCAGCGGGTGGGTATTGCGCGGGCGCTGGCAGTGAGCCCGCAATTATTGTTGATGGATGAGCCTTTAGCCGCGCTCGACTTAAAACTCAAGGGTGAGATATTGCCTTATCTGGAACGATTGCATGATGAGCTGGATATCCCGTTGCTCTATGTGAGTCATGCGCCGGATGAAGTGGCGCGTCTGGCTGATCATCTGGTGTTGCTGGATCATGGGCAGGTACTCGCCAGCGGGGCGCTTTCAGAAACGCTGGCGCGGCTTGATCTGCCGTTAAGTCAGCATGATGACGCCGGCGTGGTGCTGGCGGGTTCGGTGAGCGGATTCGACAGGCAATGGCATTTATGCCAGGTGGGGTTTGTGGGCGGCAATTTGTGGGTACGCGATAACGGCGCAACGCTTAATCAGTCATTGCGTGTGCGTATTCTGGCGCGTGATGTCAGTCTGACCTTGACGCCGCATACCGATGGCAGCATTCTCAATATATTGCCCGCTGTGGTCACCGAGCTTGGTGATGACCAGCATCCGGCATTAACGCTGGTGCGCCTCGATGCTGGTGGTGCGCCATTACTGGCACGGCTCACCCGGCGTTCAGCCGCAGCGCTTGATCTGCATCCGGGCCGGGCAGTATGGGCGCAGATCAAATCGGTAGCATTGTTAGGATAAAGTTTTTTCAGTGCTTAAATGAAACGCCCCGTGCAATTTGATCGGAATGCCGATTGCACGGGGCGATTTGCTGCGTTGGTGCTATTTAGTGAGGTGCGCCGAGTACCTTGCCATCAACGGTTTCGCCATATTTGCAATTCTCGTCGTGATAATCCTTTTTAGTCTGCGCTATGTCACCCTTGAACCGTGGATCTTGTGGGCGTTCATGGGACATGACATAAGTAGCGACGTCCCAGGCCTGCTGGTCAGTAAGCGAATAGCCCTTGGAGAGCGGCATATTGGCTTTGATGAAGGAAGCAGCCGTATTGATGCGGTGCATGCCTGCCCCCCAGTTGAAAGCCTCAGATCCCCACAATGGCGGGAATACCGATTTGCCGTCAACTTTCTTGCCTTCGCCATTAGCGCCATGGCATATCTGGCAGCTTTCCGTATACACGGTTTTACCACGAATCGCATCAGGGGTGGTAGCCGGTTTTGCTACTTCCGGGTAGCCTGCGCCCTTTAATTTCGCGCCAACCGGTGCACCGGTTGCCAGCCAGTACGAATAAGTTACCAATGCCACCATCTCCGGGCTATCCGCCGCAGGTGCTTTACCGTTCATGCTGAATTTGAAGCAGCCTTGTATGCGCTCTTCGTAGGTGTTTACCTTGTTGTTCTTGGCGCGGTAAGCCGGATAGCGCACATAGGCACCCCATAATGGCGAGGAATCCGGTTTGCGGCCAGCTGCAAGGTGGCAGTTCACGCAGTTCATGCCGTTGCCGACATATTGCTTGGCGTAATGCTGGGTATCTTCAAAAATGTTTTTCCCTTGACGAACGATCTTTCCAAACTCATCGTTGGGAATACTGTCTTCGCTGGGTGGCGTAAATACAGGTGCGGTAGCCGGAACGGGTGCCGCTGTTTTGCTGGCGGCAGCCGTCATGCCCGAGATGGCGAACATAGCCAAAGCGATGGAGATTGCGATGGTGTTTTTCATTTTTGAGTTCCATTGGTTAAAGGTTGATTAGCAAGAAAGGCGGAAACAGCCTTGATCTGATCTGCCGATAATTTGCTGGCCACAGATTTCATCAAACCCACTGGATCATTGGCACGGGTACCTGATTTCCATGCCATAAGCTGATTGGTAATGTAGGTCGCAGACTGGCCTGTGATCGCCGGAAAGCTAGGGTCTATACCTTGGCCGTTTGCACCGTGGCATTGAAAACAGGCTGGAATTTCATGGTTCCAGTCGCCGCTGGTGGCGATGGCTTCACCTTTGCGTAACAATGCCGGATCGCCGCCTGCCGGTGTAATGGCGGGGATAGCTAGCGCGGCATAATAGGCTGCGATAACCTGTATTTCGCTATCCGAAAGCGCCTTGGCGATCGGTTGCATCAGTGGATTGTTACGCTTGCCGGATTGAAAATCATGTAACTGGTGCTTGATGTAGGCTTCGTTGAGACCAGCCAGACGAGGGAAACCGGCTGCAGGGGTGCCGCCGCCATCTGCACCATGACATGCTATGCAAGCGGTTGCGCCCTGTTTATTGCCTTGGGTGGTGATGGTCTGGGCAACATCATCGGCTTGCGCCAGGAGGGGTATGCAGGTGAGTGTGGCTAATAAGAAATGCTTCAAAATATACTCCTTGAAAACTGGGGTAGTGGTGAATAGGTTAGTTGTGTGGCTGTTGCATATTAGAATTAAATAATTATATTATTTAATTCTAATATTTATAGCGTATCGAAAATGCATAGTAATGCCATGGTTGGCAGGCATTTATGCAACAAAACAGGGATGAAGCAATTATAGCAATTCGAGTTGCCAAGATATCTGGTAGTTTTGGACTGGTGATTTGAACATGTCAGGGAGATGACGGGTGTCTGATGTTATATCAGGCACCCGAACAAACTAACGTACGGCAAGGCGCCATAATGAGGTGATTTCTGCTGCACGTGCGCGGTGCAATGGGTCAGTGTCAGCGCTGGCTTTGGGGTGGTGCGGCTTGATGTCCATGCGTTCCAGGACGGTTAATCCTGCCTGATCAATCAGCGCGAGTAATTCATCTCGTGTACGCAGCCCCAGATGCTCCGCAAAATCAGAGAGTATCAGCCAGCCTTCACCGGCGGGTTCCAGATGATCAGCTAATCCACTGAGGAATCCACGTAACATGCGGCTGTCGGGATCGTAGATGGCATGTTCGATTGCGGCATTGGGCCGTGCCGGTATCCAGGGTGGATTGCAGACTACCAGTGGAGCACGGCCGGGGGGGAAGAGATCCGCCTGCACGATGTCGATCTGATTGCTTAACCCTAGTCGTTTGATGTTGTCACGAGCGCAGGCCAGTGCACGGGGATCCTGATCGGTGGCGACAACATGCTTAACCCCGCGGCGAACCAGTAGTGCAGCCAGCACGCCGGTGCCGGTACCAATGTCGAATGCCAGTTCAGTCGCAGGCAGCGGTGCCGTTGCGATCAGTTCGATATATTCGCCGCGTACGGGTGAGTACACACCGTAATGCGGATGAATGCGCTCGCCAATTACGGGTATGTCTACGCCTTTTTTGCGCCATTCGTGCGCGCCGATCAAACCCTGCAATTCACGTAGCGAGACGACGGAAGCAGCCGTGCCAGCGCCATAAGCTTCAGTGCAGGCTGCGCGTACATCCGGTGCGCGGCGTAGCGGGATGGTGTAATTGGCATCAAGCGGTATTAGCAGCATTGCCAGCACACGGGCACGAAGCGACTGTGCCTGCCGATGCAGATTGAATGCCTCGGTTGGGGTAGTGGCTAGTCTGGGTGGTTTTTTGGATTTGTGTGGTGGGCGGTCTACGCGTCGCGCCAGTGCCTGCAGCAATTGCCGCGCATTCTGAAAATCACCACGCCAGAGCAATGCTGTGCCTTCACAGGCCAGGCGGTAGGCGGTGTCTGCCGCCATAGTGTCATCGGTGATGACGATGCGCTTGGGCGGCGGTGTTTTGTTTTCGGAGTGCCAGATAGCCGAGCAGGGCTTACCCGCTTCTATCCAGTTGATAATGGCTTCAGTCATGGGGTTTTCCTATGTTTTCTGCTTTGCCGAGGGCAACGCGGTATGCTTCCAGTTTTGCTTCGTAGTTGTCCGCATCACCATAATCCAGGAAATAAGCGTAGCGTGAGTGTGAGCCCAGTACTTTGCGAGCGTGTTTGATCGGGCAGAAGTATTCCTCGGTTCTGGCGATGACTTCCCTGATATAAGCGATCACGCCATTTGCGTATTCGCAATAAGTGCAATGGAATTTCTCGACGAAGTTGAGGTATTGCAGTTGGCTGCGGTCGAAGATGACGAAATCGGCACGGCGTACTTTGGCAATTTTATAGATAGGGAAACAGCTAAACTGATAAAAACTGATTAATACATCAGTAAGAAACAGTGGAATGATCATGCTGTAAATGATGGGGCCAGTAATCAGATTCTGCGGACGGTTAGTGACCAGCCAGCGGAAAAAACCAAGTTTGAGCTTGCGGTGCGCCTGTTTGATGCTGCGTTCAAATTGGATATGTTTACCTTTGATTTCAAATAGTACCCGGGTTTCCTGTTCATGTAAGGCAGTACGCAATTCAGCGTCGAGAGAATTGATTTGTGCAAGCAAACTGAGAATCTTATCGTTCATGTAGTTCCCATACCGTAATGCCGGCGATTGAGTGAGGGTGGTTTGATCGGTTGGCGTTAATGCCTCAACTCGACAGATTGCTGTGATGTGCTATAAATAATTTAGGAGTTGAAACACGTATTAATATACGGTGATATTAACCATTGCATGGGAAGGAGAATATCATGCATATATCCATTTCCGATTTCATTATACATGTTGACGAGACGCTGACGCGTGAGCAGTTGGACAGGTTAGAAGCATCCATACGAGAACATAGTTGCGTTGTTAGTGCGGGTGCCCATGACCGGACACCGCATTTGATGCTGGTCGCTTATGACCCCGAATGTGTCGATACCAAAACCATACTGGCCAATGTGACCGGCCAGGGTTTTCGTGCAACTTCAATCGGTCTGTAGCAGCTGCTGTCAGTAATTAATTCCGTCGATTTTTACCGGTGGATTTAGCCCGGTAAGCGTCTATCGTTGTGTCAAGGCTGCGTTGGCTATAGCTAGCTTACGCCATCCATGTCTGTAGCCGGCTTAATGCTGCCTTAAGATTATCCATGGAGGTGGCGAATGATAAGCGGATATAACCTTCGCTACCGAAAGCCGAGCCAGGTACAACGGCAACTCCAGCTTTTTCCAGCAGATACTCGCTCAGCGCAATGTCAGTGGTGGCGGTGATTTTGCCAGCCTGATGCAGGCGCTGGATGGCGCTGCTGACATCAGGGAAGGCGTAGAACGCACCGCCGGCATAGATGCAGTTGACGCCGGGAATAGTGTTGAGTGCGGCGACAACGAATTCATGACGTTCGCGGAATGCGGCGATCATCGGCACGATGCAAGCTTGATCGCCGTTGAGTGCGGCTTCAGCGGCGACCTGCGAAATCGAAGTGGGGTTGGAGGTTGACTGTGATTGCACATTTTCCATCGCAGTGATGAGCTTTTCCGGGCCGGCGCAATAGCCGATACGCCAGCCGGTCATGGCATACGATTTGGATACGCCATTCAGCACCATGGTGCGGTCATACAGGTCGGGGCAGGCATTGAGGATGTTGCTGAACGGTCCGTCTTGCAGGCGGATGTGTTCATACATATCGTCAGTGGCGATGATAATGTCAGGGTAGTTACGCAATACGGCGCCTAATGCAGCCAGTTCTTCCAGGCTGTACACAGCGCCGCTTGGGTTGCTCGGGCTGTTGATCACTACCAAACGGGTGCGAGGTGTTATCGCTGCCTGCAACTGCGCTGGCGTAATTTTGAAACCTTGATCGATACCGGCTTCAATGATGACCGGTGAGCCGCCGGCAAGGATAACGATGTCAGGGTATGACACCCAGTAGGGTGCCGGGATAATGACTTCGTCACCGGGGTTGATCAGGGCTTGTACCAGATTGAAAAAGCTCTGCTTGCCGCCGCAGGAGACTAAAACCTGCTTGGCGGTATAGTCCAGGCCGTTGTCGCGTTTGAATTTGGCAATGACCGCCTGTTTTAAGGATGGTGTGCCGCCGACCGCAGTGTATTTGGTGAAACCGCTGTTAATCGCAGCAATCGCTGCATCTTTAATGTGTTGCGGAGTGTCAAAGTCGGGTTCGCCTGCGCCCAAGCCGATAATGTCTTTTCCTTCAGCTTTAAGCTTCGCTGCGCGAGCAGTAACAGCGAGTGTAGGAGAGGGTTTGATGGCCTGAACGCGATTTGAGAGTTCCAACTTAAACATCCTTGAGTAGTATGTCAGAGGCTAATCCGCTGACATGATAAGATTAACAGGTTAAAAACAGACGGATTTTACTCGTGATTGTCACTTTTCCCAATAGTCCTTTTCGATTGCATCAACCTTTTTTACCGGCAGGTGATCAGCCACAAGCGATAGCGAAGCTGGTAGAGGGGATTAATGACGGCCTGGCGTTCCAGACTTTGCTGGGCGTGACTGGCTCGGGCAAGACTTACACTATGGCGAATGTGATTGCGCAACTGGGGCGGCCGGCGATGATCATGGCGCCGAACAAGACCCTGGCAGCTCAACTATACGCGGAAATGCGCGAGTTTTTTCCCGAAAATTCGGTCGAATATTTTGTGTCCTACTACGACTACTATCAGCCCGAGGCTTATGTGCCGGCGCGTGATTTGTTTATCGAAAAAGATTCCAGCATTAATGAGCATATTGAGCAGATGCGCCTGTCAGCGACCAAGGCGCTGCTGGAACGCAATGACAGCATTATCGTGGCGACGGTGTCCGCGATTTACGGTATCGGCGATCCGGGCGATTACCACAAGATGATATTGCATCTGCGTCAGGGTGAAAAACTGTCGCAGCGTGATGCGATACAACGTCTGATCGCGATGCAGTACGACAGAAATGAATTTGAATTCAAGCGCGGCGTGTTTCGCGTGCGCGGCGATGTGCTGGATATCTTCCCGGCGGAGAGTGCCGAACATGCGGTGCGGATTTCGCTGTTTGACGACGAGGTGGAAAGTATCCGTCTGTTCGATCCGCTCACCGGCCACTTGCTGCAGAAATTGCCGCGCTTCACCGTGTATCCGTCCAGTCATTACGTCACCCCGCGCAGTACTACCTTACGCGCCATCGAGGCGATTAAAATCGAATTGCGCGAGCGGCTGGAAGAATATTACCGCGATAACAAGCTGGTGGAGGCGCAACGCCTGGAGCAGCGCACGCGCTTCGATCTGGAGATGATGAACGAGCTGGGATTTTGCAAAGGCATTGAGAACTACTCGCGACATTTGTCTGGGCGCAAGCCGGGCGAACCGCCACCGACGCTGATTGATTACCTGCCGTCACGGGCACTGATGATTATTGATGAATCGCACGTTACCATTCCGCAGATCGGCGGCATGTACAAGGGCGACCGCGCACGCAAGGAAAATCTGGTGAATTACGGTTTCCGCCTGCCATCGGCGATGGATAACCGCCCGCTGCGCTTCGATGAATTCGAGCACATCATGCGCCAGACTGTGTTCGTGTCGGCGACGCCTGCTGACTATGAGCAACAGCATCAGGGCCAGGTAGTGGAGCAGGTGGTGCGGCCGACCGGTCTGGTTGACCCTGAGATCGAAGTGCGTCCGGTGGCAACGCAAGTGGATGATGTGCTATCCGAGATTACCAAGCGTGTGGCAGTGAACGAGCGCGTGCTGGTGACCACGCTGACCAAACGCATGTCTGAAGATCTGACTGATTACTTGTCGGAGCATGGAGTGAAAGTGCGTTATCTGCATTCCGATGTGGATACGGTAGAGCGGGTGGAAATTATCCGTGATTTGCGTCTGGGCATATTTGATGTGCTGGTTGGTATCAATCTGTTGCGCGAGGGGCTGGATATTCCGGAAGTATCACTGGTAGCGGTACTGGATGCGGATAAGGAGGGCTTTTTGCGTTCCGAGCGTTCGTTGATCCAGACCATAGGCCGGGCGGCGCGTAACCTGAATGGCCGTGCGATTCTGTATGCTGACCGCATTACCAATTCGATGCGGCGGGCGATGGATGAAACCGACCGCCGTCGCCATAAGCAAGTGGAATATAACCTTGAGCATGGCATCACGCCGCGCGGTGTGGTCAAAGGCATCAAGGATATTATCGAAGGCGCGTATGACATGGAAAGCGCACAGGCTAATCATAAAGTCGCGCAAAAAATGGCGAGCTACCATGCCAAGGATGAAAAGACCTTGACCAAGGAACTGAAACAGGTGGAAAAGGACATGCTCACCGCCGCCAGAAACCTGGAGTTCGAACGTGCTGCCGAATTGCGTGATGAATTGAGGCGCTTGAAAACCGTATTGTTTGGTGCCGATGGCACGCATGACGATGAGTAAGCTGTGCGTCTAGTCATACTCGCGTTTGTTACGGGTGTAATTTGGCTGCAGCAACAAGCCGTATTGCCTGATCTGGCCTGGGCGTGGGGCTTACCGCTGCTGGCATCGGCATGGGGGTTGCCCGTATCGGGCAGGTGGCGGCAAGTGCGCAGAGTTGCTTTGCTGGTATTGTGGTTTGCGCTGGGTTTCTTTTACGCGGCCATGCTGGCACAGCAGCGACTGGCTGATAGTTTGCCACTCACCTGGGAAGGTGTGGATGTCTCCGTGGTCGGTGTGGTGGCGAGTTTGCCGGTGGTGACTGAGCGCGGTCAGCGTTTCGAATTTGACGTGGAACGGGTGCGGACTCCCGGTGCGGAAGTGCCGAAACACGTGCAATTATCAACCTATCTTACTGATTTTAATGGTAAGCCTCTAGCTGGGGCGCTGTCGGTAAAGGCGGCACAGCGCTGGCAATTGACGGTGCGTCTGCGGCGTCCGCACGCCAATCAGAATCCACATGTGCAGGACATGGAAGCCATGTGGTTTGCACGCGACATTCGTGCTTTGGGGGCAGTACGCGAACGCAGCGAACAGCGTTTGCTATCAGCCCGGGTTGCGGAACCGCGCTATCTGATCGAGGTCTTACGTGGGCATATTGCCGATCGTTTTGATCACGTATTGGCTAGCGCGCCTTACACGGGGGTGCTGAAGGCGCTGGCGATAGGAGAGCAGTCTGCTATCCCGCCCGCGCAATGGCAGTTGTATCAGCGTACCGGTATTACCCATTTGATCAGTATCTCGGGTTTGCATGTGACTATGCTGTCCGGGCTGGCGTTTGCGCTATGTTATGCACTCTGGCGCCGCAGCACTCGGCTGACCTTGCGGTTGCCGGCGCGCAGGGCGGCGATACTGGCGGGTGCGCTGGTTGCGCTGGCTTACGTGGTGCTGGCTGGATTCGGCATACCGGCTCAACGCACACTCTATATGTTGTGGGTGGTGGCGATTGCATTATGGAGCGGTCGCACGCTGGCACCAACGCGGATACTGGCCTGGGCGTTGCTGATCGTGGTATTGATCGATCCGTGGGCGGTGATGTCGGCAGGGTTCTGGCTGTCGTTCGGCGCGGTGGGGGTGTTGTTATTCGCAACCGGGTCACGTGTCGGCAAGCCGCATTGGCTACAAGAATGGTGGCATTCACAGTGGGCGGTGACGCTGGCGTTAGCGCCGATATTATTGTTGCTGTTCGGGCAGTTGTCTACGGTCTCGCCGTTGGCTAATGCGTTTGCGATACCACTCATCAGTTTTTTGATTACACCTTTAGCTTTGCTGGGCAGTTTTTCGGGTATGGATGCGCCATTGCATTGGGCACATGGGTTGATGGCGGCTTGTGTGTGGCTATTGCAAATATTGGCGAGCTGGCCTGTGTGGCAACAGCCTGAACCGAGCCGCTGGGCCGTTGGCATGGCTTTGCTGGGCGCGTTATGGTGGCTGTTGCCGCGAGGCTTCCCGGCACGCTGGCTGGGTGCGGTGTGGATGCTGCCGGCGTTGCTGGTAGCAGTGCCGCAACCGACCGCTGGTGCCTTATGGGTGAGTGTGATCGATGTCGGGCAGGGGCTGGCGGTACTGGTGCGCACCGCACATCACACGCTGTTGTTCGATACCGGGCCACGCTATAACAGTGAAGCGGATAGCGGCAGTCGTATTATCGCGCCTTATTTGCGCGGCGAAGGGGTCACTCGGCTGGATGGGATGGTGTTGTCACATGATGATAATGATCATACTGGTGGCGCCGCATCATTGTTAAATGCGGTGCCGGTGACAACCGTCATTACTTCTTTGCCGTCCGCACATTCGCTGTTTGCTAACTCAGTGCAGCCAGTAAGGCGTTGCGAGGCGGGGCAAAGCTGGGATTGGGATGGCGTACATTTCGCCATGTTGCATCCGACGCTGAGCAGTTATGCTGATGCGTCGTTAAAAGATAATCATCGCAGTTGTGTACTGAAGCTCAGTAGCGCAGGCGGTAGTGTATTATTGCCGGCCGATATCGAGGCAGAGGATGAGGCCATGTTGCTGGCAACACAGCCGACGTTGTTGCGTGCGTCTGTGCTCGTTGCGCCACATCATGGTAGCCGTACTTCATCCACGCCTGGTTTCATTGCCGCCGTCCAGCCGCAATTGACGGTGTTTACTATGGGCTACAACAACCGTTTCGGGCATCCGCGCAGTGATGTGGTGACGCGCTATCGCGATGCCGGTAGTCAATTACGGCGCTCGGATGTTGATGGTTTGGTGGATATACGTTTCATGCCTGATGTGGCTATGGAAACTAACAGTTGGCGGCTGTTAAAGCGGCATTATTGGCAGGATAGTTAGAGACCTTTACACGATTACTGCACTCGCTACATAGTGCAAAGGTCTCAGTTAGCATAATTTAGGTAAATAATGGTTACAACTCAGACTACTGCAGTAAATGATGATGCTCTGCCGGATTTGGCAACGGTGTTGCCGCGTTTGACGGCGGAGGCGGATGTGACTGGCGCGGCCATGATTGCTGATGTGGCGCAATGGGTTACTACACTGCCGGATGCGGGTAGCGAGGCTGGAATAGGGCGCTGGCAGCATGCTATGGGAACTGCGTTGCAAGTGGCAGAGTTGCATCTGGATGCCGAGAGCGTAGCGGCTGCGCTGCTGTCGGGTATATCGCTGGATGAGCCCTTACCTGTTGCAGAGCCCGTACTGGCGCTAGCGCGCGGTGTGGCAAAAATGGATGCGGTGGGGCAGTTAATCGCCGGTGACGAAACGGTACGCCGTGATGGACATAGCCAGGTGGAAGGTTTGCGGCAAATGTTGCTGGCGATGGTGGAAGACGTCAGGGTGGTGTTAATCAAGCTGGCCGAACGCGCTTATGCGTTGCGCGTGTTGACGCAGAGTGACGATGATGTTGCCCGTCATCAGGTAGCGCGGGAAGTGCGCGAGTTGTTTGCGCCGCTGGCAAACCGTTTGGGGGTATGGCAAATCAAGTGGGAAATGGAGGATTTGTCTTATCGCATCCTTGAACCCGATAATTACAAACGCATAGCGCGCTTGCTGGACGAAAAACGGCTGGATCGTGAGCGTTATATTGCCGATGTCGTGGCGCTGTTGCAGGACGAATTGAAAGCTGCGGGAATCGCTGCTGAAGTCACTGGCCGGCCCAAGCATATCGTCAGTATCATCAACAAGATGAACCGCAAGCATCTGGCATTTGAGCAGCTGTATGATATTCGCGCCGTGCGCATACTGGTACCGGAGTTGAAGGACTGCTATACCGCGCTGGGCTTGATACACCACTTGTGGCAGCCGATATCCGGTGAATTCGATGACTATATTGCGCATCCTAAAAGTAATGATTATCGCTCGTTGCACACGGGGGTCATCGGCCCGGAAAATAAGGCGCTGGAAGTGCAGATTCGCACATTCGACATGCATAACCATGCCGAACTGGGCGTGGCGGCGCACTGGCGCTATAAGGAAGGTGCGACTAAAGCCACCGGTGCCGAGGATAAAATTGCCTGGCTGCGGCAGATATTGCAATGGAAGGATGAAGTTGCCGATGGCCGTGAGCTTGCCGAGTTATTTAAAAATGAGCTGTTTCAGGACCGCATCTATGTGCTGACACCCCAAGGGCGAGTGATAGACCTGGCAGCTGGCGCGAGTCCGGTGGATTTTGCCTATCACGTGCACTCTGATTTGGGGCACCGTTGCCGTGGCGCAAAAGTGGATGGCGTGATTGTGCCATTGAATACGCCGTTAAAAAACGGGCAGCGGGTGGAAATATTGACGGTGAAGCAAGGGACGCCAAGTCGCGACTGGCTGAATCCGGCTTTGGGTTATCTGGTAACGCCACGTGCTCGTGCGAAAGTACGGCATTGGTTCCGTTATCAGTACTTCGAAGAGAATATTGCACAAGGCCGCGATATTCTGGATCGGGAGGTGCGGCGTTTGGGTGCGTCCGACGTAAATCTGGATAAACTGGCGGTAAAGCTGGGTGAACCCAAAGGCGATGAGTTTCTGGCTGCAATAGGTCGCGGTGATATTAGTGCCCGTCAACTTGACGATGCCATTCAGTCGCAAATGGCGCCATTGCCAGCAATAGAGCCGGCTAAGCGGAGCAATATACGTGTTGCGGCTAAACCGGGTAGCAACGATATCCTGATTGAAGGGGTGGGGAATCTGCCGGTGACAATTGCTCACTGTTGTCAGCCTTCACCGCCTGCTGCGATAGTTGGCTATGCGACGCAGGGGCGCGGCGTCACCATACATCGCCAGGACTGTCCTAATGTCCTGCGAGTCGAGGGCGAGCGCAAGGCGCGTCTGCTTGCGGCAAGCTGGGGCGAAGAGGGTGGTGAGCGCATTGTTTGTGATATTGCAGTAGAAGCATTTGATCGCCATGGCCTGTTGCGTGATATTTCCGATATCTTTACCAAAGAGCGTATGCCGCTGGTGCGTGTAAATACAGATACGAATGACGGGGTGGCGACTATGCGCTTCCATGTGAACTTTGCTAATCAACAGCAATTAAACCGTGCTTTGGCGCGTATCCAGGGTTTATCTAATGTTATTCATGCAGTGCGAGTCAATTAGCTCGTATATGTGTAATTTTGCAGTCCTATTTTAAAGCGGGGTATCAAATGGAAGCTATGCAGCATGTTGATTTCGAATTGGAGCGTGAGTTTGTAGAACTTAATCAGCTATTAAAACTGGCTGGTGTTGTGGATAGTGGCGGTGCAGGGAAGCATCTCGTAGCCGAAGGTTTGGTTAGGGTGGATAGGGAAGTGGAGTTGCGCAAAACCTGTAAGGTTCGCAGCGGGCAAGTTGTTAGTGTGGGCGATGTGGAAATTAAAGTTTTGCAAAAAAGTGCCGATATATAACATATCAAATATTTTTTAATTTATTTTAAAATATATTTTGTTGTAAAACAGTTGGTTAGTAGTTAAATTGAAAATAAATGAATTTATTTTCAATTTAACCCTAAAGTTTTCAAAATGTTGGCCGATAACAACAATATGAGAAATATTTTTCTCCGTTTTTATCAGGTTTATTTGATTTTCAGGGTGGAGTTCACTTACATGCTTGTAAGTTAGTTCTGTGATGCATGTGTTCTGCATGCCCCGCCACCGCTGGAATCTTATGGATTTTATAAATTTTCCTGCCGGATTTTTTATTTCGCCAATTGGTATTTGTAAGCCAAATACCGTCTATTGCATACCATTTCATCTTACATAAAATACAGAATAGTGCCTATTTGCGCTTTTTTATTCTAGTTCCAATATGCTAACCACTTGCCACACAAACTGTGCGACAGGTTTTAAAAAGTTGGCTTTTGAGGAGAATAAAAATGACTGTAGATAACATGTTGGCTGAAATTCGTGATGCTAATTTGAACTATTTAATGCTGGCTCAGCAAATGATTCGTGCTGATAAGGCAACAGCTATCTTTCGTCTCGGTATCGATGCTCAAATTGCAGAATTGATTGAAGGTCTGAGTAATGCCCAGTTACTCAAACTGGCAGGCACAAATATGATGCTGGCGCGGTTTCGTTTTGATGACGGTGCGATTTTGGGTATGCTTACCAACTATAATAAAGATCGTGCGTTAGCGCATTCTCACGCAGCCATATTGATGGCAGGCCAGGCTGTGGAAGAATTCGCATAAGCGTTTTGATTCATCCGGGATGTGAGGCTAAAAAAATGACTAAAAAAAGTGTGGTGACAGAAGCGCAGGATATCCAGTTGGCAATGGAGTTAATTCACCTGGGTGCCCGTCTGCAATTACTGGAATCAGAAACCTCCCTCTCCCGTGAGCGATTGCTGAATTTATACAAAGAATTAAAAGGTGAGTCTCCACCTAAAGGTATGCTGCCTTTTTCAACGGACTGGTTTTTGACTTGGCAGCCGAACATCCATTCGTCGATGTTTCTCAATATTTATCATTATTTGGTTCTGCACGCTGAAATTCAAGGCATCCAGGCGATTATGAAAGCCTATCAACTGTATCTCGAGCAGGTGGAGATTAATGAGGGTGATGAAGCCGTATTGTCATTAACACGTGCCTGGACATTGGTGCGTTTTGTTGAGCGCAAGATGCTAGCGACAACAACCTGCTCCGAGTGTGGTGGCCATTTCGTGATTGATCGTTTTGATTTGAATAATCACTACGTATGCGGATTGTGCCATATGCCTTCACGTGCAGGGAAAACCAAGAAATTACGCGAAGAAGCTGCGCTTGCCGCTGCGGCTCTTTAATTAACTTTCCGGACACTTTTTGGTCATTTCTTTGCCTGCTGGATTGATGATGAGACGATTGCGTACAGCATGGCGCTTGCCGGCTGTGCAGGCATTGTTGCTGCAAATCCTTGCCGGTTGCCTGCTTGGGTTGTTGTTGGTTATGTGGTGGTATTTTATCCCTGCAGTTCTCGTTTCGACTGGTATTGCAGTCCTGCTGCAAGGAGTCATCGCTGCATTGCTGGCGCGTTGGCGCAAACTGGCTGTCTGGTGGTGGGTAATTCAACTGTTTTTTCCTATGGCGTTGTTTCTTGCAATGGCCCTGCATCTTCCCCCCGTTGTTTTTTTAGCTGCATTTCTATTATTTCTCCTGCTGTACTGGCATACATTCCGTACCCAGGTTCCCTATTACCCTTCCAGTTTTGCCGTGTGGGAAGCTGTTGCGCAATTGTTGCCCACGGATCGAAGCATTCGCATGGTGGATATAGGTAGCGGTTTGGGTGGGCTGGTGCTGAATTTATCGTCCAGACGGCTGGATAGTGAGATAATGGGGGTGGAGTTGGCGCCATTGCCCTGGCTGATTAGCTGGTTGCGTGCGCGTCTATCGAACAGCAGAGGTCGTTTTATTCGCGCGGATTATGTTGATCTGGATTTATCGCAGTTCGATGTGGTCTTTGCGTATTTGTCTCCCGCTGTGATGTCTGCTTTATGGGATAAAGCGCAAGCAGAAATGCGGCCTGGTTCCATGTTGCTCAGCAATGAATTTAAGATAGAGCATCATGCAGCCGACAGGGTGATTCAAACCGAACGGATGCGTACCCCGCTTTACGCATGGTATATTTAGTCATATTGTCGTGAAACATTTAAGTTACTTCGTTTGAAGTCGACATTATCTTGTGTAAGATAAGTTTTTAGCAGCATCGATATAGAGCAATGGATCCTCGATCATGATGAAGATAATAATGACGAAAGGTTTATCCTTTCTTTTCCCGGGAGCGACGAGTGTTAGTAATTGTTGGCTATGTAGTCGTGCTAGGCTCCGTCTTTGGCGGTTTTGCCTTGGCGGGTGGGCATTTGGCAGCCTTATTTCAACCACTGGAATTGCTGATGATCGGCGGCGGTGCCGCAGGTGCTTTTTTTGTTGGAAATAATGCCAAGTCTGTAAAAGCGACGATGAAAGCATTGCCGTCGATATTCAAAGGCTCAAAGTATACTAAAGCCCTTTATATGGATTTGCTGGCATTATTATTTGAGATTCTAAGCAAAGTTCGCAAGGAAGGATTAATGTCCATCGAGGGTGACATTGAAAATCCTGAGGCGAGTCCGCTTTTCAGTAAATATCCTTCGATTGTGCATGATCATCATATAACCGAGTTCATGACTGATTATCTGCGTTTAATGGTATCCGGCAATATGGATGCATTCCAGATCGAGAATTTGATGGATAACGAACTGGATACCCACCACCATGAAGGTGCGGTGGCGGCACATTGCATTGCCAAGTTGGGTGATGGTTTGCCTGCGTTCGGTATTGTTGCCGCTGTTATGGGTGTAGTGCACACGATGGAATCAGTGGGTGCACCACCGGCTGAGTTGGGTATGTTGATTGCCCATGCTCTGGTGGGTACATTCTTGGGTATTTTGCTGGCCTATGGCTTCGTTGGGCCGCTTTCAGGTTTGATGGAACAGAAGCTGGATGAGTCGAGCAAAATGTTTCAATGTACCAAGATTACTTTATTAGCAAGTTTGAATGGCTATGCGCCCGCGCTGGCAGTTGAGTTCGGGCGTAAAGTGCTTTATTCGACCGAGCGCCCAAGTTTCCTTGAACTTGAAGAGCATGTTAAGCAAGCCAAATCCAAGTAATCGTAAGTGAGAATAAATTATGGCTGATGCGCGCCCCATTATCGTAAAGCGGATCAAGAAAACCGCTGGTGGTCATCATGGTGGTGCCTGGAAGATTGCCTATGCCGACTTTGTGACGGCGATGATGGCTTTCTTCTTGTTGATGTGGTTGCTGGGTTCAACTGCAAAAGGTGATTTGAAAGGCATTTCCGAGTATTTCTCTACGCCGTTGAAAGTGGCTATGGCCGGAGGTTCTGGCAGTGGCGATAGTTCGAGCGTTATTCAGGGTGGCGGCAAGGATTTGACGCGTAAAGATGGGCAGGTGAGTAAAGCGACTGATCCCGTACAGAAAAAAACTTACGATTTGAAGGCGGCACAAGCAGATCTGGAGAGGCTGGAAGCGGCGCGTTTGAAGGGCCTGAAGGCTAGCATAGAAAAGTCGATTGACGGGAACCCGATGCTTAAGCAGTTCAAAAAACAGTTGTTGCTTGATATCACTACAGAAGGGTTGCGCATACAGATTGTGGATGAAAAAAACCGTCCCATGTTTGCTTCAGCCAAAGCGGAGCTACAACCTTATACCAAAGAAATCCTGCATGAAATAGGCAAGACGCTCAACGAAGTGCCAAACAAAATCACTTTATCCGGGCATACTGATGCTACGCCTTATGCTAATGGCGGCACCTCGTACAGTAACTGGGAGTTGTCAACGGATCGCGCCAATGCTTCACGGCGTGAATTGATCGCCGGTGGGATGGATGAGTCCAAGATGCTGCGAGTGGTCGGGCTGGCTTCTGCGATTCCTTTTGATAAGGAAAATCCGATGAATCCGATTAATCGTCGTATCAGCATTATTGTGATGAACAAGAAAACTGAAGATGCGGTGGTCAAGGACGGTGGAGTATTGTCAGCCAAAGATGAGCAGGAAGTGAGAGCCGCGCTGGCAACTACTAAATAGTCGTTTGACGATAGCCGATCGGCCCGTTAGCTGTCAATTTCGATATTGTCTATAAGTCGTGTGCTTCCCAGGCGCGCCGCAACCAGTATTACCAGTTGCTTGCTGTCCGGGGATGGTATGGCGAGGCTGCTATCGCGAATGGCGACATAGTCAACTTGCCAGCCTTGTGTAGTGAGGTCGTCAATGGCGCGTTGTTCAATCTGCATGTGGTCATGCGCCCCTGCCAGAATCAGGTCTTTCATTTCTACTAATTTTGCGTAAAGTTGTGGCGCTGTACGTCGTTCGTCTGCACTCAGAAAGCCATTGCGTGAGGATAACGCCAAGCCGTCTTCTGCACGTATTGTTTCACCTGCCAGGAGTGTAACCGGTATGGCAAAATCAGCGACCATGCCGCGGATAATGGTTAGCTGCTGATAGTCTTTCCTGCCGAATACTGCAATTGTGGGTTGTATGATGTTGAATAACTTCATCACGATGGTGGCGACCCCGCGAAAATGTCCGGGGCGAAATGCACCGCATAGCTCATTGGCGACAGGGGGAGGTTCTACATGATAACTTTGCGGGGCAGGGAAGAGCTCCTCGACGCTGGGGGCAAACAAGACGTCCACACCCATGCTTTGCAATAACTCAACATCATGCTCCATGGTGCGCGGATAGCGTGAATAATCTTCATTAACACCAAATTGCAATGGGTTGACAAAAATACTGACCACAACCTGGCTGGCTTGTTGACGTGCTTTTGCAACAAGTGCCAGGTGGCCAGCATGCAAGTTGCCCATGGTCGGGACAAAAGCGATATCGTTATGTTGTGCGCGCCAACTGCGCAGCGCCTGAATGCTGTGAATAATTTGCATGTGTTTAGGTGGTGTAGAAGCTGTGTTTTTCCGCAGGGAATGTGCCTTGTTTGACCGCTGTGACATAGGCGGCGATAGCTGCGGCAATATCATTCGTATCGGCCATGAAATTGTGTGTAAAGCGCGGGGGCTTGCCCGGAGTTATCCCCAGCATGTCGTAGAGCACTAATACCTGTCCATTACAGTCCACGCCTGCACCTATGCCTATGGTAGGTATGGTAATGGCATCGGTGACCTGTTTGGCTAAAGGCGCCGGGATGGCTTCAAGCACTATCATGGCTGCACCCGCAGCAGTAAGTGCGTGCGCATCGTCAAGGAGTTGCTGAGCGGCAGACTCGGTTTTGCCCTGAACTTTGTAGCCGCCCATGCTGTTGACGGATTGGGGTAATAGTCCCAGATGTCCGCATACCGGAATACCGCGGGTGCTCAGGAATGCAACTGTCTCCATCATAACTGCACCCCCCTCAATTTTCACGCAGTGCGCACCAGCAGCCAATAATGTACTGGCGGATTGCAAAGCCTGGGCCGGACTGGCTTGGTAGCTACCAAAAGGCAAGTCTGCAATGATCAGTGTTTTGGTTGCGCCTCGAGCAACAGCGGCGGTATGGTAAGCCATTTCGGTAAGGCTTACCGGCAGCGTCGAGCGCTGACCTTGTATTACCATGCCTAAAGAGTCGCCGACCAGAATGGCATCTACACCGCAGGCTTCAAGTTGTGCTGCAAAACTTGCGTCATAGCCCGTCAGGATGGCGAGCTTTTCACCTTGTGCAGCTCGTAGTTGTAAAGACAATAAATCAGCCATAATTATCCTCTCACGCTGCTTGATTGAGAAACTCGCGCGGACTGCGCATGTTGGCAATTTGTTTTATCAATAGGGCAAAGTGGTCATCATTGTCCACAAAATTGAAATGTTCGCAATTGACAATGAGCAGTGGTGCAGTTTCATAACGATGAAAGTACCGGGTGTAGCTGTCTGTCAGGCGTTCCAGATATTGGGAGCTAATGCTGTTTTCATAAGCGATGCCGCGTTTATGTACCCGCGCCAGTAAAACACTTGGCTTGGCCTGTAAATAAATTACCAGATCGGGTACCGGAGCCTGCGGTTGTAGTTCTTTATAAATTGTCTGGTAGAGGCGAAACTCATCATCATCGAGATTGAGTTCGGCGAATAGCGGGTCTTTATCCAACAGGAAGTCGGCCACAATTGCGTTGTGAAACAAGTCGTTTTGTTGCAGGGCATTGACTTGGCCACTGCGCTGGAACAGAAAAAATAACTGGGTAGCCAGGGCGTGCCGTTTCGGATCCTGATAAAAACGTGTTATAAACGGATTTTCTTCCGCATTTTCCAGCAGTAATTCTGCATTCAAATGTGCCGCCAATCGTTTAGCGAGGCTGGTTTTTCCTGCGCCTATCGGACCTTCAACTGCAATGTATGGGGATTTATTCAGTATGTTCATGCTATTGACGCTGCCAGTCATCCCCGACACGGTGCAAATCCTGATTGTGCGTCGCCTGTAAATAATCCACGGCTTGCCCGCGTCCGGGTATGGTGATGTCTGCGGTTATTTCTACGAGTGGCGCGAGAACAAATGCGCGTTCATGCATACGTGGGTGGGGCAAGGTCAGCCCGGCATCATGCTGCTGTAAATCATTATATAACAGCACATCCAGATCAATGACGCGCGGCGCATTGCGGAAGGTGCGTTCACGGCCAAATTGTTGTTCTATTTCCAGCAAGGCTGTCAGTAATTGCTGAGGTGTGAGCGAAGTCTGAATGTGCGCGACAGCATTGATGAAGTCGGGTTGGTCGGCATAGCCAACGGGTGCAGTCAGGTAAAGCGACGAGCGTGAGCAAAGACGAGTATGTGGCAAGGCCGCAATAGCGGTAAAGGCGCGTAGCACTTGTTGTGCCGAATCTGCCAGATTGCTACCGATTGCGACATACGCACTCGCCGGGATGGCAATGTTAGTCATTGGTAGCTTGAGGCGCTGGATTAGGTTTTTTGGTGCGTCGGCGGCGTTTAGGTTTGCTGCTGGCAGGTTCTTTGATCAGCATGGCTGCACGTTGTGTCTCATCGGCTTCCTGGAACGTTGTCCACCAGTCAGCGAGTTCCTGATCGACTTCACCGCTTTCGGCACGTAACAGCAGGAAATCATATCCCGCGCGGAAACGAGGGTGTCCGAGCAGTCGATAAGGACGACTACCAGAGCGTTGGTCATAACGCGATTGCAGGCTCCATATCTCCTTCATCATGCCGTCCAGCCGGCGTGGAACCGCCAGTCGCGCACGCTGATGATCCAGCGTATCATCCATTGCGGCAAATAAGGCCGGGGCGGGTATTTCGCCGGCATCCAGGCGTTTCTGATAGTGAATCTGCAATTCATGCCAGAGCAGGCTGGCGAACAGGAATGCCGGTGATACTGATTTCCCGGCTTGTAAACGCTGGTCGGTATTATGTAATGCGGCAGTGATAAAGCGTTTGCCCTCATCCTGTTCAAGGATGCTGTCCAGCATAGGCAGCATGCCCTGATGCAAACCTTCTGCGCGCAATTGATGTACGGCGCGTAAGGCATGGCCGGATAAGAGCAGTTTCAGCATCTCATCAAAAAGTCGTGAAGGTGGCACATTAGTCAGTAGTTCAGCCAGTTCAGCAATGGGCGCGCGCGTGGTTTCATCGATATGGAAGTCGAGTTTAGCCGCGAAACGGGCTGCACGTAGCATACGAACCGGATCTTCACGATAACGTGTGGCCGGATCACCGATGATGCGCAAGGTCTTGCGTTTTATATCCGCGACACCGCCACGGTAATCCCATATTTCTTCTGTGCTGGGGTCGTAATACAGGGCGTTGACAGTAAAGTCGCGTCGCTCGGCATCACTTTCCTGATCACCGAAAACATTGTCGCGCACGATGCGACCGGTGTCGTCGGTAACATGGCTGCTGTCGTCTTCTTCAGTCACGGCGCTGGCACGGAAAGTCGATACTTCTATGGTGTCGCCACCACACATGACATGGACTAAGCGAAAGCGGCGCCCGATAATCCGTGAGCGACGAAACAGGTCGCGAACCTGTTCGGGTGTGGCGTTTGTCGCGACGTCAAAATCTTTTGGTGTTTTGCTCAAAAGCAAATCACGTACTGCTCCGCCGACAACAAATGCACTGAAGCCGGCTTGTTGCAGAGTGTCAGTGACTTTTAGCGCGCAGGGTAATATTTGCACTCGCGTTAATCCGTGCTGACTAACGGGTATGCGCTGTAAGCGAGTCTTTTTCGTGGTGTGCGGTTTCTTACCCAAGATGCGTCGGATGAAGCTTTTAATCATGTATGAGAACACGCGTTATCATAACGCGTTTGGCCTGAGTGAATGTAGTGGTTATTACTTGCGTAAGCTGATGCTTGGCCAGCCGCGTGCCTGAGCATGCGAATGCAGAGTGGGGTCGGCATCGACGGCGACCGGATTGCTGACCAGCTCCAATAACGGCAAGTCATTTAATGAATCGCTGTAGAACCAGCTTTGATCAAAGTCCTGCAATTGCTTGTTCTGATCTGTCAGCCATTCGTTCAGGCGCGTCACTTTACCTTCGCGGAAGCTGGGGGTGCCACTGACCTTGCCGGTGAATTGGCCCTGGATTTGTTCCGGTTCGGTAGCGATCAAATGCGGGATGCCAAATGCCTGTGCAATCGGGGAAGTAACAAAACTGTTAGTGGCAGTGATGATGGCCACCAGATCAGCTTCGTCCAGGGCGCGATTGACCAAGTCACGTGCTGTCGCTGTGATCATAGGCTGGATTTTTTGTTGCATGAAGTCTGCGTGCCATGCATCGAGTTGCGCACGGGTATGCTGCGCTAATGGACGCAACTGAAAATCCAGAAACTCGTTAATATCTAATGTGCCAGCTTTGTACTGCTGGTAAAACTCGAGGTTGCGCGATTCATACAGGGCGCGGTCAACGATGCCACGCTCGATAAGGAATTGCCCCCATTCATAGTCGGAATCGCCAGCCAGCAGGGTGTTGTCTAGATCAAATAAAACAAGTTTCATATCAGATTATAGTTCCCAGAAGCGCCACCATGGTTTTTTACGATCGAAGTTACCACTGACATATTTACTGGTGGGAAAGTTCTTTTGTAATACCCGCAAAGCATCATCGCGCAGATCATTGGTACCCATTGCATCATAGCTGCGGACCATGATGGCCAGGCCGAGTTCATTGGCGGGAGCCTGCGGGTAATGTATCAGTGCATATTGTGCGCGATTGGCAGCGGCGACATAAGCGCCACGTTTATAATAATATTGAGCGACGTGAACTTCGTGCCAAGCCAGTGCATCCACCAGGTATTTCATACGCGCTATGGCATCTGGCGTGTATTTGCTGTCCGGGAAGCGGGTGGAAAGTTCGCGGAATGATTCAAACGAACTGCTGGCAGAACGTGGGTCGCGTTCAGTCATATCCTGATCAGCGATACGTGCAAACAGGCTTTGATCTTCAGTGAAGTTCGCCAGGCCTTTTAAGTAGTAGGCATAATCAACATTTGGATGATTTGGATGCAACTTGATAAAACGATCGCATGCAGCCACGGCTGATACAGGCTCATTGTCCTTATAATATGCATAAGCCACTTCGAGCTGGGCCTGTTGCGCATAGCGGCCATACGGATAGCGTGCCTCCAGCGTTTCGAATAGTTTGATAGACTTTTCATAACTACCCGAATTGAGCATGCTTTTAGCTTCGGAGTAAATTTTTTGTGCGGACCAATTTTTGGTTTCATCATTGGTAGTTGGTGTGCTGCTGCAACCAACTAACCCAACTAGCAGTAAAACAAGTAAACTTCGTTTCATGACATCATCCGAAAAACAGTTAATAGATTATACATTAAAGCCAACGGCGAGCAGCGTTATCCAGTTGGAAATCCCATTTTCCAGCGCGGGATTGCGTTTGGATAGTGCGCTGGCTGCATTAATGCCCGAATATTCACGTAGCCGTATCCAGGATTGGATCAAGCAGGAACTGGTTCAGGTTAATGGCCGCGTACTTTCTTCCAAAGACAAGGTGTGGGGTGGTGAAGCCGTTACCCTCTATCCGGAATTGCATCCTGCCGAGTTGCCCGCCGTCGCCGAAAACATCGCTCTGGATATTGTGTACGAGGATGATAGCATTCTCATTATCAATAAACCCGCTGGCCTGGTTGTGCATCCTGGTAGTGGCAACTGGCAAGGCACGCTGTTGAATGCATTACTCTATCACGCGCCAGCATTAACGCACATCCCGCGAGCTGGTATTGTGCACAGGCTGGATAAGGACACCAGTGGTTTGCTGGTAGTGGCTAAAACATTAACTGCCCAAACGCACCTGGTTCGGCAGTTGCAGGCGCGTACGGTAAAGCGTGAGTATCTTGCCGTTGTGCATGGGGTCATTGCGCAAAATGGTCGGGTTGATGCACCTATCGGTCGTCATCCTAGCCTGCGCACTAAGATGGCCGTGGTGAGCACCGGTCGTGATGCGGTAACACGATATGCTGTAGTGACGCGTTTTGCTAAACATACCCTGGTGCGATGCTCGCTGGAGACGGGTCGTACCCATCAGATTCGTGTGCATATGCAGTCTATTGGCTATCCATTGGTAGGCGACGCTGCTTACAGTCGAGGCAGAGCGAACGACATTCCATGTTCACGTGATTTTTCGCGACAGGCGTTGCATGCCACCCAGCTTGGGCTAGTTCATCCGGTGACGGAAGATATGATGGAATGGCAGATGGAACCGCCGGCTGATTTTGCCATGTTGATAGATTGTTTAACAACGGCGAACATTGAGTGATTAATCTCGTATTCAGATTACAAACGAAGTGAAGCATGATGAATTTAAACGTTATTACTCCGGACTGGCCAGCGCCCAAAAATGTTAAAAGCCTGGTGACAACGCGTGCCGGTGGGGTCAGTCAGGGCGTATACCAGGGTTTAAATCTGGGTGACCATGTCGGCGATAGCTGGGTTGATGTGGCACAGAATCGTACCCTGGTGCGAGATGAGTTGCCAACTGAACCGCTGTGGCTTAAACAGGTGCATGGCACGACGGTTGCTTACGCTGACCAATTAAAAGAGATAGTTGAGGCGGATGCGGCAATGGCAAGGCGGGTTAATACCGTATGTGCAGTATTGACTGCTGACTGCCTGCCGGTGCTGTTTTGCGCTGCAGATGGTAGCGTGGTTGGTGCGGCACACGCAGGCTGGCGTGGATTGGCAGCGGGCGTGCTGGAGCAGACCGTTGATGTGATGGCGCATCCTCCAGGCCAAATGATGGCGTGGTTCGGCCCTGCTATCGGTCCAGCCGCATTTGAAGTGGGTGATGAGGTGAGGCAGGTGTTTGTTGCTGATCTGCCCGAAGCAGCTAGTGCTTTCAAGGGTGTCAGCGCTGGGAAGTGGCTGGCGGATATCTACATGCTGGCGCGATTGCGTCTGAAGCGTATTGGTCTTACTGAGGTTTATGGTGGGAATTACTGTACCTATGGGGATGCTCAACAGTTTTATTCCTATCGGCGTGATGGTGTGACAGGGCGTATGGCCAGCCTGATCTGGATTGCGGAGCGCTGATGATCGCTGGCAGCTTGCGTGCATTAAGGCGCTGGCGCACAGGGTAGCGTATAATCATGCTTTCGATTTAGAGTTTTGCTATACATGTCTGTACTTGCCTGGATTGTTGTGAGTAGTTTTATAGGTGGCGCGCTCAGTGTGTTTGCGGCCGCCATATTTGCATTTGCTGCACGGCCCAGTTGGGTAGGTGGTCTAGTCAGTTATGCGATTGGTGCGTTGCTGGGTGCAGTATTTTTAGAAATATTACCGCACGCTATAGAGGTGTCTGGTAATGCCCACAACACAGCAGCGACAGTATTGGCGGGTATTTTTGGCTTTTTTATCTTAGAAAAACTCGTGCTGTGGCGGCATTGTCATCATGAAAGCTGTGAAACGCACGGCGTTATGCATGAGCATAATGGGCATGATCACGGCCGTTCCGGCATGATGATACTGGTAGGTGATACTTTCCATAATTTTGTGGATGGTATCTTGATTGCAGCCGCTTTCCTGGCCGATGTGCAGTTGGGTATTGTTACCGCACTAGCAATTATCGCTCATGAAATTCCGCAAGAAGTCGGCGATTTTCTGATTCTGCTCCACTCCGGTTATACCAAATCGCGTGCGCTGGCATTTAATCTGTTATCGAGTGCGGCCACGCTGGTGGGAGGGTTGTTAGCGTATTTTGCGTTGCAGTCCATGCAAAATTTGATTCCTGTGTTCCTTGGGTTGGCGGCAGCTAGTATGATTTATGTTGCGGTTGCTGATTTGATTCCCGGCTTGCATAAGCGAGTAGGGCTGGCAGCCACGATAGAGCAGGCAGCCTTGATTGCTGCAGGTGTGGGTACGATTGCGTTGACTGAGTGGCTGGCGCGGGGTTACGCCTGATCTTCCTGCTGTTCTGCGCGCAGACGGCGATGCTTGCGTCCAGGTGTGTCGAGCAGATAGTAAACAACCGCAAGTAGTGCTCCACCAAATACGAAAACCATTACGCTGCTAATCCAGCTGGATGCTGTAACCATAAGCATGACCCAGATATAGGCAAACGCAAAAAATATAATGTACATCGTGGTTTGATACCAAAGAAAGATTGTTTAAATGAATACTATCCCGAAAATTGGCTTTGTGTCGTTAGGTTGCCCCAAGGCCACTTCAGATTCCGAGCGTATTTTGACTGAATTACGCGCCGAAGGCTATTTAATTGCACCTAATTACCAGGACGCAGATCTGGTGGTGGTGAATACCTGCGGTTTTATTGATGCTGCGGTGGAAGAGTCGCTCGATGCAATCGGCGAGGCGTTGGCTGAAAATGGCAAGGTGATTGTGACCGGCTGTCTTGGCGCGAAGGCCGATGTGGTCAAGCTGGCACATCCCAGCGTGCTGGCAGTAACCGGTCCGCATGCCACGGAAGCGGTCATGGCGGCGGTGCACGAACATTTGCCTAAGCCGCATGATCCTTATCTTGACCTGGTGCCGCCGCAAGGCATACGTTTAACGCCTGATCATTATGCTTATCTGAAAATATCCGAGGGTTGTAACCACCGCTGCACGTTTTGCATTATCCCGTCCATGCGCGGTGATCTGGTGAGCCGGCCTGTGGGTGATGTGATGCAGGAAGCCGAGCGACTGGCTGCGGCTGGTGTGAAAGAGTTACTGGTAATCTCCCAGGATACCAGTGCCTATGGTGTGGATGTCAAATACCGTACTGGTTTCTGGCAAGGCCGTCCGTTGAAGACGCGCATGACGGAATTGGCTGCTGCATTGGCTGAGCTTGATGTCTGGGTGCGTCTGCATTATGTTTATCCTTATCCGCATGTGGATGAGATTATTCCATTAATGGCGGAGGGCAAGATTTTGCCGTATCTCGATATCCCGTTCCAGCATGCCAGCCCGCGCATACTGAAGGCGATGAAACGTCCGGCTGCGGCTGAAAATACGTTGGCGCGAATTCGCGCATGGCGTGAGATTTGCCCTGAACTGGTTATTCGCAGTACGTTTATTACCGGTTTCCCTGGTGAGACGGAAGCCGATTTTGAACAGCTAATGGAGTTTATTGCAGAAGCGGATCTGGATCGTGTCGGTTGCTTTACGTATTCAGCAGTTGAAGGTGCGACGGCTAATGCATTGCCTGATCACGTGCCGGAAGAAATCAAAGAGGAACGTCGTGCGCGGTTAATGGAGTTGCAGGCTGACATTAGTGCGGATCGGTTGGAGGCGCGTATTGGCCAGACTCTTACAGTGCTGATTGATGAAATCAGCGAAGAGGGTGCAATAGGTCGCAGTTATGCAGATGCACCTGAGATTGATGGTGTGGTGGTGATTGAGGATGCTGCAGGGTTGGTGCCGGGTGAGTTTGCTACCGTTAAAATAATCGATAGTGGCGAGCATGACCTATGGGGTGAACGCGTTTAAATCGGGGCTTGGGAAGCGCTAAAACTTCAGGGTTTGGTGCTTACCCGACAACGATGCCGCGGGATTTGGTTGCGCTTGTGGTTTGACCATCAGGACCGTAAATATTGCCGGTTTTATTGGAACCGCGCAGAACATTGAGTGTATTTTGATTGCGGCTCAGGTGCGTATTAATCAGCAGCCCGTTGGTGTGATTAAGTTCTTTGGCTGTTCTTACCAGGTTCAACAAGCTTTGCCAGGCTTGATCAACAGTATGGGCTGCGTTTTGGTCAATCCAGGTCTGCATGCCCGATTCATCAGGCTGATGTCCAGCAGTCGCAAGAATTAGATGGCGCTTGTTTGATAGCTCTGCCAATTTGGCAATGTGCTGAGCTTTTTGATCAACAATGGGTTTGATCTCTTCAATATCGGCGTTGATTAACAGAGCTTGTTCATTCTGAATAAGTTTAACCAAGCTGGTAATGGTTTGGTTTTCTTCATGCAGATTCTCTAATAATCGTGTGCCGAATGTGCTCATCTTTGACTATTCCTGCCTTGTAGTAAATCTTTGACCGACGATATCAGTTCGTTGGCAATCTTTTTAGAATCGACCTGGAACTGTCCATCCGCAATAGCTAGTTTGATCGCGTCAACCTTTTTTGCGTCAAAAGCACTGCTGGTTGATATTTGCGATTGCAAGGCCTGCAGCTGGGAAGATAGCGGCGATAAGGTGACGGTAGCGCCACTGCTTGGTTGCGCGCCAGTCGACTTATCCGCTGCTTTTGCTTTGCTACCCGCAGTACTGGTCCCGACAGTTACGCCCGTAACGTTTTTAACAGAGTCAGTGACTTTCATGATGTTATCTCTTTTAGTGAGCGCTCAGACAATCCTGAGCTACAACTGAATTGTCGGCAATTATTTTGCAAACTTTAACACAACGGGCAAAATAATCACAAAATTCAATATCCCACTTCAACTATACCATCTGATCGAGCAATGCCGCTAATAACCTGACCATTGCCCATTCTGATCTGGACCGATTGGCCCGCATTGGCCGTTGTCAGCGCACGTCCTTCTGCGCTGACTTCGAATCCGTTGCCACTGGAAACAAGCTTGACGCTTTGTCCTTGCTGAATCACCGCTTGAACGCGCAGGGCGTCCATGCGTAATGGCGTGCCAGCTGGTATGGACATCGCAACGGTCTTGCCTATTGCCTGGCTGCTATCGGTAATAATTCCATTGGGTAATTTTGTCAAATCTCCAGTGGCTATGCTGAGTTGTTTCTCGCTTATCTGTTGACCTTGTGCCAATGGAGCGGCACTGACGAGATAGTTACCGATGACGCTGATGTCAGCCTGTATATAGATAGTCCAATTTGACGGTGAACTGCAGCGCACCCCGACCGTGGTTTTACCCCAAATACGGCTACCAGTAGGAATAAATGGTTCGAGTGCATTGCAAGCACTCAGGTTCAGGCGGCTGTCGAGTGCGCCAACTTTAATTTTGACTTGGCCCGGTAATCCGGTCGTTTGGGTTTGCAGGAATTGCTCGACGCTATGCAGTATCCGAGCCGGGTCCTGACGCGGTGCGTCCACCTGGGCAGTAGCCAGTGCAGGCAATAAGCATAATAAGGTAAGCAGGCTTCTCATTGGGTAACCATCAATTGAATTTCTGATTCCATATTAAATCACCTTGCCAGGCTTAAAGCGCAGAATAAGCTCATGAAAATTCGCCTATTCGATCAATTGATATTGTGTGATGCGACTATTATAGGAACTATATCTTAGTGTTATTACGCTGACAGGAGGCCAGGATGATAGGAAGTATAAACAATGAATTGCAGTTTCAGGAAGCCGCATTACGGCTACGTGAGCAGCGTCAGCAGTTACTGGCTTCCAATATTGCTAATGCCGATACACCTAATTATAAGGCGCGTGATTTTAATTTTAATCAGGCGTTGCAAGGTGTGTTAGCACGCAATGCCAGTACGCCAACGGCGATGGCGCAAACTGCAAGCGGGCATATGCCCGGCGTGAATGATGCTGATTTTGGTGGGGCGCCACTGCAGTACCGCACGGTGCAACAGGGCAGTGTCGATGGGAATACTGTGGATATGGATACCGAGCGCAATCAGTTTACTGATAATGCATTGCGGTATGAGGCGAGCCTGACCATGATCACGGGTCGGATTAAGGATTTGTTAGCAGCTATGCAAGGAGGGTAATTGCCATGTCATTATTCAGTATATTTAATGTGGCTGGTTCAGCCATGAGCGCACAAGCGCAGCGTCTGAATGTGGTGGCGAGTAACCTGGCCAATGCAGATAGCGCGACGAGTGCAAACGGACAGGTTTATAAAGCCAAGCAAGTGGTTTTTTCGGCAATGCCGGTGAATGGTGCAGAAGCGACGGGAGTCAAAGTCGATCAGGTGGTAGAGGATAAATCCCTGCCGCGCTTGATGTATGACCCTAAAAGCCCACTGGCAGATGCGAAGGGCTATGTGACGATGCCTAATGTGAATGTGGTAGAAGAAATGGTCAATATGATTTCCGCTTCACGGTCATATCAAACCAATGTGGATACCATGAATGCGGCCAAATCGATGTTGCAAAAAACGCTGACCATTGGTCAGTAATTAAGGAGTTCAAGATGAGTACAGTTCAGACCAATACCGTGTCCCCCAGCTTGCTGGCAACGATGAATCCCAGTACAAGTGCGACGCAGAGCACGTCGGCAGCGGCGCAGGATCAGTTCATGAAACTGCTGGTGACCCAGATGAAGAATCAGGATCCGCTGAATCCGCTGGACAACGCCCAGGTGACGAGTCAGCTGGCGCAATTGTCGACGGTATCGGGTATTGAAAAAATGAATACGACGCTGGAGTCGATGATTGCAAGTTATCAATCGACCCAATCATTTCAGGCTGCCAGCATGATAGGGCACGGCGTGATGGTCGATGGTTCAACGACTAGCCTGAATGCCGGTAAGGCATTGTTTGGTGTGGATCTGGCCAGCAATGCAGATACTGTGAATGTCACGGTGCTGGATGGAAATGGTCAGCCGGTACACAGTTTTGATGTGGGTGCACAGCAAGCCGGCTTGCTGCCATTGCAATGGGATGGTACGACCGATAGCGGTGCTGCTGCGGCTGATGGCGCTTACAGCTTCAAAGTTACAGCTACGCTGGGTGGCCAGCCTGTTTCTGCACAAACTTTATCGTATGGGCAAGTTGCGAGTGTGGCTACGAGTAGCCAAGGGGTTAAATTGACTGTGCCTGGTTTAGGTGCAATCAGTATGACCGATGTACGTCAGATTCTTTAAATTCCTGATAAAACCGAGGAGAGCAAAATGAGTTTCCAACAAGGACTGAGTGGGTTGAATGCCGCTTCCAAAAATCTGGAAGTGATCGGGAATAACGTTGCCAACGCGGGTACGGTTGGCTTTAAACAATCCCAGGCGCAATTTGCTGACGTATATGCGAGTTCATTGACCGGCTCTGGTACCTCTCAGGTAGGTATCGGTACTAAAGTGTCGCAAGTGACCCAGCAGTTTACCCAGGGCAATATTACCTCATCGAATAATCCGCTGGATCTAGCGATTAACGGTGGCGGTTTTTTCCGCTTGAGCCATAACGGTACCATCAGCTATTCCCGTAACGGGCAATTCCAGCTTGATAAATCAGGATTTATTGTTAACGCGAACGGATTGCATTTGACGGGTTATTCAGTCAATGCAAGTGGCGTGTTATCAACCGGTGCGCCGACGGATGTCTATATCAATACCTCGGATCTTGCGCCTAAGGTGACGGCCAAGGTTGGTGCAGTGCTTAATCTGGATTCGGGTAGCACCGCGCCGGTATTGCCCTTTGATACAACGGATCCTACGACCTTTAATAACTCCACTTCGGTATCGGTATACGATAGTTTGGGTAATTCACATACGCTGCAGACATATTATGTGAAGACAGCCGCCAATACCTGGAATGTGTATGCAACAAACGATGGTGTGCCGATTGGATATACACCGCCAGCCGCTGCTGTGCCGGTAGGTTCGGTGACGTTCAATAGTTCCGGTGTGTTGACCGGCGGTTCCCCAATCTCCGTTGCTGTGCCTGTCACTACAGGTGCGGGTACACCTTTTACCGTAACCGTGGACTATACCGGCACCACACAATACGGCTCCGCATTTAGCGTTAACTCCTTAAGTCAGGACGGTTATGCTTCAGGTAAGCTGAATGGCTTCAACACGGCTGCCGATGGCTCTATTGTTGGCCGCTACACTAATGGTCAATCCAAGACGCTCGGTCAAATTGTGCTGGCCAGTTTCAGTAATCCAAACGGTTTACAGCCACTCGGTGATAACGTGTGGACAGATACGGCCGCTTCTGGCGCAGCTTTGGTCAGCACGCCGGGTTCAGGTCCATTGGGTGTGCTGCAGTCTTCGGCTACCGAGGATTCCAATGTCGATCTGACTGCCGAGCTGGTGAACATGATTACTGCGCAGCGGAATTACCAGGCTAACGCGCAAACCATCAAAACCCAGGATCAGGTGATGCAGACCTTGGTGAACTTGCGTTAATAGCCAGCTAGGGAGCGAATCATGGATCGTCTGATATATACAGCAATGACGGGCGCGAAGCATATTCTGGAAAAGCAGAGTAATACTTCGAATAATCTGGCCAATGCGACGACGACCGGATTTCGTGCCCAGTTGGATTCGTTTCGTGCCGTACCAGTGGTGAGTGAGGGGTTGCCTACGCGCGCGTTTGTAGTCGACTCCACGGTGGGTACCGATTTTACCCCAGGCCCGATGCAGCAAACCGGACGCGATCTGGATGTGGCATTGCGAGGAAATGGCTGGATTGCAGTAGAGATGGGTAACGGCACTGAGGCTTATACGCGTAATGGCAGTCTTAAAACCAACGAAAATGGCTTGTTGCAAACCCAGAATGGATTAAATGTTCTGGGGGAAACCGGGCCGATTACCATTCCACCAGATGAAAGCGTGACCATTGCCAAGGATGGTACGGTTTCGACCATTCCAAGAACCGGCGCGGCTACCTCTGTCAATGTGCTGGGGCGGATCAAGCTGGTTAATCCGCCGGAAGCATCGTTAGTTCGCGGTGATGACGGCTACTTCCGTACCAAAGATGGAAAACCGGCCGATGCTGATGCCACGGTAACCGTCGTTGACGGTGCCGTAGAGGGCAGTAACGTCAACGTGGTGACGGCTATGGTGGATATGATTAGCCTGGGGCGTCAGTTTGAAATGCAGATGAAATTAATATCCAGCGCTGAGAATAACGCCAATAAAGCCAGTCAGATCCTGACTTTGGCCTGACACTGATCGGCTTATACTTAGATCATAAGCAACCCTATATGCGGAGAACAACATGATACGTTCATTATGGATAGCCAGAACCGGCCTTGATGCCCAGCAAACACAGATGGACGTGATTGCTAATAACCTCGCTAACGTCAGCACCAATGGTTTCAAACGCTCGCGCGCGGTATTCGAAGATTTGCTGTACCAGACCATGCGTCAGCCTGGTGCGCAGTCATCCCAGCAAACCCAGCTTCCTTCAGGATTGCAGGTCGGTACCGGGGTAAGACCCGTTGCGACAGAACGTATCTTTACCCAGGGCAATTTGCAGCAAACGGGTAATGATAAGGACGTGGCTGTGCAAGGCGCCGGTTTCTTCCAGGTGCTGTTGCCAGATGGCACAACTGCCTATACGCGTGATGGTTCATTTCAAGTTGATAATCAGGGCCAGCTAGTGACTTCCAGTGGTTTTGTGGTGCAACCGGCCATTACTATACCGGCTAATGCACAGTCCCTAACGATAGGGCGTGACGGTACAGTATCGGTAACGCAGCCGGGTGTTACTGCGCCGGTTCAAGTCGGTTCATTGCAACTGGCTACATTCATCAATTCGGCTGGACTGGAAAGTCGAGGCGAGAACCTGTTTGTCGAAACAGCCGCATCGGGTAGTCCGAGCACGAATACTCCGGGCACAAATGGTGCCGGGCTGGTCAATCAAGGTTACGTTGAAACCTCCAATGTGAATGTGGCCGAGGAGTTGGTAAATATGATACAGACGCAGCGTGCTTACGAGATTAACAGTAAAGCGATTACAACATCTGACCAGATGTTGCAAAAACTGACACAGCTTTGATCGACTTGAGCGCACGATGAAAACGATCACGATACTGATGGGGATGCTCTCGCTACTAGCGGGCTGTGCAGTTGTGCCTGATAGTATCGTTCAACAACCCATGACGGCAAAGCCACTGCCGGTGACTGCCGCACAATCCAATAACGGTGCTATTTATCAGGCGAATGCCTATCGGCCTTTGTTTGAAGACCGGCGTGCACGTCTTATCGGCGATACACTTACCATTACCATCAGTGAAAAAACCAGTGCTGGTAAAGCGGCATCCAGCTCCGGCAGTAAATCAGGCAGTATAAGCTCAAGCATACCAACCATATTCGGGTTGCCATTCAAAACATTGCAAGGCATGTCGGTCTCAGCGAATTCGTCTGGTAAAAATGCAGATACAGATGCGCTGTCAGCCACGAATAATTTCACCAGTACTTTGACAGTTACCGTGGTCGACGTGTTGGCAAATGGAAACCTGGTTGTGAGCGGTGAAAAGCAGGTAGCGTTGGATAAGGGCGTCGAGTATGTGCGTTTTTCAGGCGTAGTGAGTCCAGATACGATACAGGCCGGAAATGTGGTGTCTTCTACGCAAGTTGCCGATGCGCGTATTGAATACCGTACTAATAGCCGTATTGATAAAGCAGTGGCTATGGCGTGGATGGCACGTTTTTTCTTGAATGTATTACCTTTCTGACGATAGTGAGATCATCATGACATCATGGAAATTATCGTTATCTCTGGCACTTGTTCTGTTGACTTCGTTGATGACAGGCATTGCACAGGCCGAACGTTTGAAGGATCTGGCGAGCGTACAGGGTGTGCGTCAGAACCAGTTGATAGGTTATGGACTGGTAGTCGGACTGGATGGCAGCGGTGACCAGACTACGCAAACGCCATTTACCGTGCAGAGTGTAGCGAGCATGCTGAAAGGGATGGGGGTGAATCTGCCACCGGGCACTACGCTGCAATTAAAGAACGTTGCCGCTGTGATGGTGACTTCATCGTTACCGGCTTTTGCCCAGCCAGGCCAGTTGCTGGATGTGACTGTGTCATCCATGGGTAACGCCAAGAGCATACGGGGTGGTACATTATTAATGACACCGTTAAAGGGTGCAGATGGCCAGATATATGCAATGGCGCAGGGTAATGTGCTGGTAAGTGGCGCAGGTGCGGCTGTGAATGGTGCAAAGGCGCAGGTTAATCATTTGAGTGTGGGGCGGATTTCCTCGGGTGCAACGGTAGAGCGTGCAGTAGTGAGTGTATTAGGCCAGGATAATGTGATTCGTCTGGAATTGAATGACACCGATTTTTCGACTGCCAGCAGGGTGGTGGACGCCATTAATCAGCATTTTGGTAATGGTACTGCAGCCGCTTTAGATGGGCGTGTGATTCAGGTACGGACGCCGATTGGCAGTAACGACAGGGTTGCGTTTTTAGGTGCGCTGGAAAGTATTAGTGTTAATCCTGCACAAACTGCCGCCAAAGTGATCATGAATGCGCGCACTGGTTCGATTGTGATGAATCAGGCCGTTATGCTGGATCCATGTGCGGTATCGCATGGCAATTTGTCGGTCGTGATCAAGAACGAAACAGCAGTTAGTCAGCCCGCTCCGTTCTCAAAAGGCAAAACAGTCATTACCCAGACTCCGCAAATAGAGATCAAAAGCGAGCCGGGGCAGATGATGCTGGTTAAAGGTGGCGCCTCACTGTCGGATGTGGTTAAGGCGCTCAATTCGATTGGTGCTACACCACAGGATTTGCTGGCCATTCTCCAGGCGATGAAGTCGTCGGGCGCTTTGCGGGCCGAACTGGAAATTATCTGAGGTCATTATGATAGGTTCTGCTGACATAACCAGTAAATTAGCAGCCGACACTCAGGGTCTGGCGGAACTGCGTCGGGCAGCCAAGGAAAACTCGCCTGAAGCCATTAAAACGGTTGCCAAGCAGTTTGAAGCGGTGTTCATGAATATGATGCTGAAGAGCATGCGTGAAGCGACACCGCAAGATGGCATGTTTGACAATGAGCAAAGCCGTCTGTACACCTCTATGCTTGACCAGCAATTGAGCCAGAATATGGCAAGCCGTGGCATAGGTCTTGCCGATGTGTTGGCGCGGCAGTTATCCAGCTTTGGTGGCCCTGCCATACCGCAGACGCCCATGGTTATGCCGGGCAAGGCCGATGTGCTTGGCAAAGAAACGAGCGGGTCACTGTCAGGCGGTGATTTGGCTAAATCCAGCCAGTCGCAACCTGCGCATGTACAGGCATTCCAGAACAAGTTGCAGGCGCACGCCGAGGAGGCTAGTCGTACCACAGGCATTCCGGCCAAATTCATGCTCGGGCAGGCGGCGCTGGAAAGTGGCTGGGGTCGTAAAGAGATACTCGCAGCGAATGGTACGACCAGTCACAATTTATTCGGCATCAAGGCTGGCTCATCATGGCACGGTAAAACCGTCGATTCAGTGACAACAGAGTATGTGGATGGTGTTGCGCAAAGACGAGTGGAAAAATTTCGGGCTTACGATAGTTATGCGGACTCCTTCCGCGACTACGCAAATTTATTGCGGAGCAATCCGCGCTATCAGGGTGTGATTGCGAATGCGCATGACGTCTATGGATTTGCACACGGCTTGCAACGAGCCGGTTATGCAACCGACCCTAATTATGCAGACAAATTGACCAAAATCATTAATCAATCACTATCAGCCTGATTCATTAAAGTTTGTTCTGCATTTGCCGCTAACCTAAGTAACGTCTTAGAGTAAACTATCATGGCCACTAATATTCTTAGTATCGGACAAAGCGCACTGGCTGCAGCCCAAATCGGGATCAGCACGACCGGGCATAATATCGCTAACGCCTCAACGCCAGGTTACAGTCGACAAACAGTCATTCAGGGTGCTGCCACGGCGCAGGACTTTGGTTATGGATTTGTGGGTCAGGGTGTTGACGTTACCAGCATACAGCGAATTTATTCTGATTTTCAGGCTACGCAGGTCAATAATACGCAGAGTACGGCGAGCAGCCTGAACAGCTATTACACGCAGATTTCGCAAGTGAATAATATGCTGGCGGATTCGACATCCGGGTTGTCGCCAACTTTGCAGAGCTTCTTTAAAGGTATTCAGGATTTAGCCTCTAATCCTTCTTCAGCGGCATCCCGTCAATCTGCTTTGTCATCAGCCAGTGCGCTGGCTTCTCGTTTTCAAAGTATGGGGGCGCAGTTGAGTGAGTTGCGCCAGGGCGTTAATAATCAGGTAATTACTGGTGTCTCCACGATTAATTCATTAGCTACGCAAATTTCGCAGCTAAACGATAATATTGCCCTTGCGCAGGGTACCGGGCAGCCGCCGAATGATTTGATGGATCAGCGCGATCAGTTAGTGGCTGATTTAAGTAAGCAAATTAAAGTCACGGTGGTGAAGCAGAGCGACAATAAATACAACGTATTTATCGGGAATGGGCAACCGCTGGTTGTTGGTTCCCAGGCATATAATCTGACCACGGCGACTTCCCCTACAGATCCAAGCAAAATCGAAGTTGCCTATAATGCAAAGGGCAAAACCGTTATTCTGGATAGCTCGGCCCTCTCGGGTGGAGCGTTAGGTGGCTTGCTTGATTTCCGTAGCCAAACTCTGGATCCTGCGCAGAATGCATTGGGCCGGATCGCAATCGGTCTGGCCACAACATTTAATGCCCAGCATCGACTTGGCCAAGATCTGAATGGTAATCCCGGGGGCGATTTCTTCTCTGTCGGCATTCCAACAGTAACAGCCAGCACCGCTAATACAGGTACGGGAGCGGTGACTTCAGCTATTACTGATGTCAGTAAATTGACGACGAGTGATTACCGTTTGAAATATGATGGTACCAATTACTCTGTCACTCGTGTGTCTGATGGTGCCGTAACAACGTTTACTACTTTTCCGCAAACCATAGATGGTGTTTCATTTAATCTGACCGGCACGCCTGCAACTAACGATAATTTTCTGATACGGCCGACTTCGACGGGTGCAACTGCTTTTGGTTTGAGCATAACCGATACGAGCCAGATTGCCGCCGCTGCACCTATTGTAACTGCGGCGCCTATTGCTAATTTGGGCACAGGCAAGATCAGTGCGGGTAGTGTAGACAGTACCTATCTGGCGTCGCCGTTAACTGCCGGTACGCCTGTTACATTGACCTATGCATCGGGTACTAATGAGTTGACGGGTTTTCCAGCCACGCAAGCGGTGACGGTTACCAATAATGGTACGACGACTACGTTCGCAGCTGGTGCGCCAGTGACCTACACTGCTGGGGCGACTATCAGTTTTGGCGGTATTAGTTTTACATTGAGTGGCACACCTTCTAACAGTGACACGTTTACTGTCGGTGTAAATACCGGCGGTGTCGGTGATAATCGTAATGCTGTGTTGTTAGGCGCATTGCAAACCACGAATACGTTGGTAGGTGGTACGGCTAGCTATCAAGGCGCATTTTCACAGTTTGTGGCTTTGGTTGGAAATAAAACGAATGAATTAAATGTGACCAGTACGGCTGAAGGTCAGACATTAACGAATTTGGTGAATGCGCAACAGGCGACATCCGGTGTGAATCTGGATGAAGAAGCAACCAATTTGCTGCGTTATCAGCAGGCCTACCAGGCCGCCGGAAAAGTGATGCAACTGGCTAGCCAGTTATTTAATGTGTTGTTGACTATTGGTCAGTAACAGGAGGTAATTATGCGTATCAGTACTAGTGCTTTATACGATCAGGGCTCAAGCAAAATCAGCGATTTGCAAAGTGCGTTAAATAACACGCAGATGCAAATTTCCGCTGGTAAAAGTATTTTGACACCGGCGGATAATCCGATTGCGGCAGCCCAGGTGCTGGATGTGACGCAGTCCCAATCGGTTAACGCGCAATTTGCTGTTAATCGTCAATCTGCGACAAATTCATTAACCATGGTAGATGGCGTTTTATCGACAGCCACAGACTTGTTGCAAAGCCTGAAGACATTAACCGTAAGCGCAGGTGTTCCTGGATTATCCAGCGCCGCACGTGGGGCGATTGCTGTTCAGTTTCGTGCCGGTTTCGATAATCTGATGTCATTAGCCAATTCCACTGATGGTACCGGGAAATATCTGTTTGGCGGTTATCATACAGCTACGCCACCCTTTGTAAAAACGAGTACTGTCGTAGGCGGCGTTACGGTTACTGGTGCGCAATACGTAGGCGATCAGGGGCAAACACAGTTGCAAGTAGATAGTTCGCGGCAAATTGCCATCAGTGAATCAGGGCCGGGAATTTTTCAAACAGGTACGCAAGACATTTTCAAAACACTGGATAATTTTGCAACAATTCTGGAAAACCCAGCCAGTACAGACGCTAATATTTTGTCTGGATTGCAAACAGCAAATACGAATATTGGCGCAAGCCTGGACAATGTTTTAACAGCGCGCGCTTCAACCGGTTCTAAACTCAATGAGCTGGATGCGTTGAATAGTTACGGTTCTGATCGTGACATACAGTACAGTCAGACCTTGTCAAAGCTACAGGATTTGGATTATGCTAAGGCCATAACCAAGTTCTCGCAGCAGCAGACCACTTTGCAAGCTGCTCAACAATCCTTTGTAAAAATGTCGGGTTTGTCTTTGTTTAATTATATTAATTAATGTAGAAGATAAGTTCGTTATAAGATAATAATTAATATAACAATATTTTCCAAGTAATTGTATTTGTGCAGTTAGTAAGCTATTTTTACTTGGATGAGACCGCTGGGGGCGACTATGCAGAAAAAGCAAACCATGGGCTCACAGTTACAGCAGTTGTTAGCAACCGTTTCTACGCATGGTAATCAACATGTGTGCGAAATTGAGCGGGATTTAGCTCAAACCAATATGCTGCTAGATGAGGCTGTTCGAAAACTTGGGAATAGTTTTTTAGCTATTCACCAAGGCTTGACATCGTATCAAAACTTAACAACGAACATACCCGATGCCGGGCTGGCTGATCAGTTGGCGACACTTCAAACAGAAATCAACCAGCATATCAATGCAGCCGTTACGGGACTGCAGTTTCAGGACATGACCAGTCAGCTTATCAACAAAATGACTAAACACATCGCTGAACTCCACGATGTTTTTGCGGTTATGGACCGGTCTGATCGTCAAATACCCGCGGTCGCTGAAGATGCTGTTATTGTGGAAATTCTCAATAATATGAATACTGACCTTGAACGACAGCAGTTGGTTTTTGATGATCTGTCACGCAAAATTGTGTCGCAGCGCCATCTTGAAAGTGGCGATATAGAATTGTTTTAAATCACGCAACGCTTAGCAATTGTTGCGTTTGTGAGTATATAAAGTAAAAAGAGGAATATGATGGCCAAGACCATATTAGCAGTTGATGATTCAGGCTCGCTTCGGCAGATGGTGAGCTTTAGTCTAAAAGCAGCTGGATACGATGTGACAGAGGCCGTTGATGGTCAGGATGGTTTAAATAAAGCTAAACAGCAAACATTCGATTTGGTGCTTACTGACCAGAATATGCCGCGCATGGATGGCTTGACGCTAATCAAGATGCTACGCGGCATGTCCAACTACCAAAAGGTGCCGATTCTGATGCTGACGACGGAATCCAGTGATGAAATGAAATCTCAGGGACGTGCAGCAGGTGCAACGGGCTGGTTGGTGAAGCCGTTTGATCCACAGCGACTGACTGACGTGGTTAAAAAAGTAATTGGGTGATTTTAGCCTGACTCTGAAATTTATTTTCATTTAATTTGCATCGAATTTTACCTTATGGAAATCAGGTAAAAGGCAGTGTCTTTGTGCAAAAATAATAAATCTTTAGAAATCCCACAAGTAATAAAGTTCGTAATAAGCAATTTAGGGAGTTGGCAATGACGGTAGATATGAGTCAGTTTTACCAGGTGTTTTTTGACGAAGCTGCAGAGCTGCTGGCAGAAAAAGAAAGGCTGTTGCTGGATGTCGACATAGCCTCACCGGACTCAGAAGACCTGGATGCCATTTTCCGCACAGCCCATTCCATAAAGGGCGGTGCCGCAACATTTGGGTTTAACGATATTACGGAAGTGACCCACGTTCTGGAGTCCTTGCTGGATCGTATTCGTAAGGGCGAAATAGCCTTAACGGCAGAGCATGTTGATGCATTTCTGGCCGCGAAAGATGTGCTGGAAATGTTAATCAATGGTCATAAAAATGGCAGTGAAGTTGATCATGTGGCTGTTGAGCAGATCAGCAAGCGTTTGAATGCATTGTCTGCATTAGGTGCTACGAATGTTGGCACATCTCAGGCAGGGCAAAAAACAGCAATGGTTGAGCCGGTGCCTGCGCTGGCTGACACAGCACTTTCGTCATCTGCGAACATGCATCATTTTCGTGTCGAACTGCCCGAGACACCTCAGCGAGATATTGATGCCCTGGCCAGTGAGCTAGGTTTGTTAGGGAATATTACTCAGTCTCGCCTGGATGATCAGCGCGTAGTGTTCGAGTTGGATACTGAGAGTAGTGCAGACGATATCGTCGCTATTTGTTCGTTTATTATGGATGCCAATGCATTAAAAATCACTGATATCACACCTGCCGCAGTGCTAGCCGCACCTGTAGTTGAAGATCCAGGCTATGGTTTTTTTGAGCCCATGCTGACTGAAATAGCAGCGAAAGAATCTGCCGCCGCGCAAAATGAAATGTTGGCCCAATCAGCGATGGCGTCAGGCGAAGTGGCAGACAAGAAAAATACTAAGCGTGACCATGAAAAATCGGGATCAAACAATGCTGAATCGAGCTCCATCCGGGTTAGCATTGAAAAAGTGGATCAGCTAATTAACCTGGTTGGCGAGCTGGTAATTACCCAGGCAATGATTGAACAGCGTATAGGCAGTCTGGATCCGATGTTGCACGAAGGTCTGTTAAACAGTGTCGGCCAACTGACACGCAATACCCATGATTTGCAAGAGTCAGTGATGTCGATACGCATGATGCCTATGGATTATGTGTTTTCGCGCTTTCCGCGCATGGTGCGCGATCTGGCGGGTAAGCTGGGCAAGAAAATTGATTTTGTTACTCAGGGTGCAGCCACGGAACTGGATAAAGGCTTGATAGAGCGTATTGTTGATCCGTTGACGCATTTGGTGCGGAACAGCGTGGATCATGGTATCGAGTTACCGGAAGTGCGCCGGGCAGCGGGTAAATCTGAGGCGGGCAGGTTAACCCTTGCAGCATCTCATCAGGGTGGAAATATCGTGATTGAGGTCAGTGATGATGGTGCTGGACTTAATCGGGAGCGTATTCTGGATAAGGCTCAGCAGCAGGGTATTCCCGTCGCTGATAACATGCCCGATGAAGATGTCTGGCAACTGATCTTTGCTCCTGGATTCTCAACAGCCGAAGCTGTCACCGATATTTCTGGTCGAGGCGTGGGGATGGACGTGGTTAAACGCAACATCACTGCGATGGGCGGCTCAGTGGAAATTCGCTCTGCGCGTGGATTTGGTTCTACTATGCGGATATCATTACCCTTGACCCTGGCTATATTGGACGGAATGTCGGTCAAGGTTGGTGAGGAGGTATACATTGTGCCGCTTGCCTATGTAGTTGAATCGTTGCAGCCAGCAACGACAGAACTCAAGGAAGTTGCGGGGCAGGGTAGACTGATTAAAGTGCGTGAAGAATACCTGCCATTGATTTATCTTTATGAGCAATTCTCCATAAACCCACGCTATACGGAGCCTTCAGAGGGTATTGTGGTGATTTTGGGTATGGATGGCAAAAAAGCGGCCTTGTTCGTTGATAGCCTGGTAGGGCAGCAACAGGTTGTCGTTAAAAATCTGGAGTCCAATTTCCGTAAAGTGCCGGGGATATCCGGGGCAACAATATTGGGTGATGGTGGCGTATCGTTGATTGTGGATGTGTCAGCAATTATGCGTTCACTTGGATAAATCGTTTAAAGTTTAAGAGGTAAATCATGCAAAATACTATGCACATGAATGGTAATTCTGAGGAGTCTACGGGGCATGAGTTCCTTGCGTTTACTCTGGGTGCGGAAGAATATGGTATCGATATTCTGAAAGTGCAGGAAATTCGCGGTTATGAAAGTCCGACGAGAATTGCGAATGCGCCAGAGTTTATCAAAGGGGTCATCAACTTGCGTGGTTTGATAGTGCCTATTGTGGATATGCGGATTAAGTTTAATCTGGGTGACGCGAATTACGATAACTTGACGGTGGTGATCATTCTGAATATTGGCGGTCGTGTGGTTGGTATGGTAGTGGATAGCGTATCCGATGTGATTACGCTGAATCCAGAACAAATCAAACCAGCGCCAGCCATGACCAGTGCGCTTGATACTACTTATCTGATTGGGCTGGGTACCGTAGAGCAGCGCATGTTGATTCTAGTGGATATTGATAAGCTGATGTCTAGTGCTGAAATGGGTTTAACTGACGAGATGGCTGCATGATTGCAGTTGTCAGGTTGTAAAGAATAAATAATATAAATAAGGAGACATCATGTTTAGTCGAATCAGTATTAAAAATCGCTTGATTGCAGCATTTACAATGAATGCTTTGCTGCTTTTGTTTGTTGGTGGTTTAGGTATTTATACCGCAAAACACAATGTGTATCTTCTGGAAAGTCTTACATTAAAAGACAAAAGCGCTGAAGCTGACATTGTGCGTATTAAATACCGTATGGAATTTAACCGCAGCGAGTTGTTGCGCGCAATACAGCATGACCCTACGTTCAGTGTATCAAAGATGCATGACCATCCTGTGACTAAGCATATTAAAAGTATTGAGGCCAGTAACAAAATCCTCAAGGAGAAGGCTGATGCGTATCAGGCTGGGATATCTGATCCTGAGGAGAAGCAGCTTTTTGATAACTGGTTAACCGAATCAAATAACATGGGTACCGAAGCTATCAAACAAGTTGTTGCAGATATCCAGGCAAATCAATGGGAAGAGGCAGCAGGTCGTACGGTGAAAGTGATTAACCCGCTCTATACTAAAAGTGATGCAAATTCAAAAGCACTTGTGGAGTATCTGACAAAACGGGCGGAGAAAAATCGGGTGCTGGTGAGGGAAAACATTGCACAGATGACTTATTTCCTGATTGCGATACTTTCCCTTGGCGTCATCATGGCCATCATAACCGGTTGGCTGCTGATCCGGAGTATTACCGTGCCATTGCATCATGCAGTAGAAGTGGCGCGCCGTGTTGCGGATGGTGATTTACGTTCCGATGTTACAGTGATTCACCAGGATGAAATTGGTGATGTACTGAATGCGCTGAAAGATATGAATGTCAGCCTGGCCCATATAGTCGGCGAGGTTCGTGTAGGTACAGAGACGATAGCCTCGGCATCCAGTGAGATTGCTGCGGGCAATCTGGATCTGTCCAATCGTACTGAAGCACAGGCAGGCTCGCTGGAAGAAACGGCGTCAGCAATGGAGGAGCTTACCTCCACGGTCAAGCAGAATGCGGATAATGCGCGTCAGGCTAATCAGTTGGCCGGAACTGCTTCGGAAGTGGCTGTTAAAGGCGGCGCAGTTGTATCGGAAGTGGTGGCAACTATGGGCGCCATTAACGAATCGGCACGCAAGATCGCTGATATTATCGGAGTGATTGACGGTATCGCATTCCAGACCAACAT